>NZ_JBVJVK010000006.1:0-311592 GCF_055603705.1 Actinosynnema sp. NPDC037264 | reverse complement strand
ATTTTCTGCACTTTCCCAACCCGGAACAAAAACCCCCTCAAACCCCCAGGGCGAAAGAAGGACGCTGGAGCGCGACCTCCCCTGGCCGGGGGTGCCCCCCGCCCGGCCACGTGGCCGTTCGCCCGGAGCTGTTCGTCGTTCGCCCGGAACGGGTCAGGCCGCCGGGTGGATCGAGGTCTCCGTGATGCTCGTCCAGTCGTTGCCGGTGTTGCCGTAGCCGACGACCCGCACGTAGCGGGCCGAGGTGTCGGGGAGGTCGTAGGTCTCGGGCCGGAGCGTCGTGCCCGAGCTGGAGCCGGCGAACCGGTCGGTCCACGCGGTCCCGTCGGCCGAGGTCTGGATCCGGAAGTCGTGCCGCCGGGTGTCACCCTTGTGCCAGGCCACCTCCACCGAGCCGACCGCGCGGGCCGAACCGAGGTCGTACCGGATCCACACGCCGTCGCCCTCGTCCGACCACCGGGTGGTCGGGTCGCCGTCGAGGGTGTTGCCCGGCACGTTCCCGTCGTGCCCGCTCGCGGTGACCGCCGAGACCGGCAGCGGCGTGCCGGTCGGTGGCTCGGGCTGCGGATCGGGCTGGGGCGTGCCGCTGTCGCCCAACGTCACCTTGTGGATGATCGTCTCGCCGTAGTTGCTCGCGCCGCACGGGCTGGAGTTGCCGCAGTTGGCCTGCGTGTAGGCGCCCGCCTTGAAGTAGCCCGTGCTGAAGGAGGCGCTCAACGTCGCCGCCGGCGCGCCGTTGTAGAAGGCGTTGATCTTGCCGCCGGACACCACGAACTTGACCTGGAACCGCGTGTTCAGCCGGAAGTCGTCGGTCACCAGCTTGTAGTGCGCGTCGTCGCCGTTGGTGACGTAGAGCTTGCTGCCCTCGACCCGGAACACGGAGATGTCGTCGTCACCGCCGTGGATCTGGCCGACGACCAGGTGCGGCTTGTCGTTCGGCAACCGCGTGACGGTCTGGTCGACGGTCATCACGTGCGTCCCGGACGTGGACGACCAGGCCGCGTTCCGCGTCCCGTCCATCTCCCGCAACTCGGACCGGGGGTACTTCGACCCGCTGGTGGTGACCCCGTTCACCGCCGCCCGGAACCGCACCCCGGCGCACCCGGCGTCGGCCACGAACCAGGGGTCGACGCGGTAGTTCGCCAGCGCGGGCTGCTTGACCTCGTCCGGATCCTCCTCCCCGCCGATCGGCAGCTGGATCTTCCAGTCGCGCAGGTCCAACACCTGGGCCGGGAAGTCGCACGCCGCGGCCACCGACCCCGGCGCCACCCCGACCAACGCACCGGCCGCCACCGTGCCGGCGGCCAACAGTCCAAGAACTCGTCCCATGTGGCCATCGTGCTGACCGGGATCCCGACCGGACGGCCCTTGTCGCCTTCCTGCCACCGATCCCGGCGGTCTCACGGCCGGCGGTGGAGGTCGAGCCCGGTCGTCCCCGGCGCCTCCGCGCCCGGCAGCAGCCGCATGTCGCGGCCGTAGTCGCCGACGAGCGGCCGGAACGGGACCGGTTCGTCGGTGAAGAGCCCGTCCAGCCGACGCCCGTACTCCCGCCGCGCCGCCGCGTACGCCTCCGCCGGCAGGTCCACCGTGCCGTAGACCGCGAACGGTTCGAGCGGTGTCATGCCGGTGAACCACAGCACGCCGTGCTGGATCGGGAAGAGGACGTCCGCCAGCGCGCCGTGGACGCCCCGGTCGGTGAACGCCGACGCACGGGCGCCGATCGTCACCGACAGCAGCGCGCGCCGTCCGCCCAGCGCGGCGCCCTCGGTGTAGGGCGGTGGGACCGCCGGGCCGTGCGCGAAACCGTTGGTGAAGACCCGGTCGACCCAGCCCTTGAGGATCGCGGGCAGGGAGAACCACCACATGGGGAACTGCAGGACGACGGCGTCCGACCAGCGCAGCTTCTCCTGCTCGGCCGCGACGTCGGGCGTCAGCCGACCCGCCAGCGTGGCCCGCTCGTGCTCGGCCAGCACGTCCAGCGGCCCGTCACCGGTGTGGTCCGGGACGTCGTCGGCGTCCACGGTCGACTTCCACTTCATCGCGTAGAGGTCGGACACCCGCACCTCGTGACCGGCCGCGAGCAGGTGCTCGACCGCGAAGGAGGTCAGCGCCCCGGTGAGCGACCGCGGTTCCGGGTGCGCGCTGACGACGAGGATCTTCTTCGTGCTCATGCCGCTACGGTCGCCGGTCCGCGGCGCGGCAGCCAGCACCCGGTCCATCCGGCGGTCCGGCGATCCTGGTACCGCCAGGGCCAGGGAATACTGGGAGGCATGGACGGCGTGGACGACCGCACCGGGGGCGTCGAGGGGATCGGTGACGCGCGGCGCGCGCTGGGCGCGTTCCTGCGCGCCCGTCGGGCACGTGTCGCCCCGGAGCACGTCGGCCTGGCCGGCGGCCGTCGGCGACGGGTCCGCGGCCTGCGCCGCGAGGAGCTGGCCCAGCTGGCGGGCATCAGCGTGGACTACTACGTGCGCCTGGAACAGGGCCGTGCCACCCAGCCGTCACCCGAGGTGCTGGACTCGCTGGCCCGGGCGCTCGGCCTCGACGCGGCCGAGCGCGCGCACCTGACCACCCTCGTCGAAGCCAGGCACGGCGCCGCGCCCAGCGCCCGCGTCAGCCCGTTGCTGGGGCGGATCGTGGCCGCGGTGGGCGACTTCCCGGCGTTCGTGACGAACCACCGCCTCGACGTGGTCGCGTGGAACGGCCTGGGCAGCGAGCTGTTCGGCGGCCTGGCCGACCCCGCCCGCCGCGACCGCAACAACGCGAGGTACCTGTTCCTGGACCCGGCCTCGCGTGCCCTCCACCCGGACTGGGACGCCCGGGCCGCGGAGGCCGTCGGCCAACTCCGGGTCGCCGCGGGCCGCTACCCGGACGACGGCGACCTGGCCGCGCTGATCACCGACCTGTCCGCCCGCAGCCCCGACTTCCGCCGGATCTGGGCCAGTGGCGAGGTGGTGGTCTGCGGCGCCGGACGCAAGCGCCTCCGTCACCCCGAGGCGGGAATCCTCACGCTGGACTACGAGACCCTCCACGTGCCCGCCACCTCCGGCGAGACCGGCCTCCTCGTGCACGTCTTCAGCGCCGAGGAGGGCACCGACGAATCCGCCGCGCTCGCCCACCTGGCCGCCGCGGTGTGACCCGACCTCGGGCCGCGCCGGGGGTGCGGCTCCGCCCAGGTCGGCACGTCAGCCTGAACCCCGGTCCACGCCCGCCCGGACGGCCGGACCGTGGCGAGCGACGACTTCCAGGTCACCTCGCCGGCCTGACCCCGGCCTCCGCGTCACCGAGCGTGGCCAGGACCGCGCAAGCCGCCACCGCCGGCACCTCCGGTCATGCTTGTGAACGCTCACTCATGCCACTCGCGCGGCACATGGCCGTGTAGATCGCTGTGCGCGATCTCTTGACGGTCGTCTCTGTTAACGCTCACACTCCCCGGTGGCAACGCTGGCTTTTTCCTACGGCGGTGGAACTCAGAGTGGAGCACCCCTCATGACGACAGCGCAGCGGTCGGTCGCGAGACCCGGCCGACGGTGGATCAGCGCCCTGGTGGCCGCGGCTCTGCCGGTGTCCCTCGGGGTCGCGCTCTCCGCGGTGACCGCCCCCAGCGCGGGGGCGGTCGAAGGAGAGACGTGGACCGACGACTTCGCCTCGACGACGCTCCGCCCGGAGTGGGAGGTCGTCAACGAGGACCCGGCCGGCTGGTCCCTCCGCGACGGATCCCTGCGGGTCACCGGCCAGACCGGTGACACCTACCAGGCGGTCAACACGGCGCGGAACGTGTTCATGGTCGACATCCCGGCGGGCGACTTCACCGCCGAGGTGACCGTGCGCGCCCAGGTCGCCAAGACCTACCAGGGTGCCGGGCTGATCGCCTGGCGGGACATGGACAACTACGTCCGCTCGGGCCTGACCTTCGTGGGCGCCCTGGCCCCGTCCGGGATCGCGATCGAGAACGACGTCGAGACCGCCGCGGTCTTCCGCGCCGAGCGGTTCGTCGACCGGCCGGGCTCGACCGGCGAGACGTTGCAGCTGCAGCGGGTCGGCGACACCATCACCACCCGGTACAAGGACGCCTCCGGGACGTGGGTGGACGCCTCGGCGGTCACCGCCGGGTTCCAGACGACCCAGGTCGGCGTCTACGCCTTCGGCGCGCTGGACGGCACGACGCTCGCCGCCGCGTTCGACGACTTCCGGGTCACCGCGGCCGCGGGCCGCGACGTCCAGCCCGGCGGCACGTTCTCGATCAAGGACGCCGGCGGCGCCCACCTGGTCGAGACCGGCGCCGGTCTGGCCCTCTCGCCCGAGCCGCCGCTGTCCGCCCTGGTCTTCACCGCGGCCGCCCAGGCCGACGGCACGGTCCACCTGCGCACCGCCGAGGGCGACCGCCCGGTCGTCGTCACCGACGGCCGCCTCGCGCTCGGCCAGACCGGCGGCGCGGCCACGCCCGTGCGGCTGACCGACGCCGCGGGCGGCGAGCTCTTCCTGCGCGACGCCGAGGGCACCGGCTACGCGGGCGGCACGGGCCCGCTGGTGTTCGGCGCCAAGGCCTCCGCCGTCCGCTTCAAGCTCGCCCAGGTCAGCACGTCCGACGCGGAGCTGGCGATCGACGGCGACGCGTCCGCCGCGCAGATCAGCGACACGATGTTCGGCATCTTCTACGAGGACATCAACTACGCCGCCGACGGCGGCCTGTACGCCGAGCTGGTGCGCAACCGGTCGTTCGAGTTCAACTCCTCGGACAACGGCAGCTTCACCGGCATGACCGGCTGGGAGGTGGTCAACGGCGGCGGCACGGCCCCGCAGGCGCTCGTCGTCGACGACGACACCCGGCTCAACGCGCTGAACCGCAACCACTTCCGGCTGGTCGCCGACGGTCCCGGCGACGGCCTGCGCAACCTCGGCTACAACCGCGGCTTCGCGGTCAAGGCGGGCGCGACGTACGACGCCTCGGTCTGGGCGCGGACCACGACCGCGCAGGACCTCGCGATCCGGCTCGTCAGCGCCGACGGAGCCGTCACCTACGCCGAGGGCTCCGTGGCCGTCGACGGTTCGGACACCTGGAAGCAGTACCCGGTGACGCTCACCGGCACCGCCACCACCGACGCGGCCAGGCTGGTCGTCACGGCGGGCGCGGCCTCGGTGGTCGGCCTCGACATGATCTCGCTGATGCCGCAGGACCGCTGGGTCGGCCCGGTGAACGGCAAGTCGGTCCTGCGCAAGGACCTGGCCGAGAAGGTCGCCGCGATGAAGCCGACGTTCCTGCGCTTCCCCGGCGGCTGCGTCACCAACGTCGGCACGTTCCGCACCTACGAGGAGAGCGGCTACACCGACCGGCGCCGCACCTACCAGTGGAAGGAGACCATCGGCGCGGTCGAGGAACGCCCGACCAACTGGAACTTCTGGGGCTACAACCAGTCCTACGGCATCGGCTACCTGGAGTACTTCAAGTTCGCCGAGGACCTCGGCGCCGAGCCGCTGCCCGTGGTGTCGGTGGGCGCCAACGGCTGCGGCAGCACCATCCCCGAGATGAAGGACCCGGCGATGATCGCCCGCTGGGTCGACGACACCCTCGACCTGATCGAGTTCGCCAACGGCGACGTCACCACCGAGTGGGGCGCCAAGCGGGCCGCGCTCGGCCACCCGGAGCCGTTCGGGCTGGAGATGATCGGCCTGGGCAACGAGGAGAACACCACCACGTTCGAGGCGAACTTCCCGGCCTTCCGGGACGCCATCGAGGCGCGGCACCCGGAGATCACCATCATCTCCAACTCCGGCCCGGACGACGCGGGCGCGCGGTTCGACACCCTGTGGGACTACAACCGCCGCCAGAACGTCGACATGGTCGACGAGCACTACTACAACGACCCGGACTGGTTCCTGCTCAACCACCACCGCTACGACAGCTACGACCGCAACGGCCCCAAGGTGTTCCTGGGCGAGTACGCCTCGCGTGGCAACACCTTCCGCAACGCCCTGGTCGAGGCGTCGTACATGACGGGCCTGCAGCGCAACGCCGACGTGGTCCGGCTGGCGTCCTACGCGCCGCTGCTGTCCAACGAGTCGTACGTGCAGTGGAACCCGGACGCGATCTGGTTCGACAACGACGAGTCCTGGAACACCCCCAACTGGGAGGTGCAGAAGATGTTCGGCAACAACGTCGGCGACGAGGTCGTGCCGAGCACCTTCACCGGCTCGGTCAACCAGTCGGTCGTCAAGGGCGGCATCTTCCTGTCCACCTGGAACACCGCGGCGGCCTACGACAACGTCAAGGTCACCTCGAACGCCAACGGCGAGACGCTGTTCTCCGACGACTTCGCCAACGGCGACCAGTGGAACCCGGTCGCGGGCAGCTGGGGCGTCACCAACGGCCAGTACGTGCAGTCGTCCACCACGACCACGGACGCGCGCAGCATCATCGACGACGCGTACGCGAAGGGCTGGACGAACTACACCCTGGAGCTCGACGCCAAGAAGACCGCCGGCGCCGAGGGCTTCCTCATCGGGTTCGGCGCCAAGGCCACCAACGACTTCTACTGGTGGAACCTCGGCGGCTGGAACAACACCCGCTCGGTGCTGCAGAAGGCGTCGGGCGGCAGCGCGGTCGAGGTCAAGTCGGTCGAGGGCCACAGCGTGGCCACCAACGCGACGTACCGCGTGAAGGTCGTCGTCGCGGGCAACACGATCTCGCTGTACCTCAACGGCGAGCTGCAGATGACCTACGAGTCCGGCGCCGACGAGAAGCTGTTCCAGGTCGTCACGCGGGACGAGGCGAGCGGCGACATCGTGGCCAAGGTGGTCAACACCTCCGACGAGACCGTCCGCACGCGGGTCAAGGTCTCGGACGCGGGCGTGCTGCCCGACGGCGAGGTCACCCAGATGACGGGCGCGCCGGGTGACACCAACACCAAGGCCGACCCGACCAACGTGGTGCCCACGACCCGGCAGATCGGCGGGCTGTCGAACGACTTCGGCTACGACTTCCCCGCTCAGTCGATCACGTTCCTGCGGATGCACACCACCGACGCCGTCGCCCCCGTCGTCGACGACGTGACGCTGCACGGCACGACCGCCAACGGCTGGTACGGCGACCCGGTCACCGTGTCGGCGACCGCCACCGACGACCGCCGGCTCGACCGGATCGAGTTCCGCGTCGACGGCGGCGCGTGGCTCACGCACGCCGACGCGAAGGTCCAGGTCAGCGGCGACGGCCGGCACACCGTGGAGGTGCGCGCCGTGGACGCGGCGGGCAACGTCGGCGCGGTCCGCCCGGTGACGTTCGGCATCGACGGCGTCGCTCCGGTCTCCAACGCCACCGTGGACGCCGCCGCGCGCACCGTGACGGTCCGCGCGGCGGACTCCGGGGTCGGTGTCGACCGGATCGAGACCCGGATCGGCACGGCCGACTGGCAGCCGTACACGGCTCCGGTCGTGGTCGGCGACGCCGAGACCGCGGTGCTGTTCCGCGCGGTCGACCGGCTGGGCAACGTCGAGGAGCCCGGCACCGTCGTGGTGCCCGCGAAGCAGGCGCAGCTGAAGTCGACCACGACCACCGTGACGCCGTCGAAGCCGAAGGCCGAGCGGGGCGCGGTCATCCCGCTGACCGTGAAGGTCGGCACCTCCGGCGGCACGACGCCGTCCGGCGAGATCCGAATCCTGGAGTCGTCCGTGCCCCTGGCATCAGCGACCTTGACCAACGGGACCGCCACGGTGTCGCTCGACACCAGCGGCCTGAGCGTCGGTGACCACACCCTCGTCGTGCGGTACGCCGGCGACGGCGGGCACAGCCCATCGCAGACCAGCGTGGTCGTGCGGATCACCAAGCCGCGGAGAGGGTGAACGGGATGAAGATCGCACTGCGGAAGCGGACCACCCTCGCGCTGCTGGGCGCCGCGCTCCTGGCGGGCGGGCTCACCGCCACGACCGCCCACGCGGCCGAACCGGGCCGGACGGCCTCGTACGCGGTGGAGGAGACGGCGCAGGCGGCGGTCGACGCCGTCGTGCTGACCGACGCCGACGGCGTCCGGGGGAACCTCACCCTGCCCCTGACCGGCGCCCATGGCGCGGCGCTGGCGTGGCGCTCGGGCAACGAGAGCGTCGTGACCGGCACGGGTGAGGTCACCCGGCCGGCGCAGGGCAGCGAGCCGGTGACGGTGGACCTGACCGTCACCGCCACGCTCAACGGCGGCACGGCGACCCGCACGATCCCGGTCACCGTGCTCCCGCTGCCCGCCCCGGCGGCCCACGAGGCGTACTTCTTCCCGTACTTCGTCGGCGAGAGCACCGACGACGGCGAGAAGATCTACTTCGCCGCGTCGAAGGGCAACGACCCGTTGTCGTGGGACGAGCTGAACAACGGCCGTCCCGTGCTCACCTCGACCATGGGTGAGAAGGGCCTGCGCGACCCGTTCCTCATCCGGTCGCACGAGGGCGACAAGTTCTTCCTGCTGGCGACCGACCTGAAGATCTACGGCGGCAACAACTTCAGCGAGGCGCAGGAGTCCGGCAGCAAGCACCTGGTGGTGTGGGAGTCCACCGACCTGGTGCACTGGTCGGAGCAGCGGATGATCAAGGTGTCGTCGGACTTCGCGGGCAACACCTGGGCGCCCGAGGCGTTCTACGACGAGGCGTCGGGCGACTACGTCGTCTACTGGGCGTCGAACCTGTACCCGACGACCGACGTCACCTCCCGCGACTTCCGGACCTCCTACAACCGGATGATGTACGCGACCACGCGCGACTTCCGCACGTTCAGCGAGGCGAAGCCGTGGGTGGACGTCAAGCGGGGCACCGGTCTGGGCATGATCGACGCGACCGTGGTGCGCGACGGCGACACGTTCTACCGGTTCATCAAGGACGAGGCGTCCATGACGGTCCGGCAGGAGAAGTCGACCGACCTGCTGGCCACGGTGACCGGGGCGCTGCCGACCACGACGTCCTCGCCGTGGTCCCTGGTCCGCGAGCGCATCGGCGTCGGCCAGCCCAACCCGTGGGGCGGGACGTTCACCGGCGGCGAGGGCCCGACGGTGTTCCGCGACAACGTGGTGCCGGGGCGCTGGCACATGCTGATCGACCAGCCGAGCTACCACGGCGGTCAGGGGTACCTGGCGTTCCGGACCGACGACATCGCCTCCGGTGTCTGGACGTCGGTCCCGGGCTCGGCGCTGCCGCGCAGCCCGCGGCACGGCACGGTCATCCCGATCAGCCAGGCCGAGCTGGACGTGCTGCGCGCGGCGATGCAGCCGAACCTGCTGGCCGAGTCGGTCGCGTCGGTGTCGGTGCGCACCCGTGAGGGCGTCGCCCCCGTGCTGCCGTCCACTGTGGACGTGACCTACGCGGACGGCTCGACCCGGGCGACCGCGGTCGACTGGGCCGACGTGGACCCGGCGCGGTACGGGTCGTGGGGTTCGTTCCAGGTCGAGGGCGCGTTGGTGGGCCAGGCGCTCCGCCCGGTGGTGACGGTGATCGTGACCGACCGCCTGGACCCGACGGTGTCGTTGAGCACGACGCCCGCCTCGCCGACCGGCGACTGGTTCACCGTCCCGGTCGAGGTGAAGGCCACGGCCGCCGACGAGACCGGCGTGCAGTCGGTCGAGCTCGCGGTGGACGGCGGCTGGCGGACCACCGACGTGGTGACGCTGACCGACGGCAGGCACACCGTGCAGGCGAGGGCGACCGACGTCACCGGGAACGTGTCCAGCCCGGTGACCCGGGAGGTCCACGTCGACACGCAGGCGCCGGTCAGCCGTGCTTCGTGGAACGGCACGGCCCGTTCCGTGATCATCGTGGCCGCGGACGACACCTCCGGCGTCGCACGGGTCGAGTACCAGGTCGGCGACTCGGCGTGGACGACGTACACCTCGCCGCTGCCGTTCGGCGACGTCGCCGCGACGGTGCGGTACCGGGCCGTCGACCAGGCCGGCCACGTCGAGCAGGTCAACACGATCTCCGTGCCGCGGGAGACCCTCGACGCGAGCACCACGACCGCCACCCTCAACCGGGACGCGGTCAAGCCGGGCGGCGACGCCTCCGCCCGGGTCGAGGTCGAGGGCGGCCCGCACACCCCGACGGGGGTCGTCCGCATCATCTCGGGCGGTGACCTGGAAGTCGGCCGTGCCACCCTGGTGAACGGCCGCGCCACCGTCGCCATCGACACGGCCGCCCTCGGCACGGGTCGCTGGCAGCTGACCGTCGTCTACGACGGCGACGCCAACCACACCACGTCCACCACGACCGTCGTCCTGAAGGTCAACAAGCGCTAGGTGTTCGTCGAAGCGGTCGTCCCGGAATCCACCGGGACGACCGCTTCTCCATGTCCGCGGACCCGACCGGTCGCTAGGATCGGCCACGTGGACCTGGACGACACCGCCGCCCGACTCGGGGTCGCCGTCGAGGACGTCGATCGCGTGCACCGGCTCGCCGGCGACCTGCCGTCGGCTCCGCTGCCCGCCAAGGCCGACGCGCCCGCCATCCTCGACCGCCTCGCGGTGCGGCCGGACGACGCCGCCGAGATCATGGCCGGCTGGCCCGACCCCGGCTCTCCACTGTGGACCCCGGAGCTGCGCTGGCTCCTCGACCGCTCGATCGCCCTGGTCCGCGCCGACCTCGGCGGCCACGGCTGGCTCCCGCCCGGCCCGGAGCTGCCGCGCGACCGCGGCCCCGCCTGGCGGCACCTCTACGCGTACGCGTACCTGGCCCTGACCGGCGTCGTCCGGGGGTACCACCGCGACCACGGCATCGCCGACGCCGTCTCGTGGGCAACCCTCGCCGACCTGGGCCGGAACCTCGCGATCGACCGGCGGATGCGCGGCGAGGGCTGGCCGGTCATGCAGAGCTGGCTGACGCTGCACGCGCGCGGCAGCGTCTACGAGCTGGGCCGGCTGCAGCACCAGCGCGGCGACGGCGCCGTCGACCTGCACGTCCCCGAGTCGGGGCCGCTGACCCCGGAGGCGGTCGACGAGTCGCTCGACGAGGCCCGCGCCTTCTTCCCGCGCCACTTCCCCGACGAGCACTTCACCGCCTTCGCCTGCGGCTCGTGGCTGCTCGACCCGCAGCTGCGCGAGTACCTGCCGGAGGACTCCAACATCGTCCGGTTCCAGCGGAGGTTCGACCTGGAGCCCTACGAGGAGCCGGAAGGCCTCGACGCCGACGTCGAAGTGCTGCGCTTCGCATTCCGAACCCTGACCACCCCACTGGACCAACTACCCCGCCGCACCGCCCTGCAACGCGCCATCGTCGACCACCTGAAGGCCGGTCATCACTGGCAATGGCGCCGCGGCCGCTTCCCGCTCTAGCCCGTTCGGACAGACGACTAAGGCCCTTGACCGGCTTCGCGCTCGTCAAGGGCCTTTTCGTTGGTGCCCCGACAGGATTCGAACCTGTGCACCGGCCTCCGGAGGGCGGGTGCGATCACCGGCTGCCCCGAGCGCTCTACCAGTAGAAATAGCGATTTGATCTTTCTTGAGCGCGACTTTGGCCTGTACTTTTACCCGCAGGGCTGAGAACCGTGTAGCTGTGCGCGAGCCGCGCGGGTCTGGGAAGCGCGGGACTTCACCCACGGCGGGCCGTCCGGGCCGACTGACGTGCCTGCGGAACATAGCCAGGTCCACCGACGATGATCCGTACATGCCCGAGGACCTCCCAGCTCCCGCGCCGCCCCCTCGTCCGGCACTCGGTGAGCAGTCCGCCAACCACTTGCCCGTGCCGTTGCCCACGGTATCCACGCCACGCACGCCGGTGGAGCCGATGCCGCGCAAGGTGATCGCAACCGTGGCGGCCTTGATCGCTACAGCGACGATCGGCCTGGTAGTTGTGCTGTGGTGGGCGGGAACTGCAGGACTGTCCGGTGCAGAGTTGGTGAACGCGCGGTTCAACGCACTACGCACCGGGTTGAGCATCGGGGTGGGTGGAGGCGGGATCTTTGCGTTGTACCTGGGCTGGCGACGCCAACACGCCACAGAGATCGGACTGGTGCAGAAGGAACGAGACCAAGCCGACGTCGCACGCGCCTACGAACTCCAACGCGAGATCGCCGAGCACACCCGCCAACACGCCGAACGCGTCGCAGCCACGACCGAACGCGACACCGAAGCGCGCCGGATCACCGACTTGTACGCGAAGTCGGTGGAACAACTCGGGTCAGACAGGGCCCCGGTACGTCACGGCGGCATGTACGCCTTGGAACGGCTTGTTCAGGATCACCCCGACAATCCCGCCCTGCGTCAGACAGTGATCAACGTACTTTGCGCCTACCTTCGCGCCCCGTTCGACCTCCCCGGCGACTCACCCGCCCTCGACTCTGATCGGGCAGTCCGCAACGAACATCGCGAGAGAGTCCAAGAGCGTGAGGTCCGGCTGACCGCCCAACGAATCATCACCTCTCACCTGATTTCTGGAGATGATCTCGACCGTCCGGCCGCAACTTTCTGGGCAGATATCGATCTTGACCTGACTGCCGCGGTATTGATCGACTGGAGTATGACCGGCGGCTTGCTACGCGACGCGACGTTCAACCGGGCCAACTTTATCGGGCACGCCGGGTTCAACGGGACGAGATTCACTGGAGTTACTGGTTTCAGTGACGCAAAATTCGCCACCATTGCTTGGTTCAGTGGAACCAGGTTTACTGATGAGGCTAAATTCAGCCGGGCGACGTTCGCCGGAGATGCCTGGTTCAGTGGGGCGAAATTTGCAAAAGACTCCTGGTTTTCCGGCGCCACGTTCGTCAAATCGGCATGGTTCGACGAAGTAAATTTCGAGGACGATGCCTGGTTTACCTCGGCCGTCTTCACCGATCGAGCATGGTTCACTGAAACGAGGTTCAACGAGGACGCCATGTTCAATGGGGCGATGTTCGTGGAGGATGCCTGGTTCAACCATGCAGTATTCGCCAGTGATGTTCTGTTCAATGAAGATAAATTCTCTGCGACCACTCGGTTCGATGAGGTGGCGTTCCGTCGACTCCTGCCCATGGAATCGGCCGAAATCCGTCCATTGCCGCCCGGATGGCGGTTCTCGCCCGAGCCTGTGACCGTTGAAGTTTTAGGGGGAGCCTGGCACCGCCTTTTGAATGATGAATGAGGAGTAAGTCATGCTGACGACTCGGCCTCTACGTCCGTCGGGAACTGATCCTCAGTCCGTTCCTGTCGGCAAGCCTGGTCGGCTTTGTGTGGGACGCCATCGCACAGGAACGACGAATATTGCTCACGGAACACGACCTTTGAGTCGTAAGATGGCTGATTTGCCGAGTGTGCCTCTGCTGCAAGACGGATGGAGTGATTGGATTGGGTGATATGCGGGCAGATATTGCAAAGGCGGCCGAGGGGGTCAGGCGGAAATTTGGCTATAAATCGATCCTGGATGGTGAGCTCAGACTGCTGGGAAACCGTCTGGCCGGCAAGAAGGATGAGCAGGTCACTCATCTGGCTGGAGGCTATGAAGGCGGCAGGTTGCACCTTCTTGTGCTGACAACGGAACGCGTGATCGTTCGCAAGGCCGGCTTCGTCGGCAAGTCCATCGACTACGGACTTGCCGACATCGCTTCGATCCAGTGGATCAACAACGGTCTGAAGCAAGTCAACACCATATTGATCACCGCCACGGGGTCAAAGACCGAGATCAAACTTGTAGAGCCCGTAGAAGGTCAAGCATTTGTGGACGCTGTGTGCGCTGCAGTGCACAAGAAGAAGAATTCATCCGGTGTTACGCCAATGGTGACACCCGAGACGGATGTGTTGAGTCAGATCCGTCAGCTCGGCGAACTTCATCAGGCAGGAATTCTTTCGGATGAAGAATTCGGTAGCAAAAAGGCCGAGCTGCTTAAGCGCCTGTAGTGCAGGTGCTGCTTCTCAGTGGGACAGGTGGGACACCTGTCCCACTGACTGTCCCGCCCTGGAACCACAGGTCGTCAGCCATGCCGGGACAGATGGGGCAGCTTGGACAGCACCTGTCTCGGGAAAACGGGTATCCGCGGCCTGGTGATCCGGCGGCACGGTTGCAACAGTGGGCACGGCGGTGTGGTGACAGCGCTGCTGCACTCCCATATCCGCCAGTTCGGCACCGCCGCGAACCGTCGGCTGTTCACCGGCGAGCGCAACGGCCGTAGTTGTCATGCTCACCATCGTGTGGGCTGGCAGCGTGCCCGCACCACGCCCGAGACAGCCGTGACGCCGCTGGCCGCTACGCCGTACGACCAGCTGGCACGCGGTGGTGTCGACGGGAGTGCCCGCGGTGGCGGTCGCCGAGTGGGCCAGGCACTCGGTAGAGGTGCTGCTCAAGATCTACGCCAAGTCCCTCGATGGGGAAGTGGCGGCGGTCCGGCAGCGGGTTGAGGCTGCTCTGGGGTACCGGCCGAAGGGCGAGAACTTTGGGACGTATTGGGCACAGACATCGTAGGCGGCCGGATGTCACCGGACACGGCCGGACAGACGAGTAAGGCCCTTGACTGGCTTCGCGCTGGTCAAGGGCCTTACGTGATGGTGCCCCCGGCAGGATTCGAACCTGCGCACCCGCCTCCGGAGGGCGGTGCTCTATCCCCTGAGCTACGGGGGCCGCAGCTACGGGTGGAAGCTTAGCGCACGTCCGCCGGCGGGTTTCACCCCCTACCCTCTTGGGTTGTGCAGACGTGGGGTGAGCGGGTGGTGCAGGGGGATGACCTGGCGATTCGGGTGGTCGAAGGTGGGGTGGGTGGGGCGGTTCCCGTGGTGTTGGTGCACGGGTTCCCGGACACGTCAGAGGTCTGGGAGGGGGTGGCGGAGAGGCTGGGGGAGCGGTTCCGGGTGGTTCGGTACGACGTGAGGGGGACCGGTGGGTCGGGGGCGCCGGTCGGGGGTGGGAGTCAGGGGTACCGGCTGGAGCGGTTGGTCGCGGACCTCGTGGCGGTGGTGGGGGCGGTAGGTGGGCCGGTTCACCTGGTCGGGCACGACTGGGGGTCGTTGCAGGGGTGGGCGGCGGTGGCGGCTCGGCCCGACTTGTTCCTCTCGTTCACCAGCATTTCCGGGCCGGACCTGGGGCACCTCGGCGACTGGGTCAGGCGCAATCGCTTGCGGCCGGTCACGGTGGCGAAGGTGTTGGGAAAGTCCTGGTACATCGCGGGGTTCAAGGTGCCCGGTGCGGCGGAGCTGGTGTGGCGGGTGCCGGCGGTCCGGAAGTGGTTGCGGGCGGGGCGGCGGGAGCTGGTCAACGGGCTGGGGATGTACCGGGCCAACGTGGGGCGGGGGCGGAAGCCGGCGAAGGTCACCGTGCGGGTTCACCAGATCGAGTTGACCGAGGACCCGTACGTGAGGCGGGAGCACCTGCAGGCGGCGGAGCCCTGGGTCGAGGAGCTCACCCGGAGCCGGATCCGCGCCGGGCACTGGGCGCCGCGGACGCACCCGGAGCTGGTCGCACGGCACATCGAGGACGCCATCGACGGCAAGCGGCGGAAGCGGCTGGTGGTCATCACGGGTGCCGGTAGCGGGATCGGCAGGGCCACGGCGGTGGCCTTCGCCCACCAGGGCGCCGAGGTGGTCGTGCTCGACGTCGACGACGAGAAGGCGCGGGATACGGCCGAGCTGGTCGGTGGGCACGCGTACCGGGTCGACGTGGCGGACTCGGCCGCGATGACGGCGGTGGCGGCGGAAATCGAGGCACGGCACGGCGTGCCCGACGTGGTGATGGCGAACGCCGGCATCGGGCTGGCCGGGTCGTTCCTCCGCACGTCGGAGGAGGACTGGCGGCGGGTCGTGGACGTCAACCTCTGGGGCGTCGTGCACACGCTGCGGGCCTTCGCGCCGCGCATGGTCGACCGGGGCGAAGGCGGCAACCTCGTCGTCACGGCGTCCGCGGCGGGCTACTTCCCGACCGCCGCCCTGTCGGCCTACTCGACCACGAAGGCCGCCGTCCTGATGCTCGCCCAGTGCCTGGACGCCGAGCTGCGCGAGCACGGCGTCACCGTCACCGCGATCTGCCCCGGCATCGTCGACACCGACATCACCCGGACGTTCACGTTCGCCGGCGCGACCCCGGCCGAGCAGGACGAACAGCGCCGGAAAGCGACGAAGGCCTACCGGCGGCGCGGCTTCGGGCCGGAGAAGGTGGCGGCCGAAGTCCTCAAGGTGGTGGACCACCACAAAGCGGTGGTACCCGTCACCATGGAGGCGAAGGCGGCGCACCTGGGCAACCGCATCGCACCCGACCTGGTCCGCGCCCTGGGCCGGTTGTGGCGCCCCTGACAGTCGAGTTGCACTCATGCGCATGTGACTATATGTTCCGCTCATGGGTCACGGACACGGCCACGGTGTGTCGTCGGGGAGCGCCAAGCACCTCGGCCGGCTGTGGATCGCCTTCGGCATCGGCGCGGCGTTCATGGTGCTGGAGTTCGTCGTCGGCATCGCCACCGGCTCGCTGGCCCTGATCTCCGACGCGGCCCACATGCTCACCGACGTCCTGGGCGTCGGCATGGCGCTGGCCGCCATCATGCTGGCCCGCCGCGCGCGAACGGGCGGCAGCCGCACGTTCGGCCTCTACCGGGCCGAGGTGCTGGCCGCGCTGGCCAACGCCGTGCTGCTGTTCGGCGTGGCCGGTTACGTCGTGTACGAAGCCGTGGGGCGGTTCGGCAACCCGCCCGAGGTGCCCGGCCTGCCCGTCGTGCTGGCCGCCACCGCGGGCCTCGCGGCCAACGTCGTCTCGTTCTTCCTGCTCCGCCAGGGCGCGAAGGACAGCATCAACGTGCGCGGCGCGTACCTGGAAGTCCTGGCCGACCTCATCGGGTCGGTCGGCGTGCTCGTCAGCGGCGTCGTCACCCTGGTCTTCGGCTGGCGCTACGCCGACCCGATCATGGGTGTCGCGATCGGCCTCTTCGTCCTCCCGCGCACGTACAAGCTGGCCGCGAGCGCGCTGCGGATCCTCTTCCAGCACGCGCCCGAACGCCTGGACGTCGCCGAGATGCAGGCCGACCTGAGCCGCCTGCCCGGCGTGGCCGAGGCGCACGACCTGCACGTCTGGACGCTCACGTCGGGCATGGAGGTCGCCTCCGCGCACCTCACCACCCGCGACCACGTGGACCCGGCCGACGTGCTGCGCGCCGCGCAGGCGCTGCTGGCCGAGCGGTACCACATCGAGCACGCCACGCTCCAGGTCGAACCAGGAGATTCCGCGCGCAGGTGCCGCGAAATCTCCTGGTGACCTCAAGGACCTACAACTCGGCGCACTGACCCGTCTTGGGCCCGCTCGCCGAGTTCACCCATCCGTTGTTCACCGGTTCGGGGGTGCTCCCGGTGCACGACAGCGGCCCGCCGACGGTGTTGCCGGCGACGACCGTGCCGCCCTTGTTGTCCACCAGCCGCACGGGCCCGCCGACGGACACCCGTTCCAGTGACACCGGGCCGGTCGCCCCGGTCACGTTCACCGGTCCGCCGACCGAGGTCTCCACCAGCACGACCGCCGCCGCGCCGGTGGCGTTCACCGGACCCTCGACCTTCCCGCCGAACACGTACAGCGACGCGCCCGCCGCCACCGTCACCGGACCGGTCACGGTGGCGCCGTCCACGCACGTCACGCCCGACTCCACGCGCAACGCCCCGGCGTGCTCACCGGTCACCGACTTCGAGCACGTCACGAACGGCTTGGCCAGCAGCTCGAACTCCGCCACCGTCACCGAGCCCGGGAACTCCAGCCGGTAGTGCTGGTAGTGACCCGGTCGGGCGATCTTGAACGCCCGCGTCTGCTGCCGCCACGCGAACGCCTCACCGGACCGCTCGTCCACGGTGGTCCAGTTCGTCCCGTCGTACGAGCCCTTCAGCACCCACGAGGTCGGGTCGCCGGCGGCCTTGCCCGACGTCAACGTGTAGAACGTCGCGTCTTCCTTCTTCGACGGCAGGTCCACCTGCAACCACGACAGCGCGCCGGAGGTCTGCGAGGTGTTGTCCACCAACGACGCGGGCGCCCCGGTCACCGTCCCCGACAGCGTCACGTCCCGCAGCGGAGCAGGCGGCGCGGAACCCGTGGTCAACGACGGCGGCGCGGCGTCCGGACCCGTGGCCCACCGCGACGGCGACGAGCCCATGTCGAAGTCCAGCACGCCACCGTTCGCGATCTCCGCGTGCGGCAGGTACGCCTTGTCCCACGTCTTCCCGTTGACCTTCAACGACTGCACGTAGATGTTCTTCGCGGAGTTGGCCGGCGCGTTGATCACGAGCGAGCGGCCGTTGTCCAGGTGCACGGTCATCTTCTTGAACAGCGGCGACCCGATCGCGTACGTCGCGTTGCCCATCTGCAGCGGGTAGAAGCCCATCGCGCTGAACAGCCACCACGCCGACTGCTCGCCGTTGTCCTCGTCGCCGGGGTAGCCCTGGCCGATCTCGCTGCCCAGGTAGAGCCGGGACAGGATCTCGCGCACCTTCTCCTGCGTCTTCCACGGCTGACCGGCGTAGTCGTACATGTACGTGATGTGGTGCGAGACCTGGTTGGAGTGGCCCAGCTGCCCCATCCGCACGTCGCGCGCCTCGGTCATCTCGTGGATCACGCCGCCGTACGAGCCGGGGAACTTCGCCGTCTCCGGCGTGGCGAAGAACTCGTCGAGCTTCTTCGCCAGCCCGTCGCGGCCGCCGTACAGGTTGGCCAGGCCCAGCCCGTCGTGCGGCACCGAGAACGCCATGTTCCAGCCGTCGGTCTCGGTGTAGTCGTGGCCCCACTCGCGCGGGTCGTACTCGTCGGTGGGCACGCGCCACGTGCCGTCGGGGTTGCGGCCCTGGAAGAAGCCCGTCGACGGGTCGAACATGTGGATGTAGTTCTGCGCCCGGTTCGAGAAGTACTCGTAGGACGCCAGGTACTGCGCCTCGCCGGTCTTCTCGTGCAGCGCCTTCGCCATGTTCGCGATGCCGTAGTCGTTGACGTAGCCCTCGATCGCCCACGACATGCCCTCGCCGGTGGCGGTGGACGTGTAGCCGGTGAAGATCGAGGTGTCCAGGCCCTTGCGGCCGACGCCAGCGTTCGGCGGCGCGACCGTCGCGTTCTTCACCGCCGCCTCGTAGGCCGCCTTGGCGTCGGGCAGGTCGACGCCCTTCACGAACGCGTCCGCGAACGCCACGTCGGAGCTCGTGCCGGTCATGAGGTTCGCGTAGCCGGGCGAGGACCAGCGCGAGATCCAGCCGCCGTCGCGGTACTGCTGCACGAACCCGTCGGCCAGCTCGGCCGCCTTGCCGGGCGTCAGCAGGCTGTACGCGGGCCACGTGGTCCGGTAGGTGTCCCAGAACCCGTTGTTGACGTAGACCTTGCCGTCCACGACCTTCGCGCCGGTCTTGGTGGGCGTGGACGGCCCGGCGGGCTGCACGGGCGACGCGTACTGGTACTCGGGCGCGTCGGCGGTGCCGGTGTTCTCGAAGCCCGAGTTCGGGTAGAGGTAGAGCCGGTAGAGGTTGGAGTACAGCGTGGTCAGCTGGTCCTCCGAGGCGCCTTCCACCTCGACCATGCCCAGCACCCGGTCCCAGGCCTGCTGAGCCCGGTCGCGCACCGAGTCGAACGTGTCCGAGGCGGACACCTCCAGCTCCAGGTTGCGCTTCGCCTGGTCGACGCCCAGCAACGACGTGGCGATCTTCATCGTCACGGTCTTGTCGCCGGAGGTGTCGAACTGGAAGAAGCCCGCCACGTCGTCGCGGCCCGCGCCGGTCAGCCGACCGCTCGACTTCACCGGCTTGTCCACCACGCCGTACACGAACAGCCGCGTCGCGCCGGTCGACAGGCCGCTCTTGACGTCGGAGAAGCCGGTCACCACGCCGGACGCCGGGTCGAGGGTGAGCCCGCCGCTGTTGTTGACGTTGTCGAACACCAGGTTCGAGGTGTCGTCCACGAACGTGAAGCGGAACAGCGCGGCGTGGTCGGTCGGCGCGATCTCGGTGCGCATCCCGTTCTCGAACCGCACGCCGTAGTAGTGCGCCTTGGCGACCTCGTTCTCGTGCTTGAACGGCAGCGCGCGCACCGCCCGGTCGGCGGTCGGCGTGCCTGCGGTCGGCATCACCTGGAACGTCTGCCGGTCACCCATCCACGGGCTGGGCTCGTGGCTCGCGGTGAACGCCTGCAACGTCGGCAGGTTGTCCCGGTTGTTGTTCTTCGCGTACTCGTACAGCCAGCTGATCGAGCCCGCGTTGGTCATGGGCGACCAGAAGTTGAAGCCGTGCGGCACCGCGGTGGCCGGGAAGTTGTTGCCCCGCGAGAACGAGCCGCTGGAGTTCGTGCCGCGGTTGGTCAGCACCCAGTCCGACGGGCGCGGCCGTTCGACCACGACCGGCGCGGACTTCACCTGGACGTCGTCGACCCAGCCGTTGAAACCGGCCGGTCCCTTCGGGTTGTCGTACGCCACCAGGATCCGCTTGATCGTCTTGCCCGCGGCCACCGCGCCGATGACCGAGGCGATCCGGTTCCACTGGTTGGTGTACAGCGACTTCGCCGCGCCCTGGCCGCGCGGTGACAGCTCGAAGCCGTGCTGGTCGCGCGCACCGAGGTCGCTGAGGTAGGTGCCGTCGGCGAACGCGAGGTCGATCGACACGAACGTGGCCGGGTAGTTCAGGTCGTCCGTGGTGAACGACGGGAAGATCAGGTACGACAGCTCGGTGGTCGACGTGACCGGGATGTCGACGTCGAAGACCTTGTTGTAGGAGTAGCCGCGGCCCTCGGCGACGTGCGTGCCCTGGTAGCGCAACGCCTTCACGCCGGTGAACCCGGCGCCCGCCTTGGCGTTGTACCCGCCGTTGGCCCCCTTGCCCACGGTGGTGCGCATGTTCTTCGCCGGCGGGGTGGTGGAGCCGTCGGAGAACTGCACCTCGGCCAGCTGGATGAGGTTCACGCCGCCCGCGGTCGCGGAGATGTCGAGCTGGTAGTGCTTGAACGCCTCGGTGTTGGCGAGGTCGTAGACCTTGGTCTGGAACCGCTCGGCGAACGCCTCGCCGGTGCGCGCGTCGACCGGCGTCCACGTCGTGCCGTCGTGGGAGCCGCGCAGCGTCCAGTCCTTCGGGTCGCGCTCGGGCGCGTCGTTGGCCGAGGACATCGCGTAGCGCTTGACCGCGACGGGCTCGTTGAAGGTGAACCGCGCCCAGCCGGTCGGCGTGAAGGTGAGCCACTTCGAGGCCACGTTGGCGTCGACCAGGTTGGCCGCCACCTCGCCGGCGCCGGAGTTCTCGGAGTTGGCCACGACGTCGACCACGCGGTCGGTGACGTTGCCGGGGATGCCGGTGGAGTCCGAGCCGTCGACGCCCGACGTCTTCGGCGTGCCGTCCGGGCCGGTCTCCACGGTGCTCGTCCAGGTCGGCTGCGGCTGCCCGTCCTCGAACGACGTGGCGAAGAGCGTCTCGCTCACGGTTGGCTCCCCCGGTGCGGCGGTCGCGGAGCTCCAGCCTCCCACGCTCCCCAGCGCCAGTGCGATGGTCGAGACGACCACCAGCGATCTCCTGCCCCGCATGTGCCCCATTGCGCACGCCCTTCGCCGTACCGACCCGATCTTTAGCGAAGCAAAGGGCCAGCTGACATCGTTGTCAAGAGTGGCCGCGCAACTTGTCCGCAAGCCTGTCCGGGTGCTGCTCCACCCGATCTACACTCACTCACCGTGACGGCCCCGAACTCGCCCCAGGTGGGCACCCCCGCGGGGATGCGCGTGCTCAACCAGCGCGCGGTGCTCGACCGCCTGCGGGAGGGCGGTCCGGCGACGAGGCCGCAGCTCGCCAAGGACACCGGCCTGTCGAAGCCGACCATCGGCCAGGCGCTGCTCGACCTGGAGCAGCACGGCCTGGTGCGCCCCATCGGCCGCACGTCGGCGGGACCGGGCCGGTCGGCCGTGGTCTACGAGCCGAACCCCGCGGCGGGCCACGTGCTCGGCGTCGACATCGGCAGGCAGCGGATCCGGGTGGCGGTGGCGGACCTGGCCGGTTCGGTGATCGCGCGGTCCGACGAGCGCAACCGGTGCCGCTCGGCGACGGCCCTGGTCCGCACGGTGCGGGAGCTGGCCGAGCGCACGGTGTCCGACGCCGGGCTGACGCCGGCCGACCTGGTGGTGAAGGTCGTCGGCACGCCCGGCGTGCCCGACCCGCGCGACCGGACCCTGCACCACGCGCCGAACCTGCCCGGCTGGGAACGACCGGGCCTGCTGGACGACCTGGAGGCCGCGCTCGGCGCGGGCCTGGTCGTGGAGAACGACGCGAACCTCGCCGCCGTCGGCGAGCAGGCCTACGGGGTGGCGCGCGACGTCGACGTGTTCGTGTGCGTCACCGTGGGCACCGGGATAGGGATGGGGATCGTGGTGGACGGCCGGTTGTTCCGCGGCGCGCACGGCGCGGCGGGCGAGGTCGGCTACCTGCCCTACACCGGTCAGTCCGAAGAGGACGGACGGCAGCGCGGCCAGGTCGAGGCCGCCGCGGCGGCGGAATCCGTGGTGGCGCTGGCGAAGCAGCGCGGTCTGGCGGCGCGGTCGGCGCGGGAGGTGTTCGCGGCGGCGAAGGCCGGTGACGAACGGGCGCTGCTCGCGGTGCGCGACGAGGCGGAGCGGCTGGCGTTCGTGGTGGCGTCGGTGGTGGCGGTGGTCGACCCCGAGCTGGTGGTGCTCGGCGGCGGCATCGGCAGCAACACCGACCTGCTGCAGGAGCCGATGGAGGCCGCGCTGCGGCGGATGACGCCGCTCGCGCCGCGGATCGTGGCGGGCGAGCTGGGTGACGGCGCGGTGCTCAGCGGCGCCATCGCGATCGGGTTGCGGTCGGCGCGCGAGCTCGTGTTCGACCGGCGAGGCAGCGTGACTCTCTGAGAGTAGTCGAGTGACTCTCACCTGCTGATTCACTCGAAAGTTGTAGGTCTCAACTCGCCAGTAACGACGTAGCGTGACAGGAACCTCCTCCTGGAGGGTGTTGTTCCTTCCGCTGTAGTTAGGGGAGTCGAAAGGGGAGTACGGGGGACGTGGTCCCCTTTCGACCGTGCCACGGGGCAGGTGCCGCGCCCGCAAACACCTGCCCCGTGTACTAACTACGTCGTGCGGTGGACGTTCTCCGCGGTGGACGCCCGGTGCGTCGAGTCCGCGATCCACGGCCCCGGGCCGGACGGGTCCAGCACCCCTTCCTCGAGCCACGTGAACCGGCCGTCCAGCACGTGCCGGGCCAGCCTCGCGTCCGAGTCGTCGGAGTTGCGCCACAACCGGTCGAACAGCTCGTCCACCCGCACCCGCGCCTGCGCGGCGAACGCGTCCGCCAGCCGGACCGCCCGGTCGCCGTCCGCCGCCGCCTTCACGCACGCCGCGCTGATGGCGAACAGCTCCGCGCCGATGTCCACGATCCGCGCCAGGAACCGCTGCTTGCGCTCCAGCCGGCCCTGCCAGCGCGACATCGCGTAGAACGTCTGCCTGGCCAGCTTGCGGCTGGACCGCTCGACGAACCGCAGGTGCCCGGCCAGCGGCCCGAACTCGGCGTAGGCGCGCGGCACCTGGCCCTTGCCGACCACCAGCGTCGGCAGCCACTTCGCGTAGAAGCCGCCCGCCTTGGCCAGCGCCTGCGCCTTGCGCTTGGCGTCGGCCTCGGGGTCGATGAAGTCACCGGCGACGGCGAGGTGCGCGTCCACCGCCTCCCGGGCGATGAGCAGGTGCATGATCTCGGTCGAGCCCTCGAAGATCCGGTTGATCCGCAGGTCCCGCAGCATCTGCTCGGCGGGCACGCCGCGTTCGCCGCGGGCGGCCAGGGACGCCGCGGTCTCGTAGCCGCGCCCGCCGCGCAGCTGCACCAGCTCGTCCGCGACCAGCCAGGCCATCTCCGAGCCGTAGAGCTTCGCCAGCGCCGCCTCGATGCGGATGTCGTGCCCGCCCGCGTCGGCCAGCTCGCTGGACAGGTCGAGCACGGCCTCCAGCGCGTAGGCGGTGGCCGCGATGTAGGCGATCTTGCCCGCGATGGCCTCGTGCTCGCCGATCGGCCGGCCCCACTGCACGCGGTGCGCCGACCACTCGCGGGCGATCTTCAGGCTCCACTTCGCCGCGCCCGCGCACAGGGCGGGCAACGACAGCCGGCCGGTGTTGAGCGTGGTGAGCGCGATCTTCAGGCCCGCGCCCTCCTTGCCGATCAGGTTGGCCCTGGGCACGTGGACCTGGTGGAACCGGGTGACGCCGTTCTCCAGGCCGCGCAGGCCCATGAACCGGTTGCGGTTCTCCACCGTGATGCCGGGCGAGTCGCCCTCGACCACGAACGCGCTGATGCCCTTGTCCGGCACGTGCGCCATCACCACCAGCAGGTCGGCCACCACGCCGTTGGTCGTCCACAGCTTCACGCCGTCGAGCACGTAGCCGTCGTCGGTGGGCGTGGCCGTGGTGCCCAGGCGGGCCGGGTCGCTGCCCACGTCCGGCTCGGTGAGCAGGAACGCGCTGATCTCACCGGTCGCGCAGCGGGGCAGGTACTCCCGCTTCTGCTCGTCCGTGCCGAACATCGCCAGCGGCTGCGGCACGCCGATGGACTGGTGCGCGGACAGCATCGCGCCCAGCGCCGGGCTGACCGAGCCGACCATCATCAACGCCCGGTTGTAGTAGACCTGGGACAGGCCGAGGCCGCCGTACTCGCGCTTGATCTTCATGCCGAACGCGCCGAGCTGCTTGAGGCCGGTCAGCACGTGGTCGGGGATGAGCGCGTCGCGCTCGATCTCCGCGCCGTCCACGGAGTGCTCGCAGAACTCGCGCAGGGCGGTGAGGAACGTCTCGCCGCGCTCGCGGTCCTCGGCCGAGCCGCTGGGGTGGGGGTGGATCAGGTCGAGGCGGAAGTGGCCGAGGAAGAGCTCGCGGCCGAAGCTGGGGTGCCGCCACCGGGTCTCGCGGGCCTGTTCGGCCACCTTGCGGGCGGTGCGCTCGTCGACGTGCCGATCGGGATCCACTGCGGTCTCCGTGTTGGATTGCCGCTGCTCCGCAGACGGCGGCTCGGTCGCCTGGAAGTCGGTCGTTCGCGCCTGATTTCCCGACGATCGAAAAGCGTGATCGCCGGGAAATGAGTCGCGAACGACCGACGCGACCTCGCGACGGGGTGTTCCACGCTACTACCGGCGGGTAGCCCCAAGCGGGTGAAGCGAAACCGCCGTCAGCGGGTCCTGCTGTGCCGAGGGCTCATCGGCGGTGCGACGGGGTCTTCCACTCCGGCACGTCCGCGCGGGCGACCCGTTCGGGCGTGATCCGGAACCGGTGGTCGGTGTGGGTCGACTTCACGCCCGCCGCGGTGCGGCTGACCACCCGCAGCTGCTGGTCCTCGGTGTGGGTGGGCGTCCAGCGGATCGTCGCGGTGCCGTCCGGGCCGATCGGGACGGTGGTGGTGACGCCGTCGACCGTGTACTCGAACGCCGTCGCGTCGGCCTGGTTCGCGGTGAACGTGAAGGACCCTTCGCGCCACTTGCCGCTGGAGGCGGCGGGGAACTCCGCCGAGCTGACGGTCGGGCGGTGGGAGCACTGTTACCGGCCGTGCGCGGCCGATCACGCGACCGGGTCGGCCAGAGGGGGCCGGCCAGGTGGGGCGGCCGAGCGGCGTCGGCTGGGTGAGTCAGCTCGGCAGGGGAGCGGCGCCGCGTTCGGTGATCAGCTGTTGCATGTACGTGCTCTCGGCCGTCTGCGACTTGAGCATGTTGTCCGCGAGCGTCCGCACGACCGACTGCCCGGCGCGCGTGGCGGCGTACTCGGCCATCGGGGCGCCGCCCTTGTGGTGCCGCAGCATCAGCTGGAGGAAGTACACGTCGAACTCGACGCCGGTCAGCGAGCGCAGCTTGGTGATCTCCTCGGACGACGCCATGCCGGGCATCCGCTCGGCGTCACCGGAGCCCGAGCCCGAGCCGGGCGCGTCGTGGCCGTGCGTGCCGGAGGTCATCCACCACATGTGCCTGCCGTCGACCGACTGCTCGGGGTAGCCCCAGAGGAACAGCCAGCCCTTCATCCGCCCGACCTGCTCCAACTGGGTCGAGGCGATGTCGAAGGCGAGCTGCCGGACGGCGGGGTCGGCCGTCTTCTCGCGCGCGATGTTGGCCATCGTCACGCCTTGCAGGTGGTGGGTCGACATGTCCTGGGTGAACCCCACGTCGACCGAGTCGCGCGCGGGCGTCGAGCTGGTGTCCGCGCCCGGCAGCTTGATCAGCAAGCCGATGGCGGCGCCGAGCAGGAGGACGGCGACGACCGCGACGGTCACGACGATCGTCCTGGTCGCGGTCACCCCGCGTGACGGGGGTGCCTCGTCCTCCTGCCCGACGCCTGCCACAGGTCAGCTGCTCGCGGTCGTGGTGGCCGCGGGGGCGTCGGACGCGGGCGGGGCCGACGGGTCGCCGGTCGGCTCGGTGCTGTCCGCGGTGCCACCGGACATCGGGACCGCGTCGGGACCGGGCGCCTCCGCCACGAACGGCGGCGGGTTGGTCACGTCGAACTGGGTCGCGTCGCACGTGGCGCCGACCTCGGGGTAGGTGTACTGGTTGCGCCGCAGCGACTGGATGAACTGGTCGATCCGCTCGTCGTCGGCGCTCTCCAGCTTCAGCTGGTGGCCCCACGACTGCAGCGAGATCGGCTTGTCCAGGCCGGGGTACGGCGACAGCATGGTGAACGGCTGGCCCTCGGCCCGCGCCTTCAGCTTGTCCAGCGCCTCACCGGTGATCTGGTCCGGGTTGTACGCGATCCACACCGCGCCGTGCTCGAGCGGGTGGACCATGTTCTCGTTGCGGACGGCCTTGTCGTACACCGTGCCGGTGCAGTCGGCCCACACGTTGTCGTGCGGACCGCCGAACGGCGGTGACTGGTCGTAGGCGACCCGCTGCGTGGCGTCGACGTGCTTGCTGGCCTCGTACTCGACCTTGACCACGCCGGCGATCTGGTCCGAGGGGTCCTTGTTCTCCTCGGTCGGGTTCCACTTGGCGAGCGCCTGCTCCTTCGCGTTGCGGTCCGCGATCTGGCTGTACGCGTAACCGAACACGGTGCCGGCCAGGGCCAGCACGGCCACCACCGCGATGATGGTCCCCCACGGCTTCGGCTTCTTGGCCACCACCGAGGAGCGCGCCGCCGCAACGCTGGAGCGCGCGGCCTTCGTCTTCTTGCCGCTGGTCATGTCCGCCTCAGTCTCGTCATACGCCCATGCCGCGGGCCAGTGTAGGGATACCGTGTCTGATCACCGTCAACTGGCCGTCACAGCGGGTGGCCGTCAACAGTTGCCATCCCACTTCGCGGGACGCGCATCCCGGTCGAGACCAGCGAGAACGCTTCCCTAGACTTGTCGGGTGACTCCCGCTGCGCTCGCTGAACTGGTCCGTGCGACGGCCGTGGACGTGCTGTCCACCCGCGGCCTCGACCCCGCCGCCCTGCCCACAGCGGTCACGATCGAGCGCCCCCGCAACCCCGAGCACGGCGACTACGCCACCAACGTGGCCCTCCAGACCGCCAAGAAGGTCGGCGTGACGTCCCGCGACCTGGCCGGCTGGCTCGCCGACGCGCTGACCGGCACCGACGCCATCTCCTCGGTCGAGGTCGCGGGCCCCGGCTTCCTGAACCTGCGGCTCGCCGCGGACGCCCAGGGCGCGATCGTGCGCGACGTGCTCAAGGCCGGCGAGGCCTACGGCCGCGGCGAGCAGCTCGCCGGCACCCGGATCAACCTGGAGTTCGTCTCGGCGAACCCGACCGGCCCCATCCACCTGGGCGGCACCCGCTGGGCCGCGGTCGGCGACGCGCTCGGCCGCGTCCTGGCCGCCAACGGGGGCGACGTCACCCGCGAGTACTACTTCAACGACGCGGGCGCGCAGATCGACCGGTTCGTCCGGTCCCTGATCGCCGCCGCGAAGGGCGAGCCCGCGCCGGAGGACGGCTACGCGGGCGGCTACATCGGCGACATCGCCGCCGAGGTGCTGCGGCAGGAGCCCGGCGCGCTGTCCGCCGAGGACTCGCACGAGGTGTTCCGCCGCATCGGCGTGAACCTCATGTTCGAGGAGATCAAGAAGGACCTGCACGACTTCGGCACGGACTTCGACGTCTTCTTCCACGAGGACTCGCTGCACAAGTCCGGCTCCGTCACCAAGGCCGTCGAGCAGCTCAAGGACTCCGGCGCGCTGTACTTCGAGAACGGCGCGTGGTGGCTGCGGTCCACCGAGTTCGGCGACGACAAGGACCGCGTGGTCATCAAGAGCGACGGTGACCCCGCGTACATCGCCGGTGACATCGCGTACCTGGTGGACAAGCGGTCGCGCGGCTTCGACCTGTGCATCTACATGCTCGGCGCGGACCACCACGGCTACATCGGCAGGCTCAAGGCCGCCGCCTCGGCGCTGGGCGACGACCCGGCGTCGGTGGAGGTGCTGATCGGCCAGATGGTGAACCTGGTCAGCGACGGCAAGCCGGTGCGGATGAGCAAGCGCGCGGGCACCGTGATCACGATGCAGGACCTGGTGGACGCGGTCGGCGTGGACGCGGCCCGGTACGCGATGACCCGCTCGTCGGCGGACTCGTCCCTGGACATCGACCTCGACCTGCTGCGCAAGCGGAGCAACGACAACCCGGTCTTCTACGTCCAGTACGCGCACGCGCGGCTGTCGTCGGTGCTGCGCAACGCCGCCGACCTGGGCGTCACGCCCGGTGAGGCGGTCGAGGAGCTCACGCACGACCGCGAGGGCGACCTGATCCGCACCATCGGCGAGTTCCCGCGCGTCGTCGCCACCGCCGGCGAGCTGCGCGAACCGCACCGCGTCGCGCGCTACCTGGAGGAGCTGGCGGGCACCTACCACCGGTTCCACGAGGCCTGCCGCGTGCTGCCCAGGGGCGACGAGGCGACGACCGAGCTGCACCGGGCGCGGCTGAGCCTGTGCGCGGCGACCCGCCAGGTGTTCGCCAACGGCCTCGCGCTGCTGGGCGTGACCGCGCCGGAGCGCATGTGATGCGCGCGCACCCGGCCGGTCCCCGGCACGCCGACGTCCTCATCCCCTCCAACACCGCGGGCAACCGCCCCGCCACGGCCGCCGACCTGGACGCGATGCACCCGCAGGTGTGGCCGCGCCACGCCGAGCGCGGCGACGACGGCGCGGTGCGCCTGGCGGGCGTGGACGTGCGGCAGCTCGCCCAGGACCACGGCACCCCGCTGTTCGTGATGGACGAGGGCGACTTCCGCGCGCGCTGCCGCGAGCACGCCGAGGCGTTCGGCGACCCGACCCGGGTCCACTACGCGTCCAAGGCGTTCCTGTCCGTCGCGGTGGCCCGGTGGGTCGCCGAGGAGGGCCTGAGCATCGACGTGGCCAGCGGTGGCGAGCTGGCCGTGGCGCTGCGCGCGGAGTTCCCGCCCGAGCGGATCGCGCTGCACGGCAACAACAAGTCCGTGGCCGAGCTGACCGCCGCGGTCGAGGCCGGCGTCGGCGTGGTCGTGCTGGACTCGTTCTACGAGATCGCCCGCCTGGACCAGGTCGCCCGCGAACGCGGACGCGTGCAGCCGGTGATGATCCGGGTGACGGTCGGCGTCGAGGCGCACACGCACGAGTTCATCGCCACCGCGCACGAGGACCAGAAGTTCGGCTTCTCGCTGTCCTCGGGCGACGCGGCCGAGGCGGCGCGCCGGGTGCTGAAGTCCGACGGGCTGCGGCTGATCGGCCTGCACAGCCACATCGGCTCGCAGATCTTCGACGCCAGCGGCTTCGAGGTCGCCGCGCGCCGGGTCATCGGGCTGCTCGCGGAGCTGCGCGACGAGCACGGCGCCGGGATCCTCGAGCACGTCACGACCGTGGACCTCGGCGGCGGCCTCGGCATCGCCTACACCGCCGACGACGACCCGCCGCCGCCCGCCGAGCTGGCCCGCCAGTTGCACAACATCGTGGCCAAGGAGTGCGAGCACGCCGAGCTGCCCGCGCCGAAGATCGCGGTCGAGCCCGGCCGGGCCATCGTCGGCCCCGGCACGGTGACGCTGTACGAGGTGGGCACCATCAAGGACGTCCAGCTCGACGCCGGCGTGGTCCGCCGGTACGTGAGCGTGGACGGCGGCATGAGCGACAACATCCGCACCGCCCTCTACGACGCGGTCTACGACTGCAAGCTGGTCTCGCGCGCCGCGGGGGAGGGCGCCCGGCCCGTGCTGTGCCGCGTCGTGGGCAAGCACTGCGAGTCCGGCGACGTGGTCGTGCGCGACTGCTGGCTGCCCGACGACCTCGCGCCCGGCGACCTGATCGCGGTCGCCGCCACCGGCGCGTACTGCTACTCCATGGCCAGCGGCTACAACCGGCTCCCCCGCCCCGCGCTCGCCGCGGTCGTGGACGGCCAGGCCCGGTTGCTGCTGCGCCGGGAGACCGAGGAAGACCTGTTCCGCCTGGAGGTATGAGAAGTGGCAAGCCACGAGGGCAAACCGATCAGGGTCGCGTTGCTGGGCTGCGGCACGGTCGGCACCGAGGTGGTCCGGCTGCTCACCGACCAGGCGGCCGACCTCACCGCGCGGGTCGGCGCGCCGGTCGAGGTGGCCGGCATCGCCGTGCGCAGGCCGAACAAGCACCGGGACGTGCCGGCCGAGCTGCTGACGACCGACGCGGAGGCGCTGGTGGCCTCCGACGACGTGGACGTGGTCGTGGAGGTCATCGGCGGCATCGAGCCCGCCCGCGCGCTGCTGCTGGCCGCGCTGCGCGCGGGCAAGTCGGTGGTGACCGCGAACAAGGCGCTGCTGGCCGAGCACTCGGCCGAGCTGTTCGAGGCCGCCGACAGCTCCGGCGCCGACCTGTACTTCGAGGCCGCCGTGGCGGGCGCGATCCCGCTGCTGCGCCCGCTGCGCGAGTCGCTGGCCGGCGACCGCATCACGCGGGTGATGGGCATCGTCAACGGCACCACGAACTTCATCCTCTCGGGCATGGACTCCACCGGCGCCGGTTACGCCGAGACCCTGGAGGAGGCGACCAGGCTCGGGTACGCCGAGGCGGACCCGACGGCCGACGTGGACGGGTTCGACGCCGCGTCCAAGGCCGCGATCCTGGCGTCCCTGGCCTTCCACAGCCGGGTCACGGCCGCCGACGTGCACCGCGAGGGCATCGCCTCGGTCAGCGCCGCCGACATCGCCGCCGCCAAGGCGCTCGGCCGCACGGTGAAGCTGCTGGCGATCTGCGAGCGGGTAGCCGTGGGCGGAGCCGAGGACCAGACGACCGTCAACGGAGCCGAGGACCGGCCGACCGCCGACGGCGCCCCGGCCACCGAGGGGATCTCGGTCCGGGTGCACCCGGCGATGATCCCCACCTCCCACCCGCTGGCGAGCGTGCACGGCGCGTTCAACGCGGTGTTCGTGGAGGCCGACGCGGCCGGCGAGATGATGTTCTACGGACAGGGCGCGGGCGGCGCCCCGACCGCCAGCGCGGTGCTCGGCGACCTCGTCGCGGTGGCCCGCAACCGGGTGCACCAGGGGCGCGGGCCGCGTGAGTCGGCCTACGCGGCGCTGCCCGTGCGACCGATGGGCCAGACGCCCACGCGTTATCACATCAGCCTCGACGTCGCCGACCGGGCGGGCGTGTTGTCGCAGGTGGCGGCGGTGTTCGCGGAACACGACGTGAGCATCGCGGCCGTGCGGCAGGAGGGCCGGGTCGACGACGCCAGCCTGGTGATCGTCACCCACGCCGCGACCGACGCGGCACTGCGGTCGACCGTGGACAAAATCGGCGGGCTGCCCGTGGTTCGGGAAGTGGTCAGCGTGATGAGGGTGGAAGGCGAAGAAACATGACGATCCAAGCAGGCGTGCGACCGGGGTGGCCCGGCATCATCCACGCCTACGCGGACCGGATCGAACTCCCCGAGGGCGCCAAGGTCGTCACCCTCCACGAAGGCGGCACGCCGCTGGTCGCCGCCGGGCACCTGTCGGAGCTGACCGGCTGCCAGGTCTACGTCAAGGTCGAGGGCGCGAACCCGACCGGCTCGTTCAAGGACCGCGGCATGACCGTGGCCATGACGCACGCGCTGGCCAGCGGCATCCGCGCGGTGATCTGCGCGTCGACCGGCAACACCTCCGCCAGCGCGGCGGCGTACGCGGCCAAGGCGGGCCTCACCGCCGCGGTGCTCGTGCCGCGGGGCAAGATCGCGCTGGGCAAGCTCGCCCAGGCGGTCGCGCACGGCGCGCGGATCCTGCAGATCGACGGCAACTTCGACGACTGCCTGGAGCTGGCGTCCAAGACCGCGACCGAGTACCCGATCACGCTGGTCAACTCGGTCAACCCGGTGCGGCTGATCGGCCAGAAGACCGCCGCCTGGGAGATCTGCGACGTGCTGGGCCGCGCGCCCGACGTCCACTGCCTGCCGGTCGGCAACGCGGGCAACATCACCGCGTACTGGCGTGGTTACTCGGACTACTACAGGGACGGCGTCACCGACTCCGCGCCCCGGATGTTCGGGTTCCAGGCCGCGGGCTCCGCGCCGCTGGTGCTCGGGCAGCCGGTGGCGGACCCGGAGACCATCGCGACCGCCATCCGGGTGGGCAGCCCGGCGTCGTGGACCGGCGCGGTGGCCGCCAAGGAGGAGTCCGGCGGGCTGTTCGAGGCCGTGACGGACGAGAAGATCCTGGAGGCCTACCGGCTGCTGGCCTCGACCGAGGGCATCTTCGTCGAGCCCGCGTCCGCGACCAGCGTGGCGGGCTTGCTGGCCACGGTCGCCGACGGTCGGCTGCCGAAGGGCTCCACGGTCGTCTGCACGGTCACCGGCCACGGCCTGAAGGACCCGGACACGGCCCTGCTGGGCATGCCCGAGGTCGAGCCGGTGCCGGTGGACCCCGGCGCCGTGGCGACCGCCCTGGAGCTGGCGTGAGGGCCCTGGCGGCCCGTTGCGTCCGCGTGAGGGTGCCCGCGTCCACGGCGAACCTCGGCTCGGGGTTCGACGCGCTGGGCATGGCGCTGGGCGTGCACGACGAGCTGGAGTTCGCCGTGACCGACGGCGGCCTGGTGGTGGAGGTGTCCGGTGAGGGCGCCGCCGACGTGCCGACCGACGAGCGCCACCTGGTCGTGCGCGCGTTCCGGGCGGCGTGCGAGCTGGTCGGGGTCCAGGCGCCGGGGCTGCGGCTGACGTGCCGCAACGCCATCCCGCACGCGCGGGGCCTCGGCTCGTCCGCGGCGGCGATCGTGGCCGGTGTGGCGGCCGGTTTCGCCCTCGCCGGTCGCGAGTCGGACACGAGCGCGTTGCAACTCGCCGCGGAGTTCGAGGGGCACGCCGACAACGCGGCGGCGGCGATGTTCGGCGGCGTGGTGATCGCGTGGACGCAGGGTGACCGCTACCGCGCGGTCCGTGTGGACCCGCACCCCGGTGTGACGCCGGTCGTGCTGGTGCCTTCGGAGGAGTCGTCCACCCACACGACCCGCGGCCTGCTGCCGTCGAAGGTGCCGCACGAGGACGCGGCGTTCGCGGCGGGGCGGTCCGCGCTGGCCGTGCACGCGCTGACGGCGGACCCGTCGCTGCTGGTCGAGGCGTTGGACGACCGGCTGCACGAGCCCTACCGGGAACCCGCCTGGCCTGCGACGACGCGGTTGGTGCGGTCCTTGCGCGAGGCCGGGGTGGCCGCCGCGGTGTCCGGTGCGGGACCCACGGTCCTGGCCCTGCCACCGGACGGGGTGTTGCCGCCCCGGGTGGACACGACCGGGTTCGAGGCGCGTCGGGTGCCGGTCGACCTGGCCGGAGTCCGGGTTGCGCCACTCGGCTGAGTGATGCGACGCGCCGCACCCCGGTTGTTGCACCCGGCCGGACCGGCGTCTACCCTCGGGGCCATCAGTCACCGCGCGCACGGGCGCCGGTGTGGTGCCCGGACGTTCGTTCCGGGTCGCATTCCTCCAGTGACCTGGCTCTGTGCCGTATGGACGGGGCCGACGCTGGAAGGCACCCGCTCGCCGTGTGACCGAAGTCCGGTACCGGAGGACTCCGCTTTCGTGCGCGTTCCGCGCCGTCGCCAGGTCCGCCTGAACCGGGACGAAACTGCCGCACCGCATTCCGTCGGACGGCAGGTCCGCTGGAACGCGTAGGAGGCGCGCTCCGGTCAGGAAGGACATGTGTGACCAACACCGATGTACTGAGCAGCCAAGCTCCTGCTGCTCCCAACCCCGCTGCCAGTTCCGGAGCCGAGGAGAACGCTCTGACCACCCCTTCGAACGGCAGCGCCACGCCGCGCAAGCGCGCGGGCCTCTCTGGAATGGTGCTGGCCGAACTCCGTGAACTCGCAGGTCAGCTGGGCATCACCGGCACGGCCGGCCTCCGCAAGGGCGACCTGATCGCCGCCATCAAGGAGCGGCAGGGCGGCACCTCCGGTCGGGGCAGTGCCGCGACGCCGCCCAAGGCCGAGAAGAAGGCCGAGGCTCCCAAGGCGGTCGTCGAGAAGGCGCCCGTGGTGGAGAAGGCCGCCGCGGCCCCCGCTCCGGTGGAAAAGCCGACCCAGCAGCAGCTCGACGTGACCGACCGTCCCGCCGAGGAGGAGGGCGGCCGTCGCGGCAACCGCCGCCGCCGTTCCTCCAACCGGCCGGCGGGCAGCCCCGAGGCTCCCGCCGCGGACGACCGGCAGGCGCAGGCCGTGGCCGACCGGCCCGCTCAGGCGGACCGCGTCCAGGCCGACCGCCAGCAGGGCGAGCGCGCCGAGCGCCCGGACCGCGGCGAGCGCGCCGAGCGCCCGGACCGCGGCGAGCGGTCGGACCGGGGTGACCGGCAGGACCGCGGTGACCGCCAGGACCGCTCCGAGCAGCGCGAACAGCGCCAGGACCGGGGCGACCGCGGCAACCGCGGCGACCGGCAGGACCGGGGCGGGCGTGACGACCGCGGCGACCGGGGTGGCCGCGACCGCGACCAGAACCGCAACCGCCAGCAGAGCGGTCCGGGCGACGACGACGAAGAGGGCGGCCGTCGCGGTCGCCGCTTCCGCGACCGTCGCCGTCGCGGCGGCCGCGGTGACGAGGGCGGTCCGGCCACGGACACCGAGGTCCGCGACGACGACGTGCTGCTGCCCGTGGCGGGCATCCTCGACGTGCTGGAGAACTACGCGTTCGTCCGCACCTCGGGCTACCTGGCCGGGCCGAACGACGTGTACGTCTCGTTGTCGCTGGTCCGCAAGTACGGGCTGCGCCGCGGCGACGCCCTGATCGGCGCCGTGCGGCAGCCGCGCGACGGCGAGCAGCAGCGGCAGAAGTTCAACCCGCTGGTGCGGGTGGACAAGATCAACGGCCTCGACCCGGAGGAGTCCCGCAACCGGCCGGACTTCACCAAGCTGACGCCGCTGTACCCGAACGAGCGCCTGCGCCTCGAGACGGAACCGCACATCCTCACCACGCGCGTCATCGACCTGGTGATGCCGATCGGCAAGGGCCAGCGGGCACTGGTCGTGTCGCCGCCGAAGGCGGGCAAGACCTCGGTGCTCCAGTCGATCGCGAACGCGATCACGAAGAACAACCCCGAGTGCCACCTGATGGTGGTGCTGGTGGACGAGCGCCCGGAAGAGGTCACCGACATGCAGCGGTCGGTGAAGGGCGAGGTCATCGCCTCCACCTTCGACCGCCCGCCGTCGGACCACACCACGATCTCGGAGCTGGCCATCGAGCGGGCGAAGCGCCTGGTCGAGATGGGTCACGACGTGGTCGTGCTGCTGGACTCGATCACCCGGCTGGGTCGTGCCTACAACCTCGCGGCCCCCGCGAGCGGCCGGATCCTGTCCGGTGGTGTCGACTCGACCGCGCTGTACCCGCCCAAGCGGTTCCTGGGCGCGGCCCGCAACATCGAGGGCGGCGGCTCGCTGACCGTCATCGCGACGGCCCTGGTCGAGACCGGGTCCGCGGGTGACAGCGTGATCTTCGAGGAGTTCAAGGGCACCGGCAACGCCGAGCTCAAGCTCGACCGGAAGATCGCGGACAAGCGGACCTTCCCGGCGGTGGACGTCGACTCGTCCGGCACCCGCAAGGAAGACCTGCTGCTCTCGCCGGACGAGCTGGCGGTCATGCACAAGCTGCGCCGGGTGCTGCACGCCCTGGACAGCCAGCAGGCCATCGACCTGCTGCTCGACCGCCTCCGCAAGAGCCGGACGAACATCGAGTTCCTGATGCAGGTGGCCAAGACCACCCCGGGCGGGGACAACGACTGACCCCGTCCGACCTCCGAAGGCCCGTCCGGCACCCACGCCGGGCGGGCCTTCGGGCGTCCGGGGTGGTCCTCAGCAGGGCGGCGTGGGCGAGGCGACGCCCGCCTCGACGAGCGCGGCGGTGCGGCGGCGTTCGAGGAAGTAGTGGGCGACCAGCAGCGCCACGACCGGCACGCCGAGGCCGACGACGGCCGCCACGGGCACGCGCACGCCGTCCAGCAGCACCCCGACCACCAGCACCGACGTCAGGTACGGCCAGCGCAGCCACCCGCGCTGCCACCGGGCGGTCCACCCGACCGCACCGGAGGTCGCGACGGCGACGGCGACGCCCGCGCCGACCACGGGGCTCGACAGGGCGGGCTGCCCCGGAGCGCCCACCAGCAGGCCACCCAGCCCGGTGAGGCCCAGGACGGCGATGCTGAACAGGAACGGCACGGCCAGCCACGAGGACAGCGACAGGGGACGCCCGACAGTGCAGAACACACCGACAGTGTTGCGTCCACGCAGCGTGGGCCGCTGCTGTCTGTAGTTCAGCGGTTACCTCGTGCGCCAAATGGTCGACCACCATCGGCGAGCGGTTGTGACCCCGGCCACGGGGAACAAGCGTGCGAAGCCGCGCGTTGCAGTCCGTGACGGCCGATCTGGCACACTGTCTGGTCGAGCCCGGCTCCGGTTCACCTCGCACGATCCCGACGAGGACCCGGCGGCCAATCGAGGAAAGGGACAAGACGTTGAAGACCGGCATCCACCCCGAGTACGTGACGACCGAGGTCACCTGCGGCTGCGGCAACACCTTCAGCACCCGCAGCACCAAGACGTCCGGCGCCATCCACGTCGAGATCTGCTCGAACTGCCACCCGTTCTACACGGGCAAGCAGAAGATCATGGACACCGGTGGCCGGGTCGCGCGCTTCGAGGCCCGCTACGGCAAGCGCGCCAAGTAGCTGCCCCGACGGCGTCCACCCCGAATCCGCGGGTGGGCGCCGTTGTCGTCTCCACACCCCGAAGCACCCTCGCCAGACGTTGAGACCGGAGCAAGATCGTGACGCTGGACGCCCTGCTGGCCGAGCACGCCGAGCTGGAAGCCAGGCTCGCCGACCCCTCGGTGCACGCCGACCAGGCGGGCGCGCGGAAGCTCGGCAAGCGCTACGCCGAGCTGACCCCGATCGTGAAGACCGCCCGTGAGCTGGAGCAGGCGAGGTCCGACCTGGAGACGGCCCGCGAGCTGGCCGCCGAGGACGCGGTGTTCGCCGAGGAGGCCGAGCAGCTGGCCAGGACCGTGCCGGCGCTGGAGTCCAAGCTGACCGAGCTGCTCCTGCCGCGCGACCCGCACGACGGCGCGGACGTCGTGCTGGAGATCAAGTCCGGTGAGGGCGGCGAGGAGTCGGCCCTGTTCGCGGGCGACCTGCTGCGCATGTACCTGCGGTACGCCGAACGGCACGGGTGGAAGGCCGAAGTGCTCGACGGCACGGACTCCGACCTGGGCGGCTACAAGGACGTCACGGTGGCCATCAAGAGCCGCGTGGACACCCCGGACGGCGTGTGGTCGCGGCTGAAGTACGAGGGCGGCGTGCACCGCGTGCAGCGGGTGCCGGTGACCGAGTCGCAGGGCCGCATCCACACCTCCGCCGCGGGCGTCCTGGTGTTCCCCGAGGTCGACGAGGTCGAGGTCGAGATCGACGAGAACGACCTGCGCGTCGACGTGTTCCGCTCCTCCGGCAAGGGCGGGCAGAGCGTCAACACGACCGACTCCGCGGTGCGCATCACGCACCTGCCCACCGGCATCGTGGTGTCCTGCCAGAACGAGCGCAGCCAGCTGCAGAACAAGGCGCGCGCGATGCAGGTGCTCCAGGCCCGGCTGACCGCGTTGGCCGAGGAGAAGCAGCAGCAGGAGGCCTCGGACGCCCGGCGCACCCAGATCCGCACGGTGGACCGCTCCGAGCGGGTCCGGACCTACAACTTCCCGGAATCGCGCATCTCCGATCACCGGGTCGGGTACAAAGCCCATAACCTGGACCAAGTGCTCGACGGCGACCTGGACGCGGTGCTGGACGCCCTGGCGGCGGCCGACCGCGCGGAGCGACTAGCCGCCGGGTGAGGCGAGACGAGGGGGCGCGCGATGGCGGAAATCCTGGTGAACCCGCGGCGCGCCCCGCTCGACGCCGTGCTGGAGGTCCGGGTGGTCGACCTGCCACCGGACGAACGGGTCGAGGTGCGCGCGTCGACGGGCGACTGGTCGTCGTCCGCGGTGTTCGTGGCCGACGAGCGCGGGGTGGTGGACCTGACCCGGCACGCGCCCGTCGAGGGCGGCTACTCCGGCGTCGACCCGATGGGGTTGTTCTGGTCGATGACCCGGACGGGTGAGCCGAGCGGCCCGACGCTGGTCGAGGTCGTCGGGGTCGACAAGGTGGAAGTGGACCGGTTGACCGTGCCCGACGGGGTCAGGCGGACCGAGGTGCGCGAGAACGGCCTGGTCGGCGTGCTGTTCGAGCCCGACGACGACCGGGTCCACCCCGGGGTGCTCGTGCTGGGCGGGTCCGAGGGCGGGGTGCACGAGCTGGACGCGGCCCTGCTCGCCGGGCACGGGTTCGCGGCGTTGGCGACGGCGTACTTCGGCGTGCCGGGCGTGCCGGACGACCTGGTCGAGATCCCGCTGGAGCACTTCGGGACGGCCCTGGAGTGGCTCGGCGCGCGGGCCGGGCAGGTGGGTGTCGTGGGCGGGTCGCGCGGCGGCGAGGCGGCGTTGCTGGTCGGTGCCACGTTCCCGCAGGTCAAGGCCGTGGTGAGCGTGGTGGGCAGTGGTGTGGTCACGCAGTGCATCGGGCCCGGCTCGCGGTTGTTGCGGAAGCTGGACCACGAGGCGGCGTCGTGGACGTGGCAGGGCAGGCCGCTGCCGTACCTGCCGTACTCGGTCCCCGACGAGCTGCGCGAGCAGGTGGTCTCGGGCGAGCCGGTGCGGCTGAGCTCGGCGTTCGACTTCGCCGACGGCATCCCGGAGGACACCGAGATCCCGGTCGAGCGGATCGCGGGCGGTGTGTTGCTGCTCTCATCCGGGCAGGACCGGTCGTGGCCGTCGGCGGAGCTGAGCGAGGTCGCCTGGCGCCGGCTGACCGACCGCGGGCACGCGCACCGGCACGAGCGCGTGGTGTACCCCGAGGCAGGACACCTGATCGCGGGGCCGCCGCACCGGCCCACCACCGACGTCGTCGTCCCGGGGCCCGGCGTGGACTTCGCGATGGGCGGCACGCCCGCCGCCACGGCCGCCGCTCGCGCCGACGCGTGGCGTCGGACGGTTGAGTTCTTGTCGGACCAACTGGGCACCTAATGTGTCGCTCATGAGCGCACACTTTGACGTCGTGGTCCTCGGTGCGGGGCCAGGCGGGTACGTCGCCGCGATCCGGGCGGCCCAGCTGGGGCTGAAGACGGCGGTCATCGAGGAGCGTTACTGGGGCGGGGTGTGCCTGAACGTGGGCTGCATCCCGTCGAAGGCGCTCCTGCGCAACGCGGAGCTCGCGCACCTGTTCACGCACGAGCAGAAGACCTACGGCATCCAGGTCGACGGCACGGTGAAGTTCGACTACGGCGTCGCCTACGACCGCAGCCGCAAGGTCGCGGACGGGCGCGTCAAGGGCGTGCACTTCCTGATGAAGAAGAACGGCATCACGGAGTACAACGGCCGGGGCACGTTCCTCGACGCGAACACCATCCAGGTGGGTGACGAGAGGGTCACGTTCACCCACGCGATCATCGCGGCGGGCGCGACGACCCGGCTCCTGCCGGGCACGAAGCTGTCCGAACGGGTGGTGACGTACGAGGAGCAGATCCTGTCGCAGGACCTGCCGGAGAGCATCGTCATCGCCGGCGCGGGCGCCATCGGCGTCGAGTTCGCGTACGTGCTGCACAACTACGGCGTGAAGGTCACCATCGTCGAGTTCCTCGACCGGGTGGTGCCGCTGGAGGACGCCGAGGTGTCGGCGGAGCTGGCCAAGCGGTACAAGCGGCTCGGGATCGACGTGCGGACGTCCACGAGGGTCGAGTCCATCGACGACTCCGGGCCGCGCGTGCGGGTGACCGTGTCCAAGGACGGCGCCGAGGAGGTCCTGGAGGCCGACAAGGTCCTGCAGGCCATCGGCTTCCAGCCGCGGGTCGAGGGCTACGGGCTGGAGAACACCGGCGTGCAGCTGACCGAGCGCGGCGCGATCGCCGTCGACGGTCGTGGCCGCACGAACGTGGAGAACATCTTCGCGATCGGCGACGTGACGGCGAAGCTGATGCTCGCGCACGCCGCCGAGTCCATGGGCATCATCGCGGCGGAGACCATCGCGGGCGCGGAGACCATGGAGCTGGACTTCGTGATGATCCCGCGGGCGACGTACTGCCAGCCGCAGATCGCCTCGTTCGGGTGGACCGAGGCGCAGGCGCGCGAGCGCGGGTTCGACGTGCGGGTGGCGAAGTTCCCGTTCACCGCGAACGGCAAGGCGCACGGCATCGGCGACTCCGCCGGGTTCGTGAAGCTGATCAGCGACGCCAAGTACGGCGAGCTGCTCGGCGGTCACCTGATCGGACCGGACGTGACCGAGCTGCTGCCCGAGCTGACGCTGGCCCAGCAGTGGGACCTGACCGTCCACGAGGTGGCGCGCAACGTGCACGCGCACCCGACGTTGGGCGAGGCGGTCAAGGAAGCCGTGCACGGCCTGGCCGGGCACATGATCAACTTCTGACCGGCTTAGGCTGGGTCCATGACCCGACACCCGCTGCGGACGGCCATCAACGAAGCCGAGCGCCTGCTGGCCGCGGCGGGTGTCGACAGTCCCCGGGTGGACGCCGAGCTGCTCGCCGCCCACGTGCTCGGCGTCGAGCGCTCGCGCCTGCCGCTGATCCCGCTGGTCGACCCGCCGGTGGTCGACGCGCTGCACAAGGCCGTGCGGGAGCGCGCGACGCGCGTGCCGTTGCAGCACATCACCGGCCGGGCCCACCTCGGCGGCGTGGACCTGGAGGTCGGTCCGGGCGTGTTCATCCCGCGCCCGGAGACCGAGCTGGTGCTGGAGTGGGCGCTGTCCACTCTGGAGTCGAAGGACCCGGTGGTGGTCGACCTGTGCACGGGTTCCGGCGCCTTGGCGCTGGCCGCGGCGCACCGGTTGCCGGCCGCGTCCGTGCACGCGGTCGAGCGTGACCCCTCGGCGTTGGCCTGGGCGCGGCGCAACGCGGACGCCCGCGCCGCCGCGGGCGACACGCCCATCACCCTGCACGCGGGCGACGTGACCGAGCCGGACCTGCTGTCCGACCTGGACGGACAGGTGGACCTGGTGCTGTGCAACCCGCCGTACGTGCCGGACGGCACCGAGGTGCAGCCGGAGGTCGCCGACCACGACCCGCGGCACGCGGTGTTCGGCGGGCCGGACGGGCTGGAGGTGATCCGGCACGTCGTGGCGGTCGCCGCGCGGTTGCTCAAGCCCGGTGGGCACGTGGCGATCGAGCACGACGACAGCCACGGCGTGGTCGTGCCCTCGCTGCTCTCCTCGCGCCGGGTGCTCACCGACGTCGCCGACCACCGCGACCTGGCGTGGCGACCGCGCTTCGCGACCGCTCGCCGGGTCTAAGGGGTGGCGCGCTCGACCATCCCGGCCAGGCGCGACCGGGTCAGCTCCCACTCCTCGGGCGGGCCCGCGGCGTAGAGGACGTATTCGACGCCGCCGGTTTCCCAGAACGCGGTGGCGACCCGTTTCGCGCCCGACGGCGTGTTCTCGTCGAATTCCCAGGTGACGGCCGGGTGATTGCGGATCGTCGTCGCGGTGAGCGTGACGCGGCGGTGGCCGGGTTCGCGTTCCCGGTCCGCGGCGGCGCGCGCGATGCGGTCCAGCAGCGGTGTCGACGGGTCGGTGACCGGCGCGCCGCCGAGTCGCAGTTCCCGGCGCGGTGACGTCGGGTCGGTGACGACGAGGGTGGTGGCGACCGTGCCGGTGGCGACCGCCCACCCGGCCGGGATCACGGTGGTGAGGCCGCCCGGCGCTTCGACCCGCCGCAGGTCCGGCGGGAGGGCGGCGGTGGTCGTGGTGGTCGTGGGCGGTGGCGCGGTGGTGGTCGTGGTGATGACGGGCAGGGTGGGCGCCGCCGCGGCGGAGGTGCCGGGTGCGGTCGTCGGGGGACTCCGGTCCAGCGTCAGGTAGCCCGCGGTTCCGGCCAGGACGGCGTACGCGGCGGCGGCCGACAGCGCCAGGGGGAGGGCGCCCATCGGGTTTCTCGCATTCACCGGACGCCTCGCCATCGGGATAATCTGGACGTCAACGCTCCGCCGAGTAAATCGGAGAACCCGCGATGGCTGTCAATGGGCCGAACGAGTGGAGCGAACTGCGGGAATGGCTGGCGGCGCGCATCACCCGCGTCGACCTGACCGAATTCGGCGATGCCGACCGGGTGCGCCTGTCCCGCGCGCTGACCGCGCTGACGTCGGCGTTGGGCGAGGGCCACGACGGCGAGAGCCACCTGGCCGCGGCCGTGGTGCGCGCGGAGCTGGCCCGTGGCGGCGCGCCCCGTGCGGACGACGTGCTGCGCACGCACCTCGCCCTGGCGCTCGCGGCCCGGACGGCGGAGGTGCGCGCCGTCACGCCCGAGGGTGCGCTGGTCGTGACGGGCGCGCGTCAGGCGGCCGAGTGCCGTGCGCTGGCCGAGGAGGTCCTGGCGCTCAGCCCGCACCCGGAGTTGATCGCGTTCGCGACCGACCTGTGCCGGAGGTTGGACGAGGCGCGGCGGTGGCGGTGGGTCGAGCCGGACGTGTGGACGGCGGCGGTGGTGGGGCTGGCCGTGCTCGTGCTGCCGTTCGTGGGCAGCGCGATCGGCAACCCGGCGGTGACCGCGGCCGGTGTGCTGGTGGGCGCGGCGCTCGTGTTCGGGTTCGTGGTGGCGCACCGGAAGCGGAAGTGGGCGGTCGACGCGGACGCGGCGTTCGGCCGCGGTGGTTCGTGACCGGGCCGCGGAACGCGCCCGCCGCTCCGTGCCCGCCGCTCGCCGTCCGGGTGTGACCTCGGCCGCTGGGCCCGGTCGCGCTGTGCTTGGATCAGCAGGGTGAGCACGATCTACGATTGTGGTGTCCAGACCGATCGCGCGGCGGGCCTCGAAGCCGCCGCGGGAGCGGTGCGGGGCGGGCGGCTGGTCGTCCTGCCCACGGACACCGTGTACGGCATCGGGTGTGACGCGTTCGACGCGGCGGCCGTTCGTGCCCTGTTGGAGGCCAAGGGGCGCGGGCCCGACATGCCGGTCCCCGTGCTGGTCGGCTCGTGGACCACGATCGACGGGTTGGTCCTCGGGGTGCCCCGGCAGGCCCGCGCGCTGATCGAGGCGTTCTGGCCGGGCGGGCTGTCGCTCGTGCTGCCGCACGCGCCCTCGTTGGCGTGGGATCTCGGTCACACCCGCGGCACCGTGATGCTGCGGATGCCGTTGCACCCGGTCGCGTTGGAGCTGCTCCGCGACGTCGGTCCGATGGCCGTCTCCAGCGCGAACAAGTCGGGCTTCCCGCCGGCGGGCACCGTCCAGGAGGCCTGGGACCAGCTCGGCGAGGAGGTCGGCGTCTACCTGGACGGCGGACCGGCCACCGAGAACACCGCCTCCACCATCGTCGACCTGACCGGACCGGACCCCGTGGTCCTGCGGGAGGGCGCGGTGCCGATCGGCGAGGTCTCGAAGGCCCTCGGCGTCGAAGTCGAGGTCGCCCGCTAGTGGATCTTCCCGATCGGAGTAGCGTGGTACTCCCGTCGCCCGAACCAGCCCGACTGGATCAGCTGCAGCAAGATCCACCCGACACCCCATCGCCGAGGGGCTAGCCTGCCGTGGGCCAGTTGCCTGCCGTGTCCAACGTCCTCCCCGTCCGGGAGTACCTGCTCGTCGCGCTCACCGCCGCCGTCGTGACGTTCCTGCTCGTCGGCTTGGTGCGCGCGCTGGCGTTCCGGATCGGCGCGGTCGCCTACCCCCGCCAGCGCGACGTGCACGTCCAACCCATGCCGCGGATGGGCGGGCTCGCGATGTACGGCGGGGTGCTCGGCGGCATGCTCCTGGCGCACCAGCTGCCGGTGCTGCGCTCGGCGTTCGACTTCTCCTACGACCCGTACGCGGTGATCGTGGGCGGTGGCGTGATCGTCCTCGTCGGGGTGCTGGACGACCGGTTCGAGCTGGACTCCCTGACGAAACTCGCCGGCCAGGTCACCGCGGCGGGCATCCTCGTGCTGTTCGGCCTGCAGTGGCTGCTGTTCTGGGTGCCGTGGGGCGACGACGGCGAGGGCACCGGCTCGCTGCTCTCGCTGGACCAGAACCAGGGCGCGATCCTGAGCGTGCTGCTGGCCGTGACCATGGTCAACGCGATGAACTTCGTGGACGGCCTGGACGGCCTGGCCGCGGGCATCGGGCTGATCGCGGCGGCGGCCACCTGCGTGTTCTCCATCGGGCTGCTGGCCAACAACGGCGGTGACGTGGGCGCGTACCCGCCCGCGCTGATCGCGGCCACGCTCGCGGGCGCGTGCCTGGGCTTCCTGCCGCACAACTTCAACCCGGCGCGGATCTTCATGGGCGACTCGGGGTCGATGCTGATCGGGCTGATGCTCGCGGCGGCGACGATCTCGGCGTCGGGGAAGATCAACTACGAGTCGGTGCGGGCCACGGACGTCCTGGGCCTGCTGTCGCCGCTGGTCGTGGTCGCCGCGGTCCTGTTCGTGCCGTTGCTGGACCTGCTCATGGCCGTGGTCCGGCGGACCCGGCGGGGCGAGAGCCCGTTCTCCGCGGACAAGATGCACCTGCACCACCGGCTGCTCGAGATCGGGCACTCCCAGCGCCGCGCGGTGCTGCTGATCTACTTGTGGGCGGGCGTGCTGGCGTTCGGCGCGGTCGCGTTGACGCTGTTCGACGTCGTCGTCGTGGTGTGGTGCCTGGCCATCGGACTTGTTCTCGCGCTGTTGGTCTCCGCGATACCCAGACTTCGCGAAGTGCGCCGCACATGACCCCCGATGGTGGGGTGAGGACCAAGGCTTCTTTACACTCGGTCTCGACCAGTGGACGGTGTTCGACCCTTTGGGGGTGACATGAGCCAGGACAAGACGGAGTGGACCCACGAAGCCGTCGTGCAGCGACTCGCGGGCGAGATGTACCGCGCGGCGCTGTGGGCGGCGCTCGCGACGGTGGTCGCGGGCGCGATCCTCTGGACTGTGCTGGCGGGGGTCCCCGGCCTGGTCGCGGCGCTGATCGGCGGTGCCATCGCGTGCCTGTCGTCGGCCGCGACGCTGCTGCTCATGCACCGCACCGCCGCGATGCCGCTCCAGGTGATCATGGTCGCGGCGTTCGCCGGGTTCCTGGGCAAGCTCATCCTGCTGTTCGCGGTGATGCTGCTGCTGCGCCAGTTCCCCGTGCTGCACACCAACGCGCTGGCCCTGACCATGGCCGCGACCATCCTGGTGGCCACCGCCATGGAGGTGCGCGCCTCCAAGCGCAGTCGCAGTCAGATCGTCATCCCGACCCCTGGAAACACCTGATCTACCGGCTGGTACGGTGCGCGCAGGACGGGACACCCAGGTAGGTGGGGTGCCTCTCGCGGGCGCTTGCGGTCCGTAAGGTACGTTAAGTCCCGATCGTGACGATTCCCCCGGCGGAGTGAACGCCGGCCGGGAGAACCGGAAGGAACACAGTGACCACGTTGGTGCTGGCCTCGGGTGGCGAGTTCGTCGCACCCGGTGTGAAGGACTTCTTCCCCCCGGCGATCTTCGGCTCGGTCGACAAGCCGATGGTGCTGCTGGTCCTGTCGGTCCTCATCATCGGGGCGTTCTTCATCCTGGCGACCCGAAACATGAAGCTCGTCCCGGGTAAGTTCCAGTTCCTCGCCGAGTCGGCCTACGACATCGGGCGCAACTCGATCGCGCGTGAGCAGATCGGTGGCAAGGACTTCAAGCCCTTCGTTCCGCTGATCCTGACCGTCTTCACGTTCATCCTGGTGAACAACCTGTTCGGGCTCATCCCGTTCGTCCAGTTCCCCACGATGGCGCACATCGGCTTCCCGCTCGCCGTCTCGGTCCTGGTCATCTACCCGGTTTACCACTTCGTGGGGTTCAAGCGCCACGGTTTCGTCGGCTACCTGAAGCACGCCACCATGCCCCCCGGCGCGCCCTGGTTCGTGCTCATCCTGCTGATCCCGATCGAGTTCTTCCAGAAGTTCGTCCTGAACCCGCTCACGCTCGCCATCCGAGTCTTCGCAGCGATGTTCGCGGGTCACCTCCTGCTGCTGGTGTTCACCCTCGCGGGTGAGTTCCTGCTGCTCAACGGCGGCATCACGGTGGTGGTGGCCCCGATTGCCTTCCTCTTCGCCATCGCGCTGACGTTCCTGGAAGCGCTGATCATGGTCCTTCAGGCCTACATCTTCGCCCTGCTGAGCGCCAACTACATCGGCGCCGCGCTGGCGGAAGAGCACTGAAAAACATTCAAGCCTCCGATCCGCGATGCCTTTCGCGGACCGAGTTGGAAAGGGAACAGCACAAGTGAGCGCATCCATCGTTCTTGCTCAGGAAGCCGCCTCCGGTGTGACCAACGCGGGTCTCGCCGCGATCGGCTACGGCCTCGCGGCCATCGGCCCGGGCATCGGCGTGGGTCTGATCTTCTCCTCGGTCATCAGCGGGACCGCCCGCCAGCCCGAGGCCCGCGGCGTCCTGCTGAGCCTCGCCTGGACGACCTTCGCCATCGTCGAGGTCCTCGCGCTGCTCGGCTTCGTCGTGTACTTCCTCGCGTCGGCAGCCTGAGCACCCGTTCATCGCATAAGAGAGGTTTGTGATGAAAACCCTCATCGTGGCGGCGGCGGAGGGGGAACCGATCAACCCGGTTCTCCCGCACACTTCCGAGATCATCATCGGCCTGATCGCGTTCCTGCTGCTCTTGTTCGTCATCAAGAAGTTCGTCTCGCCGAAGTTCGAGGCGGTCTACGCGGAACGCGCCGCCAAGATCGAGGGCGGGATCGAGAAGGCCGAGCAGGCGCAGGCGCAGGCGCAGGCCACGCTGGAGCAGTACAAGGCCCAGCTCGCCGAGGCACGTGCCGAGGCGGCCCGCATCCGCGACGACGCCCGCATCGAGGGCGAGCAGATCATCAGCGAGCTGCGCGCCAAGGCGCAGGAGGAGTCCGCGCGGATCGTCGCGCAGGGGCAGACCCAGCTCGAGACGCAGCGCGCGCAGATCGTCGCCGAGCTGCGTGGCGAGTTGGGCCGACTGGCCATCGACCTGGCTGACCGGGTCGTCGGCGAGTCGCTGGAGGACGAGGTGCGCCGTCGGGGCACCGTCGACCGGTTCCTCTCCGAGCTCGACGGCACGTCGGCTCCGGCCGCCAAGTGAGGGAACGCCGATGACGCTGCACGCCGCTAGCCGTGACGCCCTGGCCGCCGCCGAGCTGCGGTTGCTGGAGGTCGTGGACGGCACGACCGGCCCCACCGCCAGCGAGTCCCTGGGCAAGCTGGGCGAGGAGCTGTTCGCGGTCGTCAGCCTGCTGTCGGCGCAGCCCGCGCTGCGTCGGGCGCTGGCCGACAACTCCTCGGGCCCCGAGTCCCGGGAGCAGCTGCTGCACGGCCTGCTCGACGGCAAGGTCGACGACGCGACGGTGCAGGTGCTGGCCACGGTCGTCACCGCGCGCTGGTCCAGCCCGCGCGAGCTGGTCGACGGCATCGAGTCGCTGGCCCGCACCACGCTGCTGGTGCGGGCGGAGCGGGACGGCAAGCTCGACGCCGTCGAGGACGAGCTGTTCCGACTCGGTCGCATCATCGCGGGCAACCACGAGCTGGAGCTGGCGCTGTCCGACCCGGCGGCCGAGCCCGCGGGCAAGGTCGCGCTGGTCGACAGCCTTGTGGCGGGCAAGGTCGACGGGACCACCAAGACCCTGGTGGACCAGCTCGTCCGCGAGCCGCGCGGCCAGGGCGTCGTCAACGGCCTCGGCGACCTCGCGTCGCTCGCGGCCAAGCGCCGGGAACGTTCCGTCGCCTACGTCCGTTCCGCCGTCGAGCTCGACGCGGCGCAGCAGGACCGCCTCGAGGCCACGCTGACCCGGATCTACTCCAGGCCGATCGCGTTGCACGTCGAGGTCGACCCCACGCTGCGCGGCGGTCTGCTGATCAAGATCGGCGACGAGGTCATCGACGGAAGCGTGGCCGGTCGCCTGGCGTCACTGCGCCGCGACCTCGCCGGCTGACCGACCGGAACCGCGGCCCACAAGCCCCTTTCCCAGAACGAAGTGAGAGCAGGAACGACATGGCGGAGCTGACGATCTCGTCGGACGAGATCCGCAGTGCGATCGAGAAGTACGTCTCGACCTACTCCCCGGAAGTCAGCCGGGAAGAGGTCGGCGTCGTCGCGGAGACCTACGACGGCATCGCCATCGTCGAGGGTCTGCCCGGCACCATGACCAACGAGCTGCTGGAGTTCCCCGGCGGCGTGCTCGGCGTGGCCCTGAACCTGGAAGTCCGCCAGATCGGCGCGGTCATCCTCGGCGACTTCGACAAGATCGAAGAGGGCCAGGAGGTCAAGCGGACCGGCCAGGTGCTCTCCGTGCCGGTCGGCGACGGCTTCCTCGGCCGCGTGGTGAACCCGCTCGGCCAGCCGATCGACGGCCTCGGCGACATCGTCGCCGACGACAACCGCGCGCTGGAGCTGCAGGCCGCGACCGTGCTGCAGCGGCAGCCGGTGAACGAGCCGATGCAGACCGGCATCAAGGCCATCGACTCGATGACCCCGATCGGCCGCGGCCAGCGCCAGCTGATCATCGGCGACCGCAAGACCGGCAAGACCGCGGTCTGCATCGACACGATCATCAACCAGAAGAAGGCCTGGGACTCGGGCGACCCGCAGCAGCAGGTGCGCTGCGTGTACGTGGCCATCGGCCAGAAGGGCTCCACCATCGCGGGCGTCAAGGCCGCGCTGGAGGAGGCGGGCGCGCTGGAGTACACCACCATCGTCGCCGCCCCCGCGTCCGACTCGGCCGGCTTCAAGTGGCTCGCGCCCTACACCGGCTCGACCATCGGCCAGCACTGGATGTACCAGGGCAAGCACGTCCTGATCGTCTTCGACGACCTGACCAAGCAGGCGGAGGCGTACCGCGCCATCTCGCTGCTGCTGCGCCGCCCGCCGGGCCGCGAGGCCTACCCCGGCGACGTCTTCTACTTGCACTCGCGCCTGCTGGAGCGCTGCGCGAAGCTGTCCGACGACATGGGCGGCGGCTCGATGACCGGCCTGCCGATCATCGAGACCAAGGCCAACGACGTGTCGGCGTACATCCCGACCAACGTCATCTCGATCACCGACGGCCAGTGCTTCCTGGAGTCGGACCTGTTCAACGCCGGTGTGCGCCCGGCCGTCAACGTGGGTATCTCGGTGTCCCGCGTCGGTGGCGCCGCGCAGATCAAGGCGATGAAGACGGTCTCCGGCTCGCTGCGCCTGGACCTGTCGCAGTTCCGCGAGCTGGAGGCGTTCTCCGCCTTCGCCTCGGACCTCGACGCGGCGTCCCGCGCCCAGCTGGAGCGCGGCGCGCGCCTGGTCGAGCTGCTCAAGCAGGGCCAGTACTCGCCGGTCCCGGTCGAGGAGCAGGTCGTCTCGATCTACCTCGGCACCAAGGGCCACTACGACGACATCGCGGTGGGCGACGTCCGCCGCTTCGAGTCGGAGTTCCTGGACCACGTCCGGCGCAGCCACGAGGTGATCCTGTCCGACATCCGCGAGTCCAAGAAGCTGTCGGACGACACGGAGAAGGGCATCCTCGACGCCGTCGCCGCGTTCAAGCAGCAGTTCACCGCCTCCAACGGCGCGTCGGTCGTCGACGTGCCCGCCGACGCGATGGACGCCGACAAGGTCGGGCAGGAGTCGGTGAAGGTCAACCGGCCCGCTCCGACCGAGAAGTGACGTAGGCATGGCGGCACAGATCCGGGAGCTGCGCCAGCGGATCCGCTCGGTCAACTCGACCAAGAAGATCACCAAGGCGTACGAGCTCATCGCCACGTCCCGTCTCGCCAAGGCGCAGACGAGGGTCGCGGCGTCGCGCCCCTACGCGGAGGAGATCACCTCGGTCCTCTCCGCGCTGGCGACCGCGTCCGCGAACCTCGACCACCCGCTGCTGACCGAGCGCAAGAACCCGCGCCGCGCCGCGGTCCTCGTCGTGACGAGCGACAAGGGCATGTGCGGCGGCTACAACGCCAACGTGCTGCGGGCCGCGGAGGAGCTGCTCTCGCTGCTGCGGTCCGAGGGCAAGGAGCCCGTCCTCTACGTCATCGGGCGCAAGGGCGTGGGCTACTACAAGTTCCGCAAGCGCGCCATCGCGGGCGAGTGGACCGGCTTCTCGCAGCTGCCGCACTACGTCAACGCGGTCGAGGCCGGTGACGCGCTGGTCAAGGCGTTCGTCGCGGGCAGCGACGACGAGGGCGACCAGCCCGGCCCCGACGGCGTGCTCGGCGTGGACGAGCTGCACGTGGTCTACACCGAGTTCAAGTCGATGCTGAGCCAGACGCCGGTCGCCAAGCGGATCGCGCCGATGGTCGTCGACTTCGAGCCGGAGCCGCAGAAGCTCCAGTCGGTGTACTCGTTCGAACCGAGTGCGGAGACCTTGCTGGGCGCGTTGCTGCCCAAGTACGTCAAGACCAGGCTCTTCTCGGCACTGCTGGACGCGGCGGCCTCGGAGTCGGCGGCGCGACGGACCGCGATGAAGGCGGCGACGGACAACGCCACCGAACTGGTCCGCAACCTCAGCCGCCAGGCGAACCAGGCCCGTCAGGCCCAGATCACCCAGGAGATCAGCGAGATCGTCGGTGGCGCCTCCGCGCTTACCGGTGGCGCAGGAAGTGATGAGTGACATGAGTGCTACTGCCACCACCACCCGCACCGGCCGTGTGGTCCGGGTGATCGGTGCCGTCGTCGACGTGGAGTTCCCGCGCGACGCGGTGCCGGAGCTGTTCAACGCCCTGCACGCCGAGGTCACCGCCGAGGCGGTGGCCAAGACGCTGACCCTGGAGGTCGCCCAGCACCTGGGTGACAACCTGGTCCGCACCATCTCGATGCAGCCCACCGACGGCCTCGTCCGCGGCGCCGCGGTGACCGACACCGGCAAGGCGATCAGCGTGCCCGTCGGCGACGTCGTCAAGGGCCACGTGTTCAACGCGCTGGGCGACTGCCTCGACGAGCCCGGCCTCGGCCGCGACGGCGAGCAGTGGGCCATCCACCGCAAGGCGCCCGCCTTCGACCAGCTCGAGGGCAAGACCGAGATCCTGGAAACGGGCATCAAGGTCATCGACCTGCTGACCCCGTACGTCAAGGGCGGCAAGATCGGCCTGTTCGGCGGCGCGGGCGTGGGCAAGACGGTGCTCATCCAGGAGATGATCACCCGTATCGCCCGCGAGTTCTCCGGCACGTCGGTGTTCGCTGGCGTCGGCGAGCGCACCCGTGAGGGCACCGACCTCCTCCTCGAGATGGAGGAGATGGGCGTGCTCGGCGACACCGCCCTGGTGTTCGGTCAGATGGACGAGCCGCCCGGCACCCGCATGCGCGTCGCGCTGTCCGCGCTGACGATGGCGGAGTACTTCCGCGACGTGCAGGGCCAGGACGTGCTGCTGTTCATCGACAACATCTTCCGGTTCACCCAGGCGGGTTCGGAGGTGTCGACCCTGCTGGGCCGCATGCCGTCCGCCGTGGGTTACCAGCCGACGCTGGCGGACGAGATGGGTGAGCTCCAGGAGCGCATCACCTCGACGCGCGGTAAGTCGATCACCTCGCTGCAGGCCATCTACGTGCCCGCGGACGACTACACCGACCCCGCGCCGGCCACCACGTTCGCCCACCTGGACGCGACGACGGAGCTCTCCCGTCCGATCTCCCAGAAGGGCATCTACCCGGCGGTGGACCCGCTGTCCTCGTCCTCCCGGATCCTCGAGCCGTCGATCGTCGGCGAGGAGCACTACCGGGTGGCGCAGGAGGTCAAGCGGATCCTGCAGAAGTACAAGGAGCTGCAGGACATCATCGCCATCCTCGGCATGGACGAGCTGTCCGAGGAGGACAAGGTCCTCGTCGGTCGCGCCCGTCGCCTGGAGCGCTTCCTCGGCCAGAACTTCATCGTGGCCGAGAAGTTCACCGACCAGCCGGGTTCGTTCGTGCCGATCAAGGACACGATCGAGGCGTTCGACCGCGTCTGCAAGGGCGAGTTCGACCACTACCCGGAGCAGGCGTTCTTCTCCTGCGGCGGGTTGGACGACGTCGAGGCCAACGCCAAGAAGCTCGCCGGCAAGTAAGTCCGTGAGCGCACGACCGGAGGGCCGTTCCCGTTGGGGGACGGCCCTTCGGCCGTCGCAAGGCTCAGTGGGAGGCCCAGCCCAGGGCGCGGGAGATGGCCAGGCCGCACGTGCGCACGGCGGGCACGACGGTGTCCGTGCGGGTGCCCGTGGGCACGACGACGGACACCGCGGCCACCACGTCTCCGTCCGGTCCGCGCACGGGGGCGGCGACCGAGTAGGTGATCATCTCGATCTGGCGGTCGCTGATGGCGTAGCCGTCGCGGCGCACGCGGGCCAGGGCCTCGCGCAGTTCCGGCGCCGACGCGATCGTCCTGGGCGTGAACCGCTTGAGCGGCGCGGCCAGCACGGCCTCCTGCACGGCGACGGGCGCGGCGGCCAGCAGCACCAGGCCGACGCCCGTGCAGTGCGTCGGCATCCGGCTGCCGACCCGCGTCACCACGTTGACCGCGTCCCGCGCCGAGATCCGCTCCACGTACACGACCTCCGTGCCGTCGCGCACGGCCAGCTGGACGTTGTGCCGCGTGACCTCGTAGAGGTCCTCCAGGAACGGCAGGGCCCGGTCTCGCAGGTCGAGGCTGCCCGGCGACAGCGCGCCCAGCTCCAGCAGCCTCAGGCCCACGCGGTAGCGGCCGTCGGGCGCGCGGTCCAGGGCGCGCAGCTCCACCAGGGACGCCACCAGCCGGTGCGTGGTGCTCAGCGGCAGGCCCGAGTGGCGGCTCAGCTCGGACAGCGTGACCGCCGACCGGTCCACGGTGAACACCGACAGCAGCGAGAACGCGCGCTCCAGCAGCGACTTCGGGGTGGGCACCGGCCCAGTCTCCCAACGGCCTTCCGCTCATCGGAAACCGCCCTGCCTCGGCCAGGGTGACCCACACCACCCTCCCGGTATGGACAAATGGGTGCTCCCGCTGGGCTGGACGGCGGTACTGCTCGACGGCTTCGACCTCGTGGTGCTCGGCACCGTCCTCCCGGTCCTGCTCGACACGGGGCAGTGGGGCATCACGCCGGCGTCCGCGTCGGTCGTCTCCACGGCGGGCCTGGTCGGCATGATGCTGGGCGCGATGGCGATCGGCACGGTCACCGACCTGGTCGGGCGGCGCAAGGCGCTGATCGCGTCCGTGTGCGGCTTCTCCTTGTTCACCGTGCTGTGCGCGGCGGCGCCGTCGATCGAGGTGTTCGGCGGGCTGAGGTTCCTCGCCGGCCTCGGCCTCGGCGGCTGCCTGCCGACGGCCATCGCGCTGGTCGACGAGTTCGCGCCGGCGCGGCGGCGCGGCCGGGCCACCACGCTGGTCATGACCGGCTACCACGTCGGGGCGGTGCTCACCGCGCTGCTGGGCATGGCGGTGATCCCGTCGCTGGGGTGGCGGGCGTTGTTCGTGATCGGCGCGGCGCCCGCGCTCGTGCTGGTGCCGCTGATGGTGCTGCTGCTGCCGGAGTCGCGGGCGTTCCGCTCGGCGCCGGTGTCGGCCGGGAGGCTGGTCGGCTCGCTGTTCCGGCCCGGCGTGCGGCGGGCCACGGTGGCGTTCTGGGCGGCGTCGTTCATGGGGCTGCTGCTGGTCTACGGCCTGAACACGTGGCTGCCGCAGATCATGCGCGCGGCCGGGTACCCGCTGGGCGCGGCGCTGGGCCTGCTGCTCACGCTGAACGTCGGCGCGGTGGTCGGGCTGCTGGTCGCGGGCGCGGTGGCGGACCGGGTCGGCGTGCGGCCGTCGACCATCGGCTGGTTCGCCGCGTCGGCGGCGGCCTTGGGCCTGCTCAGCGCACGGCTGCCGACCGCGGGCGTCTACGCGGCGGTGTTCGTGGCCGGGTGCTTCGTGTTCAGCGCGCAGGTCCTGGTGTACGCGTACGTGGGCCGCGTGTACGACGACGGCAACCGCGCCACGGGTCTGGGGTGGACGGCGGGCGTCGGGCGGATCGGGGCCGTCAGCGGGCCCGTGCTGGGCGGGGCGCTGCTCACCGCGGGCCTCGCGCACCCGTGGGGTTTCTACGCGTTCGCCTTGGTGGCGGCCCTGGGCGCGGTCGCGGTGACCGCCGTCGGAGCGGTCTCCGGGCGGGTAGCCGCGGGCCGTGGGAACGACTGAGGGTGGCTGGTGCGGCGGGGTGCACCGGTCACCGTTTAGACTGCGGTGGACTCCAGTCGACTCAGGGAGATGCGCGTGGCCGAGATGACCGTCCAGCTGGTCGCGGTGGAACGCCGCCTGTGGTCCGGCACGGCCACCTCGGTGGTCGCGCAGACCCTCGAAGGCGAGATCGGCATCCTGCCCGGCCACGAGCCGGTGCTCGGCCAGTTGGTCGAGGGCGGCGTGGTCCGGATCCGCACCACGGACAACGAGCTGGTGACGGCGGCCGTGCACGGCGGGTTCCTCTCCGTGACCGGCGACGGCGTGAGCATCCTCGCGGAGGCCGCGGAGCTCGCCCACGAGATCGACGTCGAGCAGGCTCGCTCGGACGTGCAGAACGCGGACGACGTACAGCGGGCCCGGGCGATCGCGCGGCTCCGCGCCGCCGGGCACTCGGCCTGACGCGGACGGGCGGACGAACGCCGTGGGGATCGCCGAACTGGTGGGGCTGGTCCTGTTCGGCGCGGTGGTCGTCCTCGCGTACCTGGCGTGGCGGCGAGTCCGGCTGCTGCGCGCGGGCGGCGTGCACGTCGCGCTGAGGTCCAGGCTCAAGGGCTCCGGCCGGGGCTGGCACCTGGGCGTCGGGCACTACCGGGGTGACGAGTTCACCTGGTTCCGCGTGCTGAGCCTGAGCCCCGGCCCGGACATGGTCATCTCCCGCGAGGGCTTCGAGATCGACGACCGCCGCGAGCCCACCGCACCGGAGGCGTACGCGATGCCCGCGGGCGCGGTGGTGCTCCGCTGTCGCGGCAACAAGGGCGAGGTCGAGATCGCGATGGGCCCGGACGCGCTGACAGGATTCCTGTCCTGGTTGGAGTCAGCGCCTCCGGGCCGATCCATTCCCTGGGCCTCCTAGCGACCACCGTCAGGTGAGGTCGAGGCCTCCGGTGACGGCCGGCCGCACCGCGGTCGTCGAGCTGATCGCCTCGTTGTCCAGCAGGTGGTCGTCGCCCTCGGGCAGGGACGCCACGGCCCGGAAGGTCACCTTCCCGAGCGCGACGTCGTGCGTGCGGACCTGGACCACTCGCGACGTGGTGGCCGAGCGGCCGTCCCCGGTGGTGTGGGTCAGCGTCACGGTGTAGTCGCCGTCGGCCGCGTAGCGGTGGTGCGGTCGCGTCGTGTTCGGCGAACGCGTCGTTCGGGAGCGCGGCGAGCCCGCTCACCGCGAACGTCAGCGACCCGCCCGAGCCGGCGTGGTACGAACCGGCGAGGAAGTGGTAGCTGGTGCCGGCCGTGACCGCGACCTCGACGCGCGACTGGTGGCTGCCGTTCCAGTCGTCGTTGCAGGCGATCGGGGTGAGCGAGCCGCGGAACCCGGTGTGCGCCGAGTGATCGGCGTCGCCTGGTCGAAGTCGTCGTTCGCGGGCGGCGCGGCGTGCGCGATCCCCGGGACGAGCAGACCGAGGAGGACGGCCACCACGACCGATCCGGATCTTCGTGTTCCGCGCACGGCGGGGTACCCCCACGTCGAGTGGACGCTCCCCGGCGTCCGGACCCGGCAGAGTGAACACAAGGACGATCGGTCGTGGTGGCCCATCGGTGGTCCGGACTCTCGATCGGCCCGGGGACGTCACCCGGACAGCGTCAGGCGGGCTGCCTGATGCTCTCGAAGATCCTGGCGAAGCCCTCCTTCCCGTGACCGGCGTCGACCTGCCGCCGGATCAGGTTCTGCACCATGCCGACCACCTCGGTGGAGATGCCCTGCGCGGCGCTGGCGTCGAGCATGTCGCCGAGGTCGGAGAACTCCAGGCTCTGCTGTCCCGGCACGGTGTAGTCGCCGCCGTCGACCACGGCCGCGAACCCGGCGAACCCACCCGTCATCGCGGCCAGCCACGGCGCGGCCCGCCCGGCGAACTCGGTCGCCGTCACGCCCGCGCCCGCGACCATCGCGGCGCCGTGCAGGAAACCGGCGAACATCACGTACATGCCGGCGAGCAGGGCCAGGTCGTACAGCGACGCCAGGCCCGCGTCCTCGCCGAAGTACGCGCTCTCGCCCCACAGGTCCAGCAGCGGGCGGTGCCGCTCGAACGCGGTGGCCGAGCCGCTGTAGAGGACGGACGAGCCGGGCCGCCCGATCATGTCCGGCACGGCCATGATGCCGCCGTCGAGGTACACCACGCCGTGCGCCGCCGCCCAGCCGGCGAACTCCCTCGACTGGTCGGGCGTGGTCGTCGTGACGTTGACCAGCGTGCGGCCGGTGAGCAGGTCGGCCACCGGGTCGAGCACCTCGTGGACCGAGTCGGCGTCGAAGAGGCAGGCGATCACCACGTCGGACGCGGTCACGGCGTCGCGGACGGAGCCGGCGGCCGTGGCGCCGAGGTCGACGAGGGCTTCGGCCTTGCCGGGCGAGCGGTTCCAGACGGTCGTGACGTGCCCGGCGCGGACCAGGGCGGTGGCGAGGGCGGCGCCCATCGCGCCGAGCCCGAGGACGGTCGCTTTCGTGTTGGTCATGCCGAGATCGTCACTCGTACCGGTACGGTTGACCAGTACGGACTATTTTGTGCAGTACCCACCTTTTGGTAAGCACCCCCGGGAGGGGCCGATGGCGGCTCGACGTGGTCCCTACTTCTGCGGCATCGACGCCGCGATGGACGTGGTGTCCGGCAAGTGGAAGTCGCTGATCCTGTGGGAGCTGGCCGAGCACGGCGTGCGGCGGTTCGCCCAGCTGCGCCGCGGCCTGCCGGGCGTGAGCGAGAAGATGCTGGTCCAGCAGTTGCGCGAGCTGGAGGAGGACGGCCTCGTGCACCGCGAGGTGTTCCCCGAGGTGCCGCCGAGGGTGGAGTACGAGCTGACCGAGCACGGGGTGTCGCTCAACGAGGCGCTCGCCGCGCTGGGCGTGTGGGGCACCGCGCGGATCGAGCGCATCGGCGCCGAGAAGGTGGTCTACGCGTCCTGAGCGGGCACCCGCTCGGCGGGGCTCGGCCGGCGGAACAGGGTGCCCAGCCTGCGCAGGGCCTCCTGGTCGCCGGAGGCCGAGGCGGCGCCGGAGGCGATCTTGTCCGCCAGGCTCGACCGGCCGTCGGCCAGCGAGGCGAAGACGTCCTCGTCGGTCTCGACCACCGCGTCGGGCCGCCCGGCGGGGCCGTGGCCCGCGTCCACCTCGCCGTCGTCCACGCGGACGTGGAACACCTCGTCGCCGACCCGGAACTCGTAGACGGCCCGCACGCCCGCGGCGGCCTCGGCGTCGAAGAACGCCTCCATCGCCAGCACGGCCCAGCCGGGGTGGAACGCCTCGCCCGGGCGTCGTTCGCCCATGGCCCACCTCGTGCCCCAACGGGCCAGGGCGAGCACGGCCGGCCCGAGCTCCCGGCCTGCCTCGGTGAGGTCGTAGGCGGGGGTCCGGGCCGGCGCGGGCAGCGTCACCTTGTGCGCGAGGCCTTCGCGTTCGAGGTGCTTGAGCCGGGCCGCGAGCAGCCCGGTGCCGAGGCCGCGCAGGCTCTGCTGGAGGTCGCCGAACCGCTTCGGCCCGGTCAGCAGCTCGCGGACCAGCAGGAGCGTCCAGCGCTCGCCGACGAGGTCGAGCGTCCGCGCGGTCGCGCAGTACTGGTTGTACGTCCGCTGGTCCACCGGCTCATCCTAGGGTCGCCGCCTCCCGGCCCACGACGGCGAGCAGCACGTCCGCGATGCGGCGCGGGTGGGTCAGCGGCGCGTCGTGCGGCCCGTCCACCGGCACGGTCCGGTAGCCGAGGTCGGCGGCGAACCGGGCGAACGGGAACGTCCCCGGCACGCAGTGGACGCCGGTGCCGGGGACGCGGTCGACGGCGCCGGTGAGGCGGGTCGGCTCGGTGAACGTCCGCAGCGCGTGGGTGCGCAGCCGCTGGTCGAGCCAGTGCGCGTCGTCGGGGTCGGTCACGCCGAACGACTCGGCTGCGGGCGGTGCGATCAGGCCGTCGGCGTTCGCGGCGGCCGTGACCCTGGCGGTGAACCAGTCCGGCGCCAGGTCGGTCAGGCTCGCGCCGTCGGGCCCGGCCCAGCCGTCGACCAGCACGAGGTGGGCCACCCGGTGCGGGCGGAGGTCGGCGGCCTGGCGGACCACCAGGCCCGCGTAGCTGTGGCCGACCAGCACCAGGTCCGGGTCCGCGACGGCGTCGACCGCGGCCACCACCTCGTCGGCATGGTCGGACAGTCCGACGTCGCGGTCGTGCGTGAGGTCGGGCGTGACGACGTGCGCGCCGGTCGCCGTGAGCAGGGGCGCGACCCGTTCCCAGGCCCAGCCGCCGTGCCACGCGCCGTGGACGAGGACGTAAGTGGTCATGGTCGACCTCCGGGTAGGCGAACTTCCTGTTTTCGAAGCTTAGACTTCAAAAACAGGAAGCGCTACCTCCCGGGGTCAGGCGTTGGCGCCCGGCTGCCAGAGCACGTCGCCGTCCGGGTTGGCGACCCTGGCCAGGATGAACAGCAGGTCGGAGAGCCGGTTCAGGTACTTCGCGGTCAGCGCGTTCGTCTGCTCGGCCTCGACCTCGATCAACGCCCACGCGCCCCGCTCGGCCCGCCGGGCGATGGTGCGGGCCTGGTGCAGCAGCGCCGCGCCGGGTGTGCCACCGTTGAGGATGAACGACTCCAGCTTGCCCAACCGGGAGTTGAACGCATCGCACCACGACTCGAGCCGGTCGACGTAGGCCTGGGTGATCCGCAGCGGCGGGTACTTGGGGTCGGGGGCGATCGGCGTGCAGAGGTCGGCGCCGACGTCGAACAGGTCGTTCTGGACCTGCCGCACCACGTCGGCGACGTCGGGTTCCAGCGCGCCGAGCGCCAGGGCGACGCCGAGCGCGGCGTTGGTCTCGTCCACGTCGGCGTACGCCGTGATGCGGGGTGAGGTCTTGGGCACCCGGGAGAAGTCGCCGAGGCCGGTGGTCCCGTCGTCGCCGACGCGGGTGTAGATCTTCGTCAGGTGCACGGCCATGCGAAGCACTGTAGACACCGCGGTGGCCCACCACGGACGGGCACGATTCAGACCGTACGTAGGATTGCGGCACAACGAGCAAGGAGTCCGTTACGTGAGTGAGCACTTCCGGGTTCAGGGCGGTGGGCGGCTCGTCGGCGAGGTCGCCGTCGTAGGCGCGAAGAACAGCGTGCTCAAGCTGATGGCGGCGGCACTGCTGGCCGAGGGCACCACCACCATCACCAACTGCCCGGAGATCCTGGACGTGCCGCTGATGGCGGACGTCCTGCGCAGCCTCGGCTGCGAGGTGGCGATCGACGGCCGGGTCGTCACGATCACCACCCCGAAGGAGCTCAACCACCGCGCCGACTCCGAGGCGATGGGCAAGCTGCGCGCGTCCGTGTGCGTGCTCGGTCCCCTGGTGGGCCGGTGCAAGCGGGCCGTCGTCGCGCTGCCGGGTGGCGACGCGATCGGCAACCGGCCGCTGGACATGCACCAGAGCGGCCTGCGCAAGCTCGGCGCGCACAGCGAGATCGAGCACGGCTGCGTGATCGCCGAGGCCGAGGGCCTGCACGGCGCGCAGATCTGGCTCGACTTCCCCAGCGTCGGCGCGACGGAGAACATCCTGATGGCGGCGGTGCTGGCCAACGGCACCACGGTCATCGACAACGCCGCCCGCGAGCCGGAGATCGTGGACATCTGCGTGATGCTCCAGCAGATGGGCGCGAAGATCGAGGGCGCGGGCACGTCCACGCTCACCGTGCACGGGGTGGAGTCGCTCCAGCCGACCGAGCACCGGGTGATCGGCGACCGGATCGTCGGCGCCACCTGGGCGTTCGCGGCCGTCATGACCCGCGGTGACATCACCGTGCGCGGCGTGGACCCGCACCACCTCGACCTGGTGCTGGAGAAGCTGCGGATGGCGGGTGCGGACGTGACCACGCTCGACGACGGCTTCCGCGTGGTGCAGACCGACCGGCCGCGGTCGGTGGACTTCGTGACGTTGCCGTACCCCGGTTTCGCCACCGACCTGCAGCCGTTCGCGATCGCGCTGTCGAGCGTGTCCGACGGCACGTCGATGATCACCGAGAACCTGTTCGAGGCGCGGTTCCGGTTCATCGAGGAGATGGTGCGGCTGGGTGCGGACGCGCGCACCGACGGCCACCACGCGGTCGTGCGGGGTGTCGAGCGGCTGTCGAGCGCGCCGGTGTGGGCCTCGGACATCCGCGCGGGCGCGGGGCTGGTGCTGGCCGGGCTGTGCGCGGACGGCGCGACCGAGGTGTACGAGATCTTCCACATCGAGCGCGGCTACCCGGGCTTCGTGGAGAACCTGCGCAAGCTCGGCGCGACCGTGGAGCGCGTCAACGCCTGACCCGCACCCGGTGTCGGGTGTTCGCCGGATACTGCGTGAGCAGCGACCTCCCTAGAGTCAGTGCGCGTTGGCCGACTTCAGGGGGAAGGCACGTGAGAGGATTCTTCGGCGGGTGGGGCCGGCGCGGGAGGGCGCTCGGCCTGGTCGCCTTGACGGTGGGGGCGGCGACCATCGCGTTCTCCACACCGGCGTCGGCCGCGGAGCCGCCTCGGTGCACCACGATGACGGAGATGGTGCGGTCGGGTCACACGATCGCCGTGCCGACGGCCAAGGGCAGCACCTCGTGCCAGATCGGCCGCGACTACGCGGCGAACGCGACGCTCGTGTCCCGGTTCCAGTTCACGATGCGCCGGTGCTACCCGACGTTGAACCTGGCGTCGCCCTACTCGGACGAGAAGGTGGGCGACCTCTTCGCCGACGGCAGCTTCGGGCCTCGCACCGAGGCCGCGTTGAAGGCCGTGCAGCGCTACATCGGCACCGCCGCGGACGGCATCTACGGCCCGAACACCCGCGATCGGATGAAGTTCACGACGCCGGATCGCGTCTACTGCTACGGCTACTGAGTTCGAGGGGGATCAGCATGAGGGAAGGTTCAGGCTTGCGCCGGTTCGGCGTGGGTGTGGCAGCCGTGCTCATGGCCGTCACCGGGATGGCCGTGTCGGGGGGATCGGCGTCCGCGGCGACCGACCTGTGCGTGAAGATGGTGCCGCGCTACGTCGGCAGCAACATCAGCATCATGGTTCCGGCGAGCAGCGCGAACAGCCAGACGTGCCTGATCGGCAGCGGCCTGGTGGCGAACTACAAGATCGTGACGCTGTTCCAGGCCACGATGATCAAGTGCTACGGCGGTCTCCGGCTGGCGTCGCCGTACGAGGACGAGTTCATCCGCGACCTCGACGCCGACGGCAGCTTCGGCCCGCGCACCCAGGCCGCGTTGAAGGCGGTGCAGAGGTCCATCGGCGCCACGGTCGACGGGTCCTACGGGCCCAACACCCGTGATCGGATGAGGTTCATCGACGACCGCAACCGCTACTGCTACGCCTACTGAGCTGGGCGACGCGCACCGGACAGCCCTCCTGACCAACCGGGTCAGGAGGGCTGTCCGCGTGTCGTCGCCTGACCCCGCACCCCGGTGTCGGGAGTTCGCCGGACACCGCGTGAGCAGCGACTTCCCTAGAGTCGCGGCATCGTGATGCCGGTGATCTCGGGGGGAAGCGCATGAGGCGGTCGACGGGTGGCAGGGGTCTGCGGAGCAGGGCGATCGGACTGGTCGCCCTGGCGGTGGGCACGGCGGTGATCGGGCTCGCCGCGCCGGCGTCGGCCGCGACCCTGCCCCGCTGCACCTCGACCTCGGAGGTCGTGCGGTCGGGCCACACGATCGTGGTGCCGGTGAGCATCAGCAGCACCTCGTGCCACATCGGCCGCGACTACGCGGCGAACGCGACGGTCGTGGGCCGGTTCCAGCTGACCATGAACCGGTGCTACGCGAGCCTGAACCTGGCCTCGCCGTACTCGGACGAGAAGGTCGGCGACCTCGATGCGGACGGCAGCTTCGGGCCGCGTTCCGAGGCCGCGCTGAAGGCGGTGCAGCGCTACATCGGCACCGCTGCGGACGGCATCTACGGCCCGAACACCCGGGACCGGATGAAGTTCCTGACGCCGGACCGCAGCCGCTGCTACGACTACTGACCCGCGGGCCCGACCCGCCCGACCCCGACCCGCTCGACCCCGGAGCGCGGCGGCGCCTGCCGGCTCAGGGTCGCACGGTGACCGGCACCCGCTGGGCGGTGTTGTTGGCCATGCCCTGCCGGTTCCACGGCTGGTCCACGGGCTGGGTGCGGCCGTCCGCGTCGGTCGCCCGCACCCGCAGCACGTGCTCGCCGGGCGTCGCGTCCCACGCGCACTCCCAGCGCCGCCACGCGTACCGGTCGCCGGCGGGGTCGAGGTCGGCCTGCACCCACGCGCCGTCCAGCTCTACCTCCACCTTCGCCACGGGCGCGTTCCCGCTCCACGCGCGACCGGTGAGCAGCACGCGGCCCGCGTCGACGAACCGCCGGCGGGTCATGAAGTCGGGGAAGCCGGGCGGGACCATCAGGGCCTTGGGCAGGATCCGGGTCACCGGCGTGCCCTCGTCGTCGGGCTCGTGCGTGATCCGGTAGGCGACGGCCTGCTGGAACCCGTCGAACGGCCGGTCCAGCGCGGTGATCGAGCGCAGCCACTTCACGTGCGCCATGCCGTACCAGCCGGGCACGACCAGTCGCAGCGGCGCGCCGTGCTGCGGCAGCAGCGGTTGGCCGTTCATCTCGTAGGCCAGCAGCACGTCCGGCCGCAACGCCTCGGCCACCGGCAGCGCGCGCTCGTAGTCCTGCTCGACGCCCCGGTCCAGCCCGTGGTCCAGGCCGGTGAACACCACGTCCACGGCGTCCGGCGGCAGGTCGGCCAGCAGCGGCGCCAGCGGCGTGCCGGTCCACGTCGCGCAGCCGACCGCCTCGTCCAGCCACGGCTGGCTCACCGGCCTCGGGTGCAGCTTGGCCCGGCCGTTGCCCGCGCACTCCAGCGTCACCTGCTCGGTCACGGCGGGCAGCGCGCGCAGCTCCTCCAGCGTCCACGTGCGGCCGAGCACGTCCAGCGACCACCCGGTGACGTCCGGGATGTCGTAGTGGATCAGCAGGTAGTGCAGGCCGGCCGGCGTCTCGTCGTAGCGCAGCGCCTCCAGCGGCATCCCGTGGTTGCGCGCGGCGAGCCGCAGCTCGTCGATCGAGATGTCCTCGTCGTCGGCGGCGATCCGGGACAGTCCGATGGTCATGTGCTGCTCCGCGGGAGGAAGTCGGCGTGGGGCGTGCGGAGGGCACCTCGTCCGGCGCCGTCCGCCGCACCACTGTCACCTCGACGCGCGCGGCACGCAAGCGCTTGGCCGATCACCGGCGCGGGGACGGCCACGGCAGAGGCGGTTAGCCGTTGCCCCGCAGCAGGAGCTTGGCGTCGGGCACGTCGGCCGGGAAGACCAGCAGCCGGTGCAGGTCGCCCCGGCGCACGACGGTCACCTTGATGCGGGCGGCGCGCAGGCGTCCGGCGAGGACGGCCGCGGCTTCGGGGGTGGGCACGGCGGACACCTCGGTCAGCAGGCCGAAGTCGTCGCCGGTGTAGTCGGGCACGGCCCGTCGGTCGATGCCGAACGCCCAGAACAGCACGAGGGCGAGCAGCCCGAACACGATCACCAGCAGCAGGAAGGTGGTGAGCGCGGTCACGCCGCCCATCCTCCCGCAGTCACGATTCAGTGAGCAACGGCACGCGCGGGTCGTGTTACTCGTCAGTACGCTACGGGGAACGCGAGGTCGCGAACGTTCCACCGGCGCAAGCCGCGGCCATCGAACACAGGAGGTTGCCGTGCCGTACCCGGCCGACCGAGAGCGCGACCGCCCCTGGGTGATGCGGACGTACGCGGGCCACTCCAGCGCCACCGCCTCCAACGCGCTGTACCGCCGCAACCTCGCCAAGGGCCAGACGGGCCTGTCCGTGGCGTTCGACCTGCCCACGCAGACCGGCTACGACCCGGACGACGAGCTGGCCAAGGGCGAGGTCGGCAAGGTCGGCGTGCCGGTCAGCCACATCGGCGACATGCGGCAGCTGTTCGACGGCATCCCGATGGGCGAGGCGAACACGTCCATGACCATCAACGCGACGGCCATGTGGCTGCTCGCGCTGTACGTGAGCGTGGCCGAGGAGCACGGCGCGGACCGCGCCACCCTCGCGGGCACCACGCAGAACGACATCATCAAGGAGTACCTGTCCCGCGGCACGTACGTGTTCCCGCCCGGGCCGAGCCTGCGGCTGATCACCGACATGGTCGCGTGGACCGTGTCGAACGTGCCGAAGTGGAACCCGATCAACATCTGCTCCTACCACCTCCAAGAAGCGGGCGCGACGCCCGTGCAGGAGATCGCGTACTCGCTGTCCACCGCGATCGCGGTGCTGGACTCGGTGTTCGACTCCGGCCAGGTGCCCGAGGAACGGCGCGGCGAGGTCGTCGCCCGCATGTCCTTCTTCGTCAACGCCGGCGTGCGGTTCGTCGAGGAGATGTGCAAGATGCGGGCGTTCGTCCGGCTCTGGGACGAGATCACCCGCGACCGGTACGGCATCGCGGACCCCAAGCACCGCCGGTTCCGGTACGGGGTGCAGGTGAACTCGCTCGGGCTGACCGAGGCGCAGCCGGAGAACAACGTGCAGCGGATCGTGCTGGAGATGCTGGCCGTGACGCTGTCGCGGGACGCGCGGGCCCGCGCGATCCAGCTGCCCGCGTGGAACGAGGCGCTCGGCCTGCCCCGGCCGTGGGACCAGCAGTGGGCGCTGCGGATGCAGCAGGTGCTGGCCTACGAGACGGACCTGCTGGAGTACCAGGACATCTTCGAGGGCTCGCACGTCGTCGGGGCCAAGGTGGACGAGCTCGTCGAGGGCGCGCGGGCCGAGATCGACCGCGTGCAGGCGATGGGCGGCGCGGTCGCGGCGGTCGAGTCCGGCTACATGAAGTCGGCGCTGGTGTCGTCGTTGGCCGACCGGCGGCGGCGGGTGGAGTCCGGCGAGGACGTCGTGGTGGGCGTGAACAAGTTCGCCACCACCGAGCCGTCGCCGTTGCAGGCCGAGGGCGCGAACGCGATCGAGCAGATCGACCCGATCGTCGAGCAGCACGCGGTCGAGGCGATCCGGGCGTGGCGGTCCTCTCGGGACGACGCGCTGGTGAAGTCCACTTTGGATGACCTGCGGGCGGCGGCGAAGACCGACCGGAACCTGGTCGAGGTCACGATCGCGTGCGCGAAGGCCGGCGTGACGACGGGTGAGTGGTCGCAGGCGTTGCGCGAGACGTTCGGCGAGTACCGCGCGCCGACCGGGGTCTCGGCGGCGTCGGCGTCCGGTGAGGCGGGCGCGGAGATCGCGCGGGTGCGCGAACGCGTGCGGGCGACCGGCGAGGAGCTGGGTGAGCGGCTGCGGATCCTGGTCGGCAAGCCCGGTCTCGACGGGCACTCCAACGGGGCCGAGCAGGTCGCCGTGCGCGCCCGCGACGTCGGCTTCGAGGTGGTCTACCAGGGCATCCGGCTCACGCCCGCGCAGATCGTGGCCGCCGCCGTCCAGGAGGACGTGCACGTGGTCGGCCTGTCGATCCTGTCCGGCTCGCACCTCGAGGTCGTCCCCGCGGTGGTCGACGGCCTGCGCGCGGCGGGCGCGGGTGACGTGCCGGTCGTCGTCGGGGGGATCGTCCCGCCCGACGACGCCGACGAGTTGCGCGCACGCGGTGTGGCCCGGGTGTTCACGCCCAAGGACTACGAGCTGACCCAGATCATGGACGAGATCGTGACGGTGGTCCGGGCCGCGGTGCTGCCCGGCCGCGCCTCCGGGGACGGCGACCCGGTCGCCTGACCGGGGTCGGATCGACGCGCGCCCCGTGGCCGAACGGCGCCGACCCGGTCAGCGCGTCACCACGGGGATCACGCCGTTGTCCTCGTCGAGCAACAGCCGCGAGCCCAGCGGCGCCGCCAGCTTCACGGGGTAGGACTGCGACCGGGGGAGCAGGCGGTGCAGGCAGTCGCCGAGCGGCCCGCCGGTGATCCGCACGGTGATCCGCACGGACGTCTCGCTCTCGACCGCCACCGGCTCCTTGAAGACGGGTTTGCCACCGGGGCAGGGTTCGAACGGCGCGCCCAGCTCCACCGACAGCTCCACCCCGTCCGACGTGGTGGCGGACCGGTTCGAGTGCGGGACCCCGCCCGGCTTCCAGAACGCCTCGGGGGTGATCGCGGGCCACGCGAACACGCTCCCGAACACGCTGCGGAACCGCCACGCGGGCAACTGCACCGGACCCCGGTCGGTGTGGAACGACGCCGTGCCGAGCTCGACGCTCACGAGGTCCAGCGGCACGCCACCGCGCCCTTCCGCGGACATCGCGGCCACCGCGTCGGCCACGCCGATCAGCGGGAGCGTCGCCGGGCCGTCGGGCAGCACCACGGGCGCCGAACCGGGCGACGGCGGCGCGACGCCGGTGAACCGGAACTCGCCGGCGAAGCCGAGTTCCTCCGCCTTCACCTTCTCCCCCTCGGCTCTCTCCACCGTCTCCCGTTGCGGGCCGGTCAGCACGATCGGCCGGGGGACGGCGGTCACGGGGAAGTCCACCCCTGGCCCGGCGGGAGCGGCGGCGGGCAGGTCGGACCCGATCGACACGGGTGGCGCGGCCGGTTCCCCACCGCCGGCGCAACCGGCGACCACCAGACCGAGGACCACGACTAACGGGCGAAGTCTCATGCCACCGGGACGGAAGCCCACCGGCAAGCGGTTGCACGCGCGGTTGCCGCGGACGTCCACCGGCGCGCGGTCGCCCGGCCGGTTACCGTCGGAACATGGCCGAATACCAGCACATCCGCGTCGACCGCACGGATGACGTCGTGCGGATCACCATGGACCGCGCCGCCCGGCGCAACTCGCTGTCCGCCGAGCACCTGGCGGAGCTGCTGACCGCGTTCCGCGAAGTCGCCGCGTCGGACGCGGTGGGCGTGGTGCTCGCGGGCGAGGGGCCGGTGTTCTCCGCCGGGCACGACTTCGCCGACGTGTCGTCCCGCGACCTGGAGGGCGTGCGCGAGCTGCTGACGCTGTGCACGGACCTGATGCGCACGATCGAGTCCGTGCCGCAGGTCGTGATCGCGCGGGTGCACGGCCTGGCCACCGCGGCGGGCTGCCAGCTGATGGCGTCGTGCGACCTGGCGGTGGCCGCCGAGGAGGCCGGGTTCGCCCTGCCCGGCGGCAAGGGCGGCTGGTTCTGCCACACCCCGGCGGTGCCGGTGGCCCGCGCGATCGGGCGCAAGCGGCTGATGGAGATGGCGCTGACCGGTGACACGGTGGACGCGCGCACCGCCGAGCAGTGGGGCCTGGTGAACCGCGTCGTGCCGCTCGCCGAGCTGGACGACGCCGTGGACGAGCTGATGCGCCGGGCCACCCGCGGCAGCCGGGCCGCCAAGGCGTTGGGCAAGCAGACGATCTACGCCCAGCTCGACCGGCCGGAGGCCGACGCCTACGGCATCGCGGTGGAGGTGATGGCGGCGGCGTCGCAGACCCCGGCGGCCAAGGAGGGCATGGCGTCGTTCCTGGAGAAGCGCCCGCCGGTGTGGACCGACTAACGCGCGAGGCCGAGCACCAGGGAAGCGGCGGCGAGGGCGAGGAACGCGCCGGGGAAGGCGATGTTGTGCCACACCCCGGCCCGCACGTGGGCGACGACCGCGCCCACGAAGAACGCCGTCAGCCCGACCGCCGCCGCCACTCCGACGACGGGCACGCCGACCAGGCCGAGCAGCAGACCCACCGCGCCCGCGCCCTTCAGCACGCCCAGCACGGGCAGCCAGGACGGCGGCACGTCGACCTCGGCCGAGTTCGCCAGGACGAACTCGGCCTTCAGCAGGTCGGCGACGGCGATGCCGGCGTTGGCCAGGATCGCGAGGACGGTGACGACGACGTGCGCGGTGGGCACGGGAACCTCCAGGCGGTGCGTGGTCTCTACCTGCTCGACGCGCCGCCGCCGCGGGAGGTGACCGGTCAGCCCACCCGCTTGTAGAACAACGTCGTCGGCCGCGGCACGCCGTCGGGGTCGGCGGCGTAGTCGGGGATGACGCCCGCCTCCGTCCAGCCGGCCCGCCGGTAGAGCCGCTCGGCGGCCGACCCCGTCTGCGTGTCCAGCACGAGCAGGGTCGCGCCGCGCTTCGCGGCCTCCTGCTCGGCCACGTCCAGCAGCGCCCGGCCCAGCCCGGCGCCGCGGGCGTCGCGGCGCACGATCAGCTTGGCCACCTCGGCGCGGTGCGCGCCGTTGGCCGTGTCGGCGAACCGCAGCTGGACGGTGCCGAGCACGCGTTCGCCGTCCCGCGCGACCCACAGCGCCAGCACGCCGTTCGCGACCGGCGCGGCCTTGGCCCGCCACCACTTGAGCGCCTGCACGCGCGACAGCGGCTTGACGAAGCCGACGGACGCGCCGCCCTCGACCGCGTCGGCCAGCACGTCGGCCAACGCCTCCGCGCACGCCAGCACCTCGGCGGAGGTCAGCTCCGCGATCACGGCGGTCACGGCTGCGCGTGCTCGTGGAGCAGGAGCAGGGTGTAGGCGGCGATCGACTGGGCGTCGGTGATGTCGCCCCGCGCGATCATCGCCTCGAACTCCGCGCGCGGGAACCACGCCGAGCGCATGTCCTGCTCCTCGTGCTCGCGCTCGTGGAAGCCCTCGCGCAGGTCGGTGGCCAGGAACACCCGGCCGCGCTGGCTGGACATGCCCGGCGCGACGTCCAGCATGCCGAGCTGCACCAGCTTGCCCGCCCGCAGGCCCGTCTCCTCCCGCAACTCGCGCTCGGCCAGCACCAATGGGTCCTCGACGGCGCGTTCGGGCGCGGTGCCCTGCGGGAACTCCCAGCGCCGCATGCCGATGGGGTAGCGGAACTGCTCGACCAGCCGCAGCCGCTCGCCGTCCAGGGGGATCACCAGCGCGAAGTCGGGCTTGTCCACCACGCCGAAGATGCCGGTGGTCCCGTCCGCCCGCCCGATGGCGTCCTCCCGGACCACCATCCACTGGTTCGCGTACACCTCACGCGATCCGAGGGTCTCCACGATCACTCTCCCTGTGCCGAATGCTCCGGGCCGCGGCGCGACCGGGCCACTTCCGACCGACGCCGCCCCTACCCGAAGTACACCACCAGCCGCGTGGCCGACCGGACGCCGACCACCTCGCCGGGCAGCACTCCGTGCGGCCGGAACGCGGCGCGACGGCGTGTGCGCGCTCTCGCCGGTGATCAGGGGCGACGGTCCCGGCGCGCGTGAGCGGCCGCCGCGGTGACACGTCGGCCGACGGTCCCTGCCGGTGCGCCGGGGTCCGCACCCCGTAGCCTGTCGGCCGTGCGCCTCGTCATCGCTCGCTGCCAGGTCGACTACGTCGGACGTCTCACCGCCCATCTGCCGATGGCGCAGAGGCTGCTGCTGATCAAGGCGGACGGCTCGGTGTCGATCCACTCCGACGACCGCGCGTACAAGCCGCTGAACTGGATGAGCCCGCCGTGCTGGCTGATCGAGGACCCGGACATGTGGGTCGTGCAGAACAAGGCGGGCGAGAAGCTGATCATCACCCTGGCCGAGGTGCTGCACGACTCCAAGCACGAGCTCGGCCCGGAGCCCGGCCTGGTCAAGGACGGCGTCGAAGCGGACCTGCAGAAGCTGCTGGCCGAGCACGTCACCACCCTCGGCGACGGCTGGACCCTGGTGCGGCGCGAGTTCCCGACCCCGATCGGGCCGGTGGACCTGATGTGCCGCGACGCGTCCGGCGCCTCCGTGGCGGTGGAGATCAAGCGCCGCGGCGAGATCGACGGCGTCGAACAGCTGACCCGCTACCTGGAACTGCTCAACCGCGACCCGCTGCTGGCGCCGGTGCGGGGCGTGTTCGCCGCGCAGCAGATCAAGCCGCAGGCGCGGACCCTCGCCGAGGACCGCGGCATCCGCTGCGTCGTGCTGGACTACGACGCGCTGCGCGGCATCGAGTCCGACGAGTTCCGCCTGTTCTGATCGCGACCGGCCAAGGGCACCCGCAATATGCGGGTGCCCTTTGCTGTTTAGGCTCTCTGTCGTTCGTGACACGTAACGTGGAATAGTTGCCAGTTGACGTCAACTGTTCCGGTGATTTGCCGAATGGTGGACTGGTCAGTTTGATGACACCTTTCACATTACTTGTCGGTAGGGCTGGACATCGCGCCTTGCCCTTTGCCAGGGTCTTCACCCATCATCGCTCGCACCCCGTGCACTCTCGCTGATGCAGTGAGTGCTGCCGTGTGTGCGGCCCCCGAGAGGTGAGGTTTCCCGTTGGTGCGCAAGATCTTCATCAATTACCGGAGTAGTGACCTCGACTTCGGGGCGTCCTTGCTCGACACCGCGCTGTCCGGCGAGTTCGGGCCCGACCGGGTCTTCCGGGACGCGCGGTCGCTGCGCTTGGGCGACGAGTTCCACCCGGAGATCATGGGCGCCATCCGCGAGTCCCTCGCCATGATCGCCGTCATCGGTCCCCGCTGGGCCGGCGAGGTCGACGCCCGCGGGCGTCGACAGATCGACCGCTCCGAGGACTACATCCGACGGGAGATCATCGAGGCGTTCGACCACGACGTCCCGGTGATTCCGGTCCTGGTCGACAGGTCGAGGCTGAAGCCTGCGGAGCTGCCTGCCCCACTGCGCGCCCTCGCGGCGCGGCAGTACCTGACCCTGCGGACCAGGAACAGCCACGTGGACCTGGCCGTGCTGATCGGCGCGCTGGCCGAGCGCCTGCCCGAGCTGCGCCGCGTCGAGCGGCGGGCCGACCGGTCCGGTGCGCTCCTGGGCGGCATCACCGCCCAGGAGGTCGGTGCGATCTTCACCGATCGCGTCGACGTCGCGGGCGACCTCACCATCGGTGGCCCGGGGTCGTGGCGAAAAGGCGAGCGCTGACCACGTCCCTGCTCGATATTCCAGTTCACCTCGATTCATGGCCGGTGTAGGACAATGACCATGCCTGTGCCCGAACCCGAAGTCGGTTCGGGTCATCCCCGTCCCATCCGAAAAGCCGGAGAGGATACCGGTGTCGAACGCGGCCCGGTCACGACTCCGGTGTCCGATCGCGATGGCGCATTGCGTGCGTTGCGGGGGGCGGAACTCGACCCGTTGGACAACGGGCGGTCGTCGGAAATCGTCGGCAAGTTCCTCCGCGGCGCAGAGGTCCGGAACCTCACGGTTATCGCCGGTCCGCTCACCGTTGCCGGCGACGTGAATACCGGTGGCGCGACCAAGGGGAGAACGGCGCCGCGGTCCGGGCGTGCGGCCGGCCGGCCGTTCGCCTACTCGAAGGCCCACCTCGACGGCTACACCGCCGGTTTCGTGAGACCGGACTGGTTCGAGGACGCTCACGACGTCCTGGCCGAGCGGCACCTCGTGGTGCTGTCCGGTCAACCGGGTGCGGGTCGGGACGCCGCGTCACTCGCCCTGCTCGTGGAGGTCCTGCGCGGTGCCGGTCCGGCGCAGGTGACCCAACTCCCGCCCGAGGTGCTGGGAGACGTGACGTGGACCGTCCCCGACAAGGGCTGCGGCTACGTCATCCCGGACAACCTGGTGGTGCGGGCGACGCGCTACCGCGGCGCCAAGCCACCCGTGACCGCCGAGGCGATCGACGACGTCTGGCTCACCAGGATGAGTGAGCAGCTGCATGACGCCGGCAGCTTCCTCGTGGTCGTCACGGGCCCACCCGCAGGACGACTGGCGGTGGCCGCCCGACGCCACGAGTTCGTGATGGAGCAGGTGAGCGCCCCGGACCCGTACGAGATCTTCTATGCCAGGCTGGAGGTCTCCGACCTCGACGTGCCGCTGGACGCGGTGCGCAGGCGGCTCGAGGACACCGAGGTGGCGGCTCTGGTGGCCGAACGGCCGCGGCCGAGCTTCGCGGTGCGGGTCGCGGACGCGGTGGTCGCCGCGATCAACTCCGGGACCTCGCTCACCGAGGTCGTCCGCGAACTGCGCGACCCCCGCGAACAGGTCAGCGAGTGGTTCGGCGACAACGTCGACCCGGCGGAGATCGCGTTCGCCATGGCCACGGCCGTCCTCGAAGGCTGCGGCTACCTCACGGTGTCCGACGCCGCCGGCGACCTGCACCGCGCGCTCGCCGGCAAGTCGGCCGAGCCCGCCACGCACTTCCGCCGCACCCTGCGCACGGCCCACACCTGGATCCAGCTCGCCCGGCCGGAACGAGGGGATGGCGGCGGGGCGCCGGTGGACGAGGTCGTCGTCTTCCGCAACCCCTACCTGCGACTGGCCGTCCTGACCCACGCCTGGCACGAGCTGGACGGCATGCGCCCGGCGATCCAGGAGTGGTTGCGCCGCATGGCGGGCCACTCCGATGTCGAGGTGCGCGCTCGTGCCGCGACCGCCGCCGGGGTTCTCGCCTCAGGCGACTTCCAGCACAGCCTGCACGGTTTGATCCTGCCTTGGGCGGGCAGCGACTCCGGTTCGGAGCGGCAGAGCGCCGCGCTGGCGCTCGGGGTCGTGGGCAGCCAGGCCGTGCACACCGGTCGGGTGTGGCGGCTGCTGCGCGAGTTCGCCGCGGACAGCAGGACCGGCCCGGACCGGCCGCTGCCGAAGACCGCGGCCATGGCGGCGGGAGGGCCGCTGGGACTGGCCGACCCGGATTCGGCGGTGCACCTGTTGCGCTCGCTGCTGGAGGCGGACGACTGGAACCTGGTGCACCCGGCGGCGTGGAGCTTCGCCCGCCTCGTAGAGGAGGGCGCCGACCGCGTGGTCGTCGCGGCGCTGCGTGAGTGGAGCGACGCGGCCCGCCGCGGTGACTTTGCCGTCAAGGTGCTCACCGCGTTCGTCATCGCGGCACGACCCCATGTCGCGATGGTCGGGCGGTCGACCTGGGACACCCCGGCCGTGTGGCCGGTCCTCCTCAAAGAGGCTGCCCGTCACCACGACGACCTGCCGGTGCTGTGGGCGCGGGCGCTGGCGGAGCGCCGGGTCCGCGAGCTCGCGCTGCAGGCGCTGCGCGGGTGGCTGGGCGTCGCGGACGACGATCCGGCGGCGTACCCGGTGGTGCTGGACGTGCTGGCGGGGATCGTCGACCTGGGCGAGCGCGCAGCCGACGACCTGGAACACCAGCTCGAGGTGTGGGCGAGCGACCGGCGCGACCCGTCCCGCGCTGCGGCGTACGCCCACGACGATCTCGTGCACGCTGAGGAGGCGCTGCGGTGAACCCCACCTACGACCCGATCAAAGAGGTCGTCAAGCCGCGCAGGATCCGCTTGGTCAACCGGCTCACCAGCCCGTCGATCGACACGGCCCTCGTGCTCGAACCGTTCACCGGTGAGCGGAAGCTCGTGCGGTCGGGCGAGCCCGTGCCCGGGGCGTGTGTGGGCCGGTACCGGCATGCCTACGTCGTGGACCTGCGGATGTACTCGTTGACGCTGTCCGTCGAGGACCTGCCCGCGTCCGACCCGTCCTTCACCTTCTCCGTCGACGTGATCTTCAACTGTCGAGTGGTCGACCCGATCGCCGTGGTCAACAGCGGTATCCGGGACATCGTGGCGGCTGTCCGCCCGAGCCTCACCGGGCTGATGCTGGACATCGCGCAGGACCACGACATCTCGCAGTTCAAGGCGTTCGCGACGGCGTTGCGTCGGGAGCTGGACCGCAGCACGGTGGCCTCCGGCTTCGAGCTGAGCGCTTACGTCGTCCGACCGCGCAGCGTGTCGGAGTTCTACGACGCCACGCGGGGCATCCGCGTGGACCGGGTCAAGCGGGCCGCTGCGCGCGAGGTCGTCGACGGCGGGCACGCGGAGATCATCGCCCAGGTCATCGCCAAGCGCGACGGCGATCCGTCAGCGCTGGTGGCGGCGCGCACGGAGTCAGAGCACCGGGACAAGGACCGCTTGCTGGACATGGTGCGCATCGCGTCCGAAGAGGACGCCGACCCGGTGGAGGGCAGGGCCGTGCGATCGAGGGTGGTCGGCGCGCTGCTCGGCGACTCCGAGCCCGCGAGGGCGCCCGAAGGCGTCCGGCCCTCCCGCCGCAAGTACCTCACGGACAAGTACACCGGCGCCGAACGGGCGGCAGTCGAATCGGCGAAGCCCGAGCCCGGTGACCGCCGCCCACCTGCCGACCGGGACGTGCCGTCCGCCACCACCGGGAGCGCCGGCGTGACCCCGCCTGGCCCCCGGCCGAGCAGGTTGCGCGGTTCCGGTCTGCGCCGTGACGAGGCGAAGGGGGAGAGCTGAGTGGACCTGCGCACGTCAGAGCAGTCCGATCGCGGTCATGCCTGGCACCTGGAGCAGCCGCCGTTGATCGTGACGGCCGTCTGGGCGGAGAAGAAACCCGATCAGGGCGAGGACGCCGAACCCCTCTTCGTGCACCGGGTTTCGTCCCGCGCCGGCATCTTGGCGGTGTTCGACGGCGCGGGTGGCGCCGGCGCGTCAAGCGCGGGCCGTCCCGACGACGGCCCCGAGCGCACGTCGGCCTGGGTGGGTTCGCGGTTCGTCCGCGCGCTCGTCGAGCAGTGGTTCGTCCGCGAGGTGGCCGATGGGACGGGAGCCGGCGAGAGCCTCCACGAGCACCTCGCCGCGGAGCTGACCCGCCTGCGGGGCACCGCGAAGCGCAAGATGCGCAGCTCCATGCAGCGGGAGTTCCCGACGACCATGGCCGGGCTGCGCTACCGGCTCGGCGACGACTCGGTGTCTTGGGAAGCGCTCTGGGCGGGGGACTCCCGCGCCTTCCTCCTCGACGTCTCCACGGGCCTGCACCAGCTCAGTCGTGACGACACCGTGTCGGACGACGCCCTCGTGCTGCTCAACGAGGACCCGCCCATGACCAACATGATCTCGGCCGACCGGCGGTTCGACCTCAACTCCGCGACGGGCGAGGCGGACTTGCCCTGCGTGCTCGTGTGCGCGACGGACGGCTTCTTCGGGTACGTCACCACCCCGGCCGAGTGCGAGCACGTGCTGCTGGACACGTTGGAGAGGTCCGAGACCGCCGGTGACTGGGGCAACGCACTCATCGAGGACATCGCCGGCTACACCGGGGACGACGCCTCGCTCGTCGTGCTCGCGGTCGGGTTCGAGGACTTCGCCTCGGTCAAGGACCACTACCGCTCGCGCACCCGTGAGCTGCGGACCCAGCACATCGAGCTGATCAACGCGCTGGACTCGCGCGACCGGGAGCAGGTGGTGCGGGCGCGGGAGGACTCCTGGGCCCGTTACCGCGCCGGTTACGAGCGGCTGATGCCACTGCGTCGGGAAGGGGAAGGCGCGTGAAGCTGGGTGCGGACGTCGGCGGCTACGAGATCGTGACGAAACCCACGAACGCGGGGGCGGGCAAGTGCCTGTGGGCCTTCGCGACGAAGGACGGCGCCGAGTACTTCATCAAGGAGTTCCTCGAGCTCAAACGCCCACGGCCGGACGGGCCGGGTACCCCGGAGCAGAAGAAGGTCATGCTGGCGCAGTGCGAGGAGTTCGAGCTGCGGCACCGCACCATCATGGACCGGATCGACCCGATGGCCCCGGACGCCGGCAACCTCGTCGTCGCCCGTGACTTCTTCTGCGAGGGCACGCGGTACTACAAGGTCACCGAGCGGCTGCACCCGGCTGAACTGGCCCCGCACGAGCTGCCACCGCGGCAGATGCGCGTCCTGCTCCTCACCCTGGCCGCGAGCCTGCAGTTCCTGCACCGGATCGGGATCGTGCACGGCGACCTCAAGCCGGACAACATCCTCCTGCACAACCCCTCGGCACGGGGCCTCTACACGGCGAAGCTGATCGACTTCGACGACGCCTACCTCGCCGGCGCGCCGCCGGCCAGGGACGTCATCGGCGGAGACCACGTGCACGGTGCCCCGGAGTGGATCCGCTACCTGCACGACGGCGGGGTCGGACCGGAGCGGCTGACGACGGCGGTGGACGTCTTCGCGTTCGCCCTCGTCGTCCACACCTACCTGACAGGCGCGCTGCCGGTCCACGACGGGTCCTTCACCTCGACTGCGGAAGCCGTCAACACCGGCGTGACACCGGTGCTGGACGAGCGGCTGGCGCCGGCCACCTCGGCGCTCCTGCGGCGGGCGCTGTCGGCCGACCCCGCGGTGCGGCCCGCCATGGCCGAGATGCGGGAGGTCCTCGACGACGAAGCCGCCCTGCGGCTCACCGTGCCACGAGCGGGTGGGAGCCGCCTGCGCAGCAGCTTCGGATCCCGCCCACCGGTCGCCGCGGAGACTTCCCGCGCCACCACGCGGCACGCCGACCGCGGCTCCCGGCTCCGCATCAACCTGACCGGTCGTCCTGGCGGCACGGACTGATCTTCGACAACACCTCCGGAAGGGAATCCTGGATGAACGAGCGGGCGAACGGGAACTTGCAGTACGCGGTCGACATCGTGCTGTGCATCGACGCGACGATGAGCATGAACGGCACCCTGGAGAAGGTTAAGGAAAGCGCCTTGTCCTTCCACGAGAGGCTCGCCTCCGCGATGGAGGAGAAGGGCCGGTCGATCAGCCAGTTGCGGCTCAAGGTCATCGCGTTCCGCGACTTCGGTGACCGGGCCGACGACGCGATCGACGAGACGCAGTTCCTCACCTTCCCGGAAGGCGCGGTGGAGTTCGAGCGCTTCGTGCGCGGGCTGACCGCACGAGGGGGCGGTGACATCCCCGAGTCGGGCCTGGAAGCGCTGGCACTCGCGATCCAGTCGCCGTGGGAACGAGGGCTCGACCGGCGCAGGCACGTCATCGTGCTGTTCACCGACGCGCCCGCGCACCCTTTGGGATCGCCGGCGCAAACCCGGGCGGAGACGTACCCGCAGTCGGTGCCCGGCTCCATGGACGAGTTGTTCTCCCAATGGGGCTTTCCCCAGAGCCAGACGGCGGTCATGGAGAACTCGGCGAAGCGCCTGTTGCTGTTCGCGCCGGAGACCGAGCCGTGGGAGGACATCGTCGAAGACTGGAACAACACGCTCTTCTTCCCGTCGAACGCCGGTGAAGGGCTCGAGGAGTGGGAGATGGACGAGATCATCAACACCATCGCGCACAGCCTCTGAGGAGCGGGTCGTGCGTCGCTTCAGGTGGAGGAACGACTCGTCCGATCCGGGGTTCTACGCGGACCAGCTGGACAGGTACGAGGCGCGCTGGATCGGTGAGGACGGTCGCAAGACCGGCTTCGTCTACGACACGGAGTGGGATCCCGGGTTCGGGGCACACCCGGAGTCGCAGTTCTGGATGAGCGGAAGCGGTGGTGCGTTCGGCATGGTGGAGGGGGTTCTCCTCGTCGTGACGCACGAGGTGCCGCATCGGCGTGCGTCCCGGCTGAGGTTGCCGGTCGAGGCGTGCACCCTCCGGCTGCACCACCGGCCGGAACGGTCCGAAGTGTGCCTGCGCATCCGGGTCGACCTCGGGCGAGGCGAGGCGCCGACCGATGCCTGGGCCGAGATCACGTTGCCGTTCACCGAGCTGCAGGGTGACGAGCTGGCCGACCTCATCGTCAGGCACCGGCTCGGGCCGGCGCCGGAACGCCCACGTCGGCCAGTGCCCGCCGGGTCGATGCCCGAACGGGAGGCGAGGCGCGAACCTGCTCCGGTGGCCTCCGACCCGGATTCGGACTCGGCTCCGGTGTCGGCGAGCTTCGAGCTGCATGCCGATCCGGTGCCGCGGGATGCGGTCACGCCGGTAGCGGACGTGCAGGACACGACGCCGAACCCGTGGTCGTACGACGCGCCGCCCGCGGTGGAGCCGCCTGGTCGGGAACCGGTCCGGGACTCGCACGACGTCGCGGCGGTCTTCGTTCCGCTCGACGCGGCGGAAGTCGCTTCGGCGGAGGTCGCTTCGGCGGTGTCACCGGGGGATCCCGTCCCCGGGCCGGTCACCGCCGCGCCGGGGCGCGGCAACCTGGCCCGGTTGGCAGTCGTCTCGGCACCGGACGACGACGACTGGATCTGCCTCCGGCCCATGCCGTCCGACCAACGGATCATCACGCGCGTGCCGTGGGCGCCACCGAGGGGTGGGCGATGAGCGGCTCCCGGTGGATCTGCGCCGACTGCGACACCACGAACGACTCCACTGCGCGCAAGTGCGGAGTGTGCGCTGGGACGTCACGACGAGCCTCGACGGTCAACGACCCGGTGACGTCGTCACCCAAGTCCGCTTCCACTCGATCCACCGAGCGGGAGCCGCCGCAGACCTCGGCCACCACGATCCGGTCGACCATCAAGACCGTGCCGCCGAAACCCGCTGCCACGCGCCCGATCGTGCCCAGTCCGACACCGTCACCCCCGCCACCATCACCTGTCCCCGCACCGCCCAGGACCGTCAGCGCGCCACCCGTGAAACCGCCACGATCGGGGCCACCGGCGCCGCCCCGGTACACGCCGAAGAGCAGTCGATCGTGGTGGACCCGTCGGCGCAAGCGGGCCGCGAAGACCGCGGCGAAGGTCGTCGGGGCGTTCCTGCTGCTCTTCTACGGGGTGGACGCGTGCGCGGACATGCGGCCACCGACGACCGGCGAGCTGGGCGCCGCGCCGGGCGGTGCGGCGCCGTGCCCGTGGTCGGTGGGGCGGTGGCTGCCCGCCGGCGGTGGGGGTGCCACCCTCGTCGGCGCCTACCAGACCGGGAAGCACCTCGTCACGCTGTGTCGAACGGCCTCGGGACAGGTCTACTACGACGGTCAGGTGAAGGGGAAACCTGCCGACACGGTGAACCACATCTCTCTGCCCGCCGAATCCACCGGCGGAGGGTGGGAGGCGCGCAACGGCAACTTCACCTACCGGGTCGCCGATGGCCGGATCACGGTTCGGGAACGCGGATCCGTGGTCCTCGACGAGCCGTTGCAATCGGCGTGAGCGGCCAAGGGCACCAGGTGTTCGCGCCGCGTCGGCGTCGACGACCCGGGTGATCGCGGTCGGTGTCGATCCGCATTCCACGGGTCGGCGGTAAGCCGTTCGGGCGCGTGGCAGGCCGGTTTTCGCGATATAGGCTGACTTCCCCCCTCAACGGGCTTGGAGGCGCGTGGTGCGAAGATCGCGAAGACGAAGATCCGGCTCACCCCTGGTCCTGTCGGTTCTCCTGGCCCTGCCGGCGGCGGGCTGCGCGTCGCAGACGCCCGCGTTGTCGCCGCCCGATTTCGCGGTGATGAGCTCGACCGCCGCACCTTCTTCCGCCGCGCACCTCGCGGCGCACCCCCTCTCCGGCCACGCGGGTGGTGAAGTCCTGCTCAGCGGCCAGGGTTACCCGGCACACGGTCGAGTGGTGTTCACCTTCCACGGTCACCGGGTCGGCGACACCACCGCGGACGCGATCGGCCGGTTCGTCGAGGTGCCGGTGCGCGTGCCCGACGCGTTCGGCAGTTCCGCCCCCGGCACGCCGTTCACCATCGGCGCCACCTCCGGCCCCGTCTACGCCGAGACGCCGTTCGTCCTCACCCGCTGACGCGGCCGCGTTGCCCACCTGAGGTTTAGCCCTGGGTAGTTCAAACCGGCGGAGCGCGTCGAGGTGCACTACCGTCGGCTTGATCGGCTGTGCGGTAGTGCCTGGTCACGCGTGGTGGCGCGGGATTGTGTTCGGGGTTGTTCGGATCAGGGGAGGTGGGCGGAGGTGCCCGTACTGGCCCAGGTGGACCTCAGGCTGGATGCCGGTCCGTTGGACTACACCTTGCTGGCGGTCTACTTCGTGTTCGTCCTCGGCATCGGCTTCCTGGCCCGCAGATCCGTCTCCTCCAGCCTCGACTTCCTGCTCTCCGGCCGCTCGCTGCCCGCGTGGGTGACGGGTCTGGCGTTCATCTCAGCCAACCTCGGCGCGATCGAGCTGCTCGGCATGGCGGCCAACGGCGCGCAGTACGGCATGGCGACGGTGCACTACTACTGGATCGGCGCGATCCCGGCCATGGTGTTCCTCGGCCTGGTGATGATGCCGTTCTACTACGGCTCGAAGGTGCGCAGCGTCCCGGAGTTCCTGCGCCGACGCTTCGGCAAGGGCGCGCACCTGGTCAACGCGATCAGCTTCGCCGTCGCGCAGGTGCTGATCGCGGGCGTGAACCTGTACGCCCTGGCGTTCCTGCTGAACCTGATGCTCGGCTGGCCGATCCCGCTGTCGGTGGTCATCGCCGCGGCGATCGTGCTGACGTACACGGCGCTGGGCGGCCTGTCGGCGGCCATCTACAACGAGGTGCTGCAGTTCTTCGTGATCGTGGCCGCGCTGCTGCCGCTGACGATCGTCGGCCTGCACAAGGTCGGCGGGTGGGACGGGCTGGTCGAGAAGGTCACCGGCGGTCCGGGCGGCGCCGAGCAGCTCTCGGCGTGGCCCGCGACCGAGCTGACCGGCATCCAGAACCCGGTGCTCAGCGTGATCGGCATCGTGTTCGGCCTCGGCTTCGTGCTGTCGTTCGGGTACTGGACGACGAACTTCGCCGAGGTGCAGCGGGCGTTGTCGGCGAAGAGCATGTCGGCCGCGCGGCGCACGCCGATCATCGGCGCGTACCCGAAGATGCTGATCCCGTTCGTGATCATCATCCCGGGCATCATCGCCGCGCTGGTGGTGCCGGAGATGGCCGCGCTCAAGGCCGGCGAGGAGGGCGGCGGCGTCGTCTACAACAACGCGCTGCCCGCGTTGATCGGCGAGCTGCTGCCCAACGGCATGCTGGGCATCGCGATCACGGGTCTGCTGGCGTCGTTCATGGCGGGTGTCGCGGCGAACGTGTCGTCGTTCAACACGGTGTTCACGTACGACCTGTGGCAGGACTACGTGCGCAAGGACCGCCCGGACGAGTACTACCTGCGGATCGGGCGGCTGGCCACGATCGGCGGCACGGTGGTCGCCATCGGCACCGCGTTCCTCGCGGCCGGCTACGGCAACATCATGGACTACATCCAGGCGCTGTTCTCGTTCTTCAACGCGCCGCTGTTCGCCACGTTCATCCTGGCCATGTTCTGGAAGCGGATGTCGGCGGCGGCGGGGTGGGCGGGCCTGGTCGCGGGCACGCTCGGCGCGGTGGCGGTGTTCGTGCTCGCCGAGACCGGCGTGCTGGACCTGCCGGGGCAGGGCGCGAGCTTCCTCGGCGCGGGCGTGGCGTTCGTGGTCGACATCGTGGTCAGCGTGGTGGTGACCACGTTCACCCGGCCGGTGCCGGAGGAGCGGCTGGTCGGGCTGGTCTACAGCCTGACGCCCAAGGCGGACCGCAAGCACTCCACCACGGGTGAGGACGCCGGGTGGTACCGGTCGCCGCTGCTGCTGGGCATCGGCGTGCTGGTGCTGACCGCCGTGCTCAACATCATCTTCGGCTGAGGGAGGTCGTCGTGGCGCACAAGGCCGGTCTGTTCGACCTGCGACTGGTGATCGCGGTGCTGTTCGCCGTGTACGGCGTCGTGCTGCTGGTGGTCGGACTCGGCTTCACCGAGGAGGCCGACCTGGCCAAGGCGGACGGGCTCAACATCAACCTGTGGACGGGCGTCGGCATGGTCGTGCTGGCGGCGGTGTTCGCCGCCTGGGCGACGTGGCGGCCGGTCGTCGTGCCCGACCGGCCCGACGCGTCCGACCTGCCGTCCGGGCAGCCGCCGGGGACGGAGGGGTGAAGCCCCGGTCAGCGCTTCGGGTAGACCGGGTTGAACGCCTCGACCGTCCAGGTGTCGAGCCAGCGGACGGCGCGGCGGATGCCGGGTCGGATTCGGGTGCGCATGCGGTGGTCCTCTCGGTTCGGTTCATCGGGTCCACCAGGTTCAGCGCGTCGATCTTCTGAATCGTTCCCGATGACTGTCGTGAGGACGGACACAGGGTTCGTGCCACGAATGGAGCACTCGGTCGCTACCGTGCACCTCGTGCCCCGTCTCGTCGCCGTGTTGAGCTTGATCCTGCTGCTGGCCGGCTGTGCCGGGGCGGATCTGGCCAAGCAGAAGTTCCCGCGCACCACGATCCCGGCCGACGCCGAGAACGTCTCCGACCCGGGCGGGTCGAGTCAGAAGTCGCCGCCGCCCGCGAACGGCCAGCCGGTCGACCCGGCGTTCGCGCCGGACAAGCTGCGGCTGATCGACCCGTGCGAGCTGCTCGACGAGGACGTGCTGAAGCGGTTCGGCACGCCCGGCGACCGGTCGCGCAGCGGGTTCAGCCGGTGCTCGAACTTCATGAAGGACAAGGGCGGCAAGGACCTGGCCGTCACGGTCGAGGTCGGCCAGACCATGACCAGCGAGCTGAAGAAGGCCGACAAGCAGCTCGCCGGCCTGCGCAGCTACGAGCAGGTGCTGGAGAACAGCGCGTGCTTCGTCTCGGTGATCACGCAGGAGGAGCCCGGGCTGGGCCTCACGGTGCAGATCGGGTACGAGGACGGCGACGCGTGCGCGCCGGGGCGTGAGATGGCCGAGGCGGTGGTCGAGCAGATCAAGGAGCGCTCGGCGACCCGGACGCCCGCCAAGGGCTCGCTGATCACGCTCGACCCGTGCGCCCTGGCGGACAAGGCGGCGGTCGACGCGGCGGCGGGCCCTGATTACCGTGTGTACCCGTACGGGCTGCACAACTGCGCCTGGGTCGGCGACGACCGCGAGCTGTCGCTGGCGTTCCGCGAGACCTACATCCCGAAGGACCGCTCGTTCGACGACAAGCAGACCGAGGTCGACCTGGGTGGCGGCGTGGTCGGCTACCAGGTGTCCAACAGCACGGCGTTCCCGTCGTGCGAGGTCAAGTGGGTGCAGCTGGCCGGCTCGGACAACGAGGGCGAGATCGTCCAGGTCAAGTCGGGCGCGCCGAAGGCGACCGAGTTCGACCGGTGCGCGGCCGCCGTGGCGTTCGCCAAGTCCGTCCTCGGCAAGATCCCGAAGGGCTGAACGGGGGCTGACATCACCCCCCGTTACCCGTTACTGTCGAGTAACCCCCGTGTTCGTGCTTGTGCTAGGAGGGTCCGATGACGCAGACCGTTCCCACCACTCCGGCGCGGGCCGACGACGGGCAGCGGAGGTTCGCCTCGCTCGACCCCCGCACGGGTGAGGTCGTCGACCACCACGTGGTGAAGTCGGCGGACGAGGTCCGGGAGGCCGTGCGGGTGGCTCGGGACGCCTCGGTGTTCTGGGCGGGGTTGGGCTTCGAGGGCAGGCGGGCGCGGCTCGACGCCTGGCGCAAGGTGCTGCTCAAGCGGTTGGACGAGTTCCAGGTGCTGATCAGCGCCGAGACCGGCAAGTCGGCCGACGACGCGCGGGCCGAGCTGGCGCTGGTGATCGACCACCTGCACTGGGCGGCGAAGCACGCGCCCAGGGTGTTGGGCAAGCGCAAGGTCTCGCGCGGGATGTTGATGTACAACCACGCGGCGACGCTGGAGTACCGGCCGCTGGGCGTGGTCGGCGTGATCGGGCCGTGGAACTACCCGGCGTTCACGCCGATGGGGTCGATCGCGTACGCGCTGGCGGCGGGGAACGCGGTGGTGTTCAAGCCGTCGGAGTTCACGCCGGGGGTCGGGGTGTTCCTGGCGTCGACGTTCGGCGAGGTGGTGCCGGAGTTCCCGGTGCTGCAGGTGGTGACCGGGTTCGGTGAGACCGGCGCGGCGTTGTGCACCTCCGGGGTGGACAAGCTGGCGTTCACCGGGTCGACGGCGACGGGCAAGAAGGTGATGGCGGCGTGTGCCGCGTCGTTGACGCCGGTGCTGGTGGAGTGCGGCGGCAAGGATCCGCTGATCGTGGCCGAGGACGCCGACGTCCGGGCGGCGGCGGACGGCGCGGTGTGGGGCGGGATCTTCAACTCCGGGCAGACGTGCGCCGGGGTCGAGCGGGTCTACGTGGCCGACGCGGTGTACGACGAGTTCATCGGGTTGGTGGTGGAGAAGGCGAAGAAGCTGCGGCCCGGTGGCGAGGCCGATGCGCACTTCGGGCCGATCACCATGCCCAAGCAGGTCGACGTGATCCAGTCGCACGTGGCCGACGCGCTGGAGCGGGGCGGCAGGGCGGTGGTCGGCGGGTTGGAGTCGATCCGGCCGCCGTACGTCGAGCCGGTGGTGCTGGTGGACGTGCCCGACGATTCGACCGCGGTGACCGAGGAGACGTTCGGGCCGACGTTGGTGGTCACGCGGGTGGCCGACGCGGACGAGGCGGTCCGGCGGGCCAACTCGCTGGCCTACGGGCTCGGCGCGTCGGTGTTCTCGCGCAACCGGGGGGAGGAGTTGGCGGACAGGCTGCGGTGCGGGATGGTGTCGATCAACTCGGTGTTGGCGTACGCGTCCGTGCCCGGGTTGCCGTTCGGCGGGGTGGGGGATTCGGGGTTCGGGCGGATCCACGGGGAGGACGGGCTGCGGGAGTTCGCCTACGCCCACTCGGTGACTCGGAAGCGGTTCGGCGCCCTGCTGAACCCGATGACGTATGACCGCGGGTCGCGGACTCTGCGGCACGTCGTGCGGTTGGTCCGAGTCCTGTACGGCCGCTGACGGTGGGGTTGGGCGGGGCGGTGGTGGTCTCGTTCGGCTCGATTTGACATGGGGCCCTTACGGGCACCCCAGGCAGGCCGAAGCCGGGCAGGCATGGCGGGAAAAGCGTCCGCCAAGCCTGCCCGGCTTCGACCAGCCTATGGCACCCGAACCCATGTCAAATCGGGCCTGGGTGCGGCGGTTCCGGGTCCGTTGTGCGGCGGTTGGGGCAAGTGGACTCGGTGGGTGAGCTGCGGGGCCGTTGTGGTGCGTTGGGGGTCAGGGTGTGAGGGTTTGTTCGAGGTCGGTGAGGACTTCTTCGGCGGCGAGGACGCCCAGGCCCAGGAACCAGGTTTCGTCGGGGACCGGCTTGGCGTGGTTGGACTTGACGGCGTTCAGGGTTTGCCAGAGCGGGCCGCCGAGGACCTGGCTTTGGGCCGTTTTGGTTTGGTCGCCGTAGGTGCCGATGAGGATCCAGTCGGCGTCCGCTTGGGCGATCTGCTCGGTGCTGACCTCGACGGCCAGGTCGTCCACCTGGCTGGCCGGGGGTTGGGGCAGGCCCGCGTCGATCAGGATCGTGCCGATGAAGCTCTTCTTGGCGTAGAGCCTGATCTTGCCCGGCATGAAGCGGAGCATGGTGATCGTCGGGCGCTTGCCCGCCTTGGACTCGATGGTCTCGCCGACGCGCTTGGCGTGGGCCTCGTAGTCGCCGATGAGCTTCTCGGCCTCGGTGGAGCGGTCGAGGGCGGCGGCGTTCAGGCGGAAGTTCTCCTTCCACGTGTAGCCGGGCCGGGCGGCGAAGACGGTCGGTGCGATTTCCGAGAGCTTCGGGTACTGCTGCTCGGCGCGCAGCTGGGAGCCGATGATGAGGTCGGGCTGGAGCTTGGCGATCGTCTCCAGGTTGAGGCTGGTGATGCCGCCGACGTTCTCCGGGTTGCCCGCCTTGTCGCCGATGTAGCCGGGCATGGTGGGCGCGCCGTCCGGGTAGGCGACGCCGACCGGCTTGATGCCCAGGGCGACGACGTTGTCCAGCTCGCCGCCGTCGAGGACGACGACGCGTTCCGGGCGCTTCTCGATCACGGTCTCGCCCATGGCGTGCTTGATCGTGCGGGGGAACTGGCCGGGTTGGGCGTCGGTGCCGAAGCCGGCGCTCTTCTCGCCCGCCTTGCCGAACTCCGAACCGCCCTGGGCCACCGCGGGTTTGTCGGCGGGCGTCTCGGTCTGGCCGCACGCGGCGAGGGTGAGGGCGGCTGCTAGCAGCGCCGCGATCCTGGTGTTCGACACTCCGGGGTTCCTCCACTACTCCAGGTCACTGACCTGCTGTTCTTAGGGTTGCCTCACCGTAGCTTCCGCTTTCGGGGCCGCTCGCGGTGGAGTAGTAATGGGGTGATCAGCGTCGATCGGGAGGTCCACCCGTGAAGAAGGTCATCAACGATCCGGCGACCGTGGTGGTCGACGCGCTGCGCGGCATGGCGCTCGCGCACGCCGACCTGCTGGAGATCCAGTACGACCCGGCGGTGGTGCTGCGGGCGGACGCGCCGGTGTCGCGGAAGGTGGCCGTCATCTCGGGCGGGGGTTCCGGGCACGAGCCGTTGCACGGCGGGTTCGTCGGGCGGGGGATGCTCGACGCGGCCTGTCCCGGCCCGGTGTTCACGTCGCCCACACCCGATCAGGTGGCGGCGGCCGTGGCGCGGACCGATGGCGGCGCGGGCGCGTTGCTGATCGTGAAGAACTACACGGGTGACGTGCTCAACTTCGAGACGGCCGCTGAGCTGGCGGCGGCTGACGGCGTGGACGTGCGGACGGTCGTCATCGACGACGACGTCGCGGTGAAGGACTCGCTGTACACGGCCGGGCGGCGTGGTGTGGGTGGGACGGTCCTGCTGGAGAAGATCGTCGGGGCCGCGGCCGAACGAGGGGTCGACCTGGACGGCTGCGAGGCGTTGGCGCGGCGGGTCGTCGGGCAGGTGCGGTCGATGGGGTTGGCGTTGACGGCCTGCACGGTGCCGCACGCGGGGGAGCCGTCGTTCACGTTGGCCGACGACGAGATGGAGCTGGGGATCGGGATCCACGGCGAGCCGGGGCGCAGCCGGGTCGCGGTGGGCTCGGCGGACGAGATGGTGAAGGCCCTGCTCGACCCGGTGCTGGAGGACCTCCCGTTCGGCGAGGGCGACCGGGTCCTGCTGTTCACGAACTCGATGGGCGGGACGCCGTTGATCGAGTTGTACTTGGCGCACGGGATCGCGGAGCGGCTGCTGGCGGAGCGGGGCATCGTCGTGGAACGGCGGTTGGTCGGGCCGTACATCACCAGTCTGGAGATGCAGGGGATGAGCTTGACGGTGTTGAAGCTGGACGACGAGATGATCGAGTTGTGGGACGCGCCCGTGCACACCCCGGCGCTGCGGTGGGGCGTCTGATGGACTGCACGGCGGAGTCGGTCGCGGAGGCGATGCGGGCGGTGGCGGCGGTGGTGGTCGAGCACCGCGAGGAGCTGATCCGGTTGGACCGCGAGATCGGCGACGGCGACCACGGCGAGAACATGGCCCGGGGTTTCCGGGCGTTGGAGTCGAAACTGGACGAGGTGCCGTCGTCGCCCGGCGGGGTGCTGCGGTTGGCGGCCACGACGTTGATCTCGACGGTGGGCGGGGCCGCGGGGCCGTTGTACGGGACGGCGTTCCTGCGGGCGGCGACGTCGGTGGGCGATGTCGCCGCGATCGACGGCGCGGCGGTGGCGGCGGCGTTGCACGCGGCGTTGGAGGGGGTGGTGGCGCGGGGGAAGGCGTCTGTGGGCGACAAGACGATGGTGGACGCGCTGACGCCCGCGGTGGCGGCCGCGGAGTCCGTGGCGGCGACCGGCGGCGGGGTGGCGGAGGTGCTGGCGGCGGCTGCCGACGCGGCCGAGCTGGGCGCCGACTCGACGGTGCCGATGGTGGCGCGGAAGGGCCGTGCCTCGTACCTGGGTGAGCGCAGCGCGGGGCACCTGGACCCGGGCGCGCGGTCGACGGCGCTGGTGTTGCGGACGTTGGCGGGGAGGGCGCGGTGATCGGGCTCGTCGTGGTGTCGCACAGCCGGCAGTTGGCCGCGGGCGTCGCCGAGTTGGCCGGGCAGATGGCGCCGACGGTGGCGATCGTGCCGTCCGGTGGTGACGGGTCGGGTGGCCTGGGCACGGATTACGTGGCCGTCGGGGAGGCCATCGCGCAGGCCGATTCCGGGTCCGGGGTCGTGGTCCTGTTCGACCTCGGCAGCGCGAAGATGGTGGCGGACATGGCCGCCGAGGAGGCGGAGGGGTCCGTCGTCGTGGTGGACGCGCCGTTGGTCGAGGGTGCGGTGGCGGCGGCCGTGCGGGCGCAGGGCGGGGCCGGGTTGGCGGAGGTGGCCGCGGCGGCGTCGACCGCCGGGACCGTCACGCCGGCGTCGGTGGCGGAGGGCGATGTCGTGCGGGCGGACGTGGAGCTGACGAACTCGGTGGGGTTGCACGCGCGGCCGGCGGCGCTGGTGGTGCGGGCGTTGGACTCGTTGGACGCGTCGGTGGTGGTGCGGTTCGGCGAGGAGTCGGCGGACGCCAAGAGCGTGCTGGCGTTGATGGGGTTGGGCGCGCCGGGCGGTGCGCGGGTGGAGGTGGTGGCGTCGGGCGTCGACGCGGCGGAGGCCGTGCGGAGGGTGGAGGAACTGGCCGCGCGGGGGTTCGACGAATGAGCGGTTGAGACGCGCCTGGACCGATTACTTGCTCGATACCGATGGTGAAGCTCACGCGCACGAAGCGTGACGGCCGTGGGATAGTCGCGGTCAAGTTACCGTCCGGTAGCCACTCCGGTGAGTGGGAGGTCAACAGTGACGCGCCAGTTCAACACGGTCGGTGTCGTCGGTCTCGGCACGATGGGCGCCGGTATCGCCGAAGTCCTCGCGCGGACCGGCATCACCGTGGTGGCGGTCGACGTGGACGAGGCGGGCCTGGCTCGCGGTCGCGGCCACCTGGACCACTCGACGGACCGCGCGGTGGCGGGCGGCAAGCTGTCGTCGGACGAGCGTGACGCGACGTTGGCCCGCATCTCCTACGCCACGTCGCTGGACGCGTTGGCCGGTGTCGACCTGGTGGTCGAAGCGGTGCCGGAGCGGATGGAGCTCAAGGCCGCCGTGTTCGAGGAGCTGGACCGGATCTGCGGCCCGGACACGGTGTTCGCGTCGAACACCTCGTCGCTGTCGATCACCGAGATCGGTGTCCACACCGGACGGCCGGGCAAGGTCGTCGGCCTGCACTTCTTCAACCCCGCGCCGGTGTTGAAGCTGGTCGAGGTGATCCGCACGGTCGTCACCGAGCCGGACGTGGTGACCGACGTGGTCGCGTTCGCCGAAGGGCTGGGCAAGTCGCCGGTCGTCATCGGGGACCGGGCCGGGTTCATCGCCAACGCGCTGCTGTTCGGCTACCTCAACCACGCGGTGCGGATGTACGAGTCCCGTTACGCGACAAGGGAAGACCTCGACGCCGCCATGCGGTACGGGTGCGGCTACCCCATGGGTCCGCTGGCCGTGCTCGACCTCATCGGGCTGGACACGGCGTACGAGATCCTGGACACGATGTACCACCAGTCGCGCAACCGGCTGCACGCGCCGGCGCCGTTGCTGAAGCAGATGATCACGGCGGGGTTGCTGGGGCGCAAGAGCGGGCGCGGCTTCTACACCTACGACGGGCCGGACTCGCCGGTCGTCGTGCCGGACGTGCTCACGCCGGTCGCGTCGGCGGAGGGCGAGCCCGCGCGCGAGGTGCAGCGGGTCGGTGTGATCGGCACCGGGACGATGGCCACGGGGATCGTCGAGGTGTTCGCCAAGCGCGGGTACGACGTGGTGCTGCGGGCGCGTTCGGAGGAGAAGGCCGACGCGGCGGTGGGGAAGGTGCGCAAGTCGTTGGAGAAGGCGGTCTCGCGGGGCAGGTTGTCGGCGGAGGACCGGGACGCCGCGCTGGCCCGCGTGACGCCGGTCGTCGACTTCGCGGGCCTGGCCGACTGCGACCTGGTGGTCGAGGCGGTGGCCGAGGAGCTGTCGATCAAGAAGGCGGTGTTCGAGGCGCTGGACGAGGTGTGCAAGCCGGGTGCGGTGCTGGCGACCACGACGTCCTCGCTGCCGGTGATCGAGTGCGCCGCGGCGACCGCCCGTCCCGGTGACGTGGTCGGGCTGCACTTCTTCAACCCGGCGCAGGTGATGAAGCTGGTGGAGGTCGTGGAGACGATCTCGACGTCGGCCGATGTCGTGGCCACGGCGCGCCGGGTGTGCCTCGACCTGGGCAAGGTTCCGGTGCACTGCGGCGACCGCGCCGGGTTCATCGTGAACGCGCTGCTGTTCCCGTACCTGAACGACGCGGTGAAGATGCTGGAGGCGCACTACGCGTCGGCCGACGACATCGACAACGCGATGAAGGTCGGCTGCTCGTTGCCGATGGGGCCGTTCGAGCTGCTGGACGTGGTCGGGCTGGACGTGTCGCTGGCCATCGAGCGGAGCCTGTACCTGGAGTTCCGCGAGGCCGGGTTCGCGCCCTCGCCGCTGTTGGAGCACCTGGTGAAGGCCGGGCGGCTGGGGCGCAAGACGGGCAAGGGTTTCCGCGACTACGTGTCCTGAGGGGCACGTTTGTGCGGGCTGATGGCGTGTCGGGTTTCGGCGTTTGGCATCGTGGTCACCATGCGGCGTGTGGTGATCTCGCTCCTGGTGGCGGCGTTCGGTCTGACGAGCGCCTGCGCGTACACGGTCAACGGCACCCCGGTGGCGGAGCAGTTGCTCGACGTCGACCCGCCGTTCACGTCGGCTCCGCGCACGCCGACGGGGTCCCCGGACCCGTCCGGTGAGCCGAGCGGGGACGTCGGCGACATCTGCGCGTTGATCGGGTGGAAGGACCTGCCCTACGACGTGCCGGACAAGGGCGCCGAGCCGACGGAGACCGGTTACGACTCGGAGTTCGACCAGTCGTGCAAGTGGCAGACGTCGGTCGGCTCGCTGGACGTGGGCGTGACCTTGCGGTTCCGCGAGGGGCGGTCGATCACGTTGGAGCAGAACAACGGCGAGTTCGACCTGGGTGACCGGAAGGTGACCTACTTCGACCGGACGACGGACACGTCCGTGCAGCCGTCGTGCGTGCTGGTGATGGACTACGCCGGTGGCGGGCTCGGGATCATCGTGATCGACGGGTCGGCTCGTTTCGGCGCGATCTGCGACCAGGGCAAGAAGGTGGCCGAGGTGCTGCTGGAGAAGGAACCGACCGTCTGAGCTGCGTTCGGCTTGCTGCGGTGGTCCCTGCCTGTCCCCGCGTGCCTGTCCCCGGTGGTCCGGCTTGCTCGGGTGACCACCGGTTCGCTGGCCTGGCTCGCTGGGCGCGGTTCGCTCGCTCGGGTCCACAGGCGCAGGACCGGCCGAGGCGAGGCGAAGGTCGAGCGGGTTCGACGCGCGTTCGACCGGCCGCACCTTGGCGTGCGGCGACGGCGGTGGTGATCGCGGTGCTCGCGCGCCCGAGCGCGCACTCGGGCCTCGGCTCAAGCCTGGACCCGGACCTGGGCTCGAACCCGCCCAGGTCTCCGGCCACTACCCCCTGGCCACCAGCCACCGGCCGGCAATCACCGGCCCTTAGCCACTGGCCACTGGTCTGACCGGGTTAGCTGCAGCAGCCGCCGCCGCAGCACCCGCCCCCACCACCGGCGCCACCGGCGGGCGCGTTGGCCTTGCCGCCCAGACCGGCCATGGAGAGCAGCTTCACGGTGTCGTCGTGGCCGTTCGGGCACGGCGCGGGCGCGGAGGCCTCATCCATCGAGCGCTTCACGTCGAAGGTCGAGCCGCACGCCTTGCAACGGAATTCGTAGGTTGGCACGTCGCTCATTGTCCCTGGCGCGGCGGTGCGAGCACCAGCAAGGGCACCCCAACTGCTGACACCGCCGCGAGCAGGGTCAACAGCGGCAGGCCGTGCACCCAGCCCAGGCCGGCGGCGGCCAGGTGGGTGCCGGCGAACGTCGCCACCCACATCCGCGAGCTGGGCCGCAACCACACCGGAGCCAGCGCCGACAGTGCCGTGACCAGCATCAACATCGTCGTGCTCAGCAGCACGCCCTGGCGGAGCCAGCGCGGCTGGCCGACCGGCACGTCCCCCTCCTGCAGGACCTGCCGCGCCTCGTCACCGGCGACGATGTCCGGCGGGGACGGCTCGAAGAGCAGGCCGCGCACCACCGGCACCAAGGTCACGGCCACTTCGATCATCAGGAGCAGGGTTAATACGACCCGTTGCCACTTGCTCACCCAGTGGACCGTAGGCGATCACCCAGGGCGAGCCCGGATACCCTCGCTTCTCGTGCCACGTCGTAACCGCCCGCAACGCCCCGACGAGCCCTCACCCATCGGTGGGCACGGTTGGGCGCGCGCCGAAAGCGCCTCGGACGGCGAGTGGCTGGTGCGCACCGTCTCCGGCAGTTCCACCACCAAGACCTACCGCTGCCCAGGCTGCGACCACGAGATCCGCCCGGGCACCCCGCACATCGTCGCCTGGCCCGCCGGCGACTACGGCTCGGTAGAAGACCGCCGCCACTGGCACCAGGGCTGCTGGACCTCCCGCCGCCGCCGAGGCCCCACCACCCGCCGCTGGTGACGCTCTGTACTGACGGACGGGCAGGGGCGGGCGCGGGTGGGCGGGTGAGAGGGCGGGACGGATCACCGTCCGCCCGCCGCCGGAACCGCCGGATGGAAGGGCGGGCAGCGCGACCGCCAGCCGGACCCCAAGACCGCCAGCCGGACCCCAAGACCGCCAGCCGGACAGCGGGGCTGCCAGCTGGGGAGTGGGGGCGGCTGGACGGCTGTGGGCGGCTGGACGGCGGGGCAGGGCGGACGGCGGTGCAGGGCGGCTGGATGGATGCCGGGGCGGCCGGTGGACGGTTCAGCCTGGCCCGGCTCGGCCCGGCCCGGCGGAGCCCAGCTCGGCTCGGCTGAGTCCAGCCCAGCCCGGCCAAGTCAGCCCGACCAAGCCCGACCCGGCTCAGCCCGGTTCGGCTCGGACCGGTTCGGGCCGGTTCGAGCCGTGACTCGGCAGTGGTCGGGTTGGGTGGTGGCACGATGTGGCTGTGGGTGGTGATGTGCCGATCAGGGCCAACACCGTGCTGCCGGCACGCCGGGAAGCGGTGAGGTTGTCGACGGCGGATGGGCTTCGGTTGGTTGGTGAGTTGGCGTTGCCGGTCGACCGGGAGCCGTTGGCCACCGTGGTGTTGTTGCACCCGTTGCCGACGCACGGCGGGATGATGGACTCCCACCTCTACCGCAAGGCGGCTTGGCGGTTGCCCGCGCTGGCCGGCCTTGCGGTGTTGCGGTTCAACACGCGGGGCACGGCCAGTGCGGCCGGGTGCAGTGAGGGCGCGTTCGACCACGCCGTGGGCGAACGGCTGGATGTGGCTGCCGCCCTGGCGTTCGTGGCCGAGCGCGGGTTGCCCTCGGTGTGGCTCGTCGGCTGGTCGTTCGGCACCGACCTCGCACTCATGCACGGGTGCGAGCCGGTGGTCGAGGGCGCCGTGTTGATCTCACCTCCCCTGCGGTGGAGCAAGGCCGAGCACTTGCGCACCTGGGCGCGTGCGGGCAAGCCGGTGGTGTGCCTGGTGCCCGAGTTCGACACCTACCTGCCACCAGCCGAGGCCAGGCGGCGGTTCGGCGCGGAGCTCCCGACCGCGGACGTCATCGACTTCCCCGGCGCCAAGCACCTCATGGTCGGGTACACCGAAGAGGTGCTGGACGCGATCGTGTCCGCGGCCGTACCCGAGGTGCCCACGCCACTGCCGCGCACCTGGTCCGGCCCTCACGAGCAGCATCAGACGGCCATCGCGACCTCCTGACGCCGCCAGACCAGCACCGGATCCCCGGCGGCCCGGCTGTCGCCCACGTGCGCGAAGCCCAGCTTCTCCGCGACGCGCTGGGAGGGCGTGTTGCCGGGGTCGGTGATGATCGTGACCGGACGGTCCGGTCGCGCCCGGCGTGCCCAGTCGATGGCCGCGCGCGCCATCTCCGGTGCGTAGCCGCGCCCCCAGTGCCGGGGGCGGAACCGGTAGAACAGGTTCAACGTCCGCTCGCCGTCCAGCTCGTGGTGCCGCAGGCCGCCGAAGCCGATGACCTCGCTGGTCTCCGGCAGCTCCACGGCCCAGTACCCGATGCCGTCGCGCGCCCAGTGGACCTGCCACTCGGCCAGCATCTTCGCCGCCTGCTCCGCCGACGGTGGCCCCGCCGGGTTGAAGCGGTTCGTCCCCGGATCCGACAGCACCGCGATCGCCGCGCGCACGTCAGCGCGGCCGACGCGTCTGAGCAGGAGGCGGTCGGTGCGCATCTCGTCCGGTTCGGGCGTGGAGGTCATGCGACGAAGCTAGCTCCGGGGTCCGACAATTCCGGGTATGGAAACTGCTCCGCTCGTCCTCCTGCACGCCTTCCCGTTCGACTCACGGATGTGGGACGGGGTGCGTGACCTGCTGAAATCGATCACGCCCGACCAGCGGGGCGGCGATCGTTCACCCGATCTGGTGGCTGTTGCGGACGACGTGCTGCGGTTGCTCGACGAGCGCGAGATCGAACGCGCGGTGCTCGGCGGGTGCTCGATGGGCGGGTACGTGGCGATGGCCGTGCTGCGGCGCGACCCGTCCCGGGTGGCCGGGCTCCTGCTGGCCGACACGCGGGCCGGCGCCGACACGGAGGAGGCGCGGGCGAACCGGCTGACGATGGCCGCACGGGTCGAGGCGGAAGGGCTCGGCTGGGTGCCGGACACGGTCGTGAGCGGGCTGCTCGGACCGGAGCCGGACGAGGCCGTGGTCCGGCGGGTGCGTGAGTTGATCCTCGATCAGGACCCGGCGGAGGTGGTGTGGGCGCAGCGGGCGATGGCCGCGCGGCCGGATTCGACCGGGGTGCTGGCGGAGGTGGACGTGCCCGCGTTGGTGCTGGTGGGGGAGCACGACGCGCTCACGCCGCCCGCGTTGGCCCGCGAGCTGGCCGGGGTGCTCCGGCAGGGCGAGTACCTGGAGCTGCCGGGCGTCGGCCACCTGACTCCGCTGGAGGCGCCGGACGCGTTCGCCGCCGCCGTTGTGGACTGGCGACGGCGCGTCGGCGTGTGAGAGCGGTAGGGCCCCGAGGATCAGCGCTTGGTGGGTTGGGCCTTCGGGCGCGCGATCTTCTGGGTCGGGCCGTCCGGGGCCGGAGAAGGGGAAGAGGTGGGAGAGGGGGAAGGGGCGGAGGCAGGGGGCTTGGCGGCGGTGGCGCCGCCGGTGGTGGCGCCACCGGCGGGGGCGGCGGCCGGGGTCGGAGAGGCAGCCGGGGTGGGGGCGGAAGCAGGGGTGGCAGTGGCCGCCGGGGCCGGAGAAGAGTCGGGCGCTGGGCGTTCCTCCTCCAGCGGGTCCAGGAGGGGGGTCACATCGTGCAGGGCGGAGCTCACGGCGTGCAGCTGCTGGGACAGCCGGTTGCGGAGCTGGCGGAGGGCGTCCACCTTCTGGGTCGCCTGGGTGACGCGGCGGTTCGCTTCCTCCGTCGCCTCGCGCACCCGGCGGTTCGCCTCGTCGGTCGCCTCCTGCACGCGGGCCGTGGCCTCGCTGACGGAGTCGTGCCGACGCCGGTTGGCCTCCTCGGTCGCCTCGCGCACCAAGCGCTGCGCCTCGGCGTTCGACGCGGCCTGCTCCTGCGCGATCTGGGCACGCACGCGCGCGGCTTCCTCCGCCGCCTCGCGCAACCGCCGCTCGGCCTCGCCCTTCGACGCCGCCTCCTGCTCGGCCAGCGTCTTCATCGACTCGACCCGCCGGGCCGCCATCGCGATCTCGAAGTCCTCCTCGACCGTGGTCCGGCGCTGGAGCGACTCCTCGTCCAACCGCGCGGCCTCGGCGCGGGCCTCGCCGACCGTCCGCTCGGCCTCGGCCCGCGCCTTCTCCAGCACGCCCCGGTGCTCGGCCTCCATGTCGGCGCGCCGCTGGTCCAGCTCGGCGATCAGCTTCTCGTACCGGGTGCGCAGCACCCCGGCGTCGGCCTCGGCCTTGGCGCGGATGTGCCCGCCCTCGGCCTCGGCCCGCGCCTTGATCTCGTTCGCCTCGTCCTGCGCGAGCCGCAGCATCCGCTGCAACCGCTCGCTCAGGCCCTCCAACGTGGTCGGCGGCAGCGACAGCCGCTCCACCTGGCCGCGCAGCTCCGCGATCTCCGACCGCGCCGCCTCGAGCTGACGGGCCAGGTCGTTGGTCTGCGAGACCGCCGCGTCCCGGTCGGCCGCGAGCAGGCGCAGGTCGGAGTCGAGGCGTTCCAGGTGGTCCTCGACCTGGGCGCGGTCGTACCCGCGCTTGACGATGTCGAAGCCGGATCCCAGGGGGACGAGGTCACGGTCGTCGGCGAGGCCCATGCCGCTCACGCTACCCGCTCCCGATGCGCGGCGGTCACCCGAGCGCCGCACATCAGGGGTGATTTCGCTTTAGACGCCCCGGAAACGGTTGATCGCGTCCAGGTGGGTGGCCCGCAGCTCGTGGTCGCGCACGCCGAGGCCCTCCTCCGGCGCCAACGTCAGCACGCCCACCTTGCCCTGGTGGGCGTTGCGGTGCACGTCGTACGCGGCCTGCCCGGTGTCCTCCATGGAGTACACCTTGGACAGTGTCGGGTGGATCTTCCCCTTGGCGACCAACCGGTTGGCCTCCCAGGCCTCCCGGTAGTTCGCGAAGTGCGAGCCGACGATCCGCTTGAGGTGCATCCACAGGTACCGGTTGTCGTACTGGTGCATGTACCCGCTGGTGGACGCGCACGTCACGATCGTGCCGCCCTTGCGCGTCACGTAGACCGACGCGCCGAACGTCTCCCGGCCGGGGTGCTCGAACACGATGTCCGGGTCGTCGCCGCCGGTCAGCTCGCGGATCTTCGCGCCGAGCCGCTTCCACTCGCGCGGGTCCTGCTCGTGCTCGTCCTTCCAGAACCGGTAGCCCTCGGCGCTGCGGTCGATGATCAGCTCCGCGCCCATCCGGCGGCAGATCTCCGCCTTCTCCGGCGACGACACCACGCACACCGGGGTGGCGCCGCCGTTGAGCGCGAACTGGGTCGCGTAGGAGCCGAGGCCGCCGGACGCGCCCCAGATCAGCACGGTGTCGCCCTGCTTCATGTTCGCGCCGTTGGTGGACACGAGCTGCCGGTAGGCGGTGGAGTTCACCAGGCCGGGTGACGCCGCCTCCTCCCACGTCAGGTGGGCGGGCATCGGCATCAGCTGGTTGGCCTTGACCAGCGCGATCTCGGCGAGGCCGCCGTAGTTGGTCTCGAAGCCCCAGATGCGCTGCTCGGGGTCGAGCATGGTGTCGCTGTGCCCGTCGTGGTGCTCCAGCTGCACGTCGAGGCAGTGCGCGACGACCCGGTCACCGGGCTTCCAGGCGTTCACGCCCGGTCCCGTGCGCAGCACCACGCCCGCGAGGTCGGAGCCGACCACGTGGAACGGCTGGTCGTGCCTGCCGCCGTACTTCTTCAGGAACGCGAACGTCGACAGCGGCTCGAAGATCGAGGTCCACACGGTGTTGTAGTTGATGGCGCTCGCCATCACGGCCACCAGCGCCTCGCCGGGGCCGAGCTCCGGGGTGGCGACCTCGTCGACGTGCAGCGACTTGCGCGGGTCCTTGTCCTTGGTGGCCAAGCCCTCGAACATCTTGACCTCGTCGGCGTGCACCGTCACGCCCCGGTAGCTCTCCGGTACGTCCAGTGATCCGATCGCGTCCAGTTCGTCCGCGAGGATCGCGTCGAGGATCTTCTGCACGGCGTTCCCTCCCAATGGGGGCTTCGGGATGGTCGGGTGTGGCGGGCTCTATGAGGTCCACGCAGGTGGCCGGAGGTTACCCACGGGTAACCGATTCAGAACCGGCGCTGTGAGCCACCGCACTGGCATTTCCCCCGATCGGTCGGTCTTGACCGGGCGGCCAATCAAGCGGAGCATCGAAGCCGTCCGATTGATGAGGACGGAGGTACGAGTCATGGCTAAGGCGTGGACCAGGTGGCAGGACTGGGCCGAGGTCGTCATCGGCGTCCTGGTGCTGCTCTCGCCCCTGGTGGTGGAGACGACCACCGGGGCCATGTGGACGATGATCGTGCTCGGCGCACTGATCGCCATCGACGGCCTCGCGTCGCTCGCGATGCCCGGGATGGTGTACGGCGAGTGGTTCCAGATGGTCCTCGGCGCGCTGCTGTTCATCTCCCCGTGGGTGATGGGCTACAGCGACCTGATGGCGGCGTCCTGGATCTCGTGGGTCGGCGGCGCGCTGACCGTCGCGGCGGGCGCCATGGCGGTCCCGCTGGCGAACGCCGCCCACGGCGGCCGGATCGCCGGCACCGCCTGAGAGTGACGACACCCCGGGCCCGCGGCTGGTCGCCGTGGGCCCGGACCAACGGGAAAGGGCGCAGGCATTGGCAGAGGACTCGTCGGCCCGGGAACGGATCCTGCAAGCGGCCGAGGAGTTGTTCGCCGAGTCGGGTTTCGACGCGACGCCGACCTCGCGCATCGCCGAACGGGCCGCCGTGCCCAAAGGGCTCGTGCACTACTACTTCCGCCGCAAGACCGACCTGCTGGCGGCGCTCGTGCAGCGCCTGCCGGACGGCAACGTCGACGCGCGCCGGGTCGTGGTCGTCGGCGACATCGCGGAGAGCCTGCGCAGGCTGGTCGCCGCGCTGGACGCCCGGCTCGACTCCTCGCCGCTGCTCAGCCACCTGCTGTGGCGCGAGGCGGACACGCACAAGGCGGTCCGCGACGCGCTGCACGAGCGCTACCGGTCGGTGGTGCGGCAGATCCGCAACGTCATCGTGGCGGCCGGCGGCGCGGCGGTGGCCGCGAAGGACGTCGACAGCGCCTCCGCGCTGCTCGGCCTCGCGGTCAGCTACCGGCACTCGGTGGCCCGCCACGCGCCGGACGACGACCGGATGGAACTGGAGCTGACGTTCGTGGCCGCCGCCCTGGAACGCCCGTAGCCGGCGACTCCGGAACGCGCCAGGCGGGCGGCTTAGTGGGTCGGCGCGGGCTCGACGAGCTCCACCAGCACGCCGCCCGCGTCCTTGGGGTGCACGAAGTTGACCCGGCTGTCGGACGTGCCGCGCCGCGCCGCCTCGTACAGCAGCCGCAAGCCCTTGCCGCGCAGCGCCTCCGCCGCCGCGTCCACATCGGACACCCGGTAGGCCAGCTGCTGCAGCCCCGGCCCGGACCGGCCGATGAACTTCGCGATGGTCGACTCCGGCGTCAGCGGCGCGAGCAGCTGCACGGCGGTGCCCGTGCCGTCGTCGCCCGGCGCGCGCAGCATCGCCTCGCGCACGCCCTGCTCCTCGTTGACCTCCTCGTGCGCGACCTCGAGGCCGAAGTGCTCGCGGTGGAACGCGATCGCGGCGTCGAGGTCCGGCACGGCGATGCCGACGTGGTCGATGGCTGTGACGAAACCGCGCAGTTCTTCCATGGCCGGATAGGCTAGTGGCCGAATCGGTGCAGGTCGCCCTGTGCGACGCCTCACAGGGCTACCCTGCGGTAACCGTGGGTATCGTGGCCAGTTAACAACCGCTTACACCCGCTGTGGAGGCCGCTGTGTCCGGTTCCGTCATCGTCGCCGGGGCCCGTACCCCGATGGGGCGACTGCTCGGATCGTTGAAGGACTTCTCCGGCGCCCAGCTCGGTGGCGTCGCGATCAAGGCGGCCCTGGAACGGGCCGGAGTCGCGCCCGAGCAGGTGCAGTACGTGATCATGGGGCAGGTGCTGACCGGTGGCGCGGGGCAGATCCCGGCCCGCCAGGCCGCGGTGAACGCGGGCATCCCCATGACCGTGCCCGCGCTGACGATCAACAAGGTGTGCCTGTCCGGCATCGACGCGATCGCGCTGGCCGACCAACTGATCCGCGCCGGCGAGTTCGACGTCGTGGTGGCGGGCGGTCAGGAGTCGATGACCCAGGCGCCGCACCTGCTGCCCAAGTCGCGCGGCGGGTTCAAGTACGGCGACGTCACGATGATCGACCACATGGCGCACGACGGCCTGTTCTGCGCGTTCGACCAGGTCGCGATGGGCGCCTCCACGGAGAAGTTCAACGCCCGCTACGGCCTGACCCGCGAGGAGCAGGACGCGTTCTCGGCCCGGTCGCACCAGCTGGCCGCCAAGGCCGCGGCGAACGGCGTCTTCGCCGAGGAGATCGCGCCCGTCTCCATCCCGCAGCGCAAGGGCGACCCGGTGCTGGTCGCCACCGACGAGGGCGTGCGCGCCGACACCACCGCGGAGACGCTGGCCAAGCTGCGCCCGGCGTTCGCCTCCGACGGCACGATCACCGCGGGCTCGGCGTCGCAGATCTCCGACGGCGCGGCGGCCGTCGTCGTGATGAGCAAGGCCAAGGCCGAGGAGCTGGGGCTGACCTGGCTGGCCGAGATCGGCGCGCACGGCGTCGTGGCGGGCCCGGACGCCAGCCTGCACGAGCAGCCCGCGAACGCGATCAAGGCCGCGTGCGCGAAGGAGGGCATCGACCCGGCCGACCTGGACCTGGTCGAGATCAACGAGGCGTTCGCCGCGGTCGGCCTGGTCTCCACCCGCGAGCTGGGCGTGCCCGAGGACAAGGTCAACGTCAACGGCGGCGCGATCGCGCTCGGCCACCCGATCGGCATGTCGGGCGCCCGCATCGCGCTGCACCTCGCGCTGGAGCTGAAGCGGCGCGGCGGCGGGGTCGGCGCGGCGGCCCTGTGCGGCGGCGGCGGGCAGGGCGACGCCCTGATCGTCCGCGTGCCCAAGGGCCCCGCTGCCTAGGATCTGCAGGAGTGGCCCGAACCGTTGACGTAGCCGAGCTGGTCGACCGCGCGCGCGAAGGGCAGCCGCGCGCGGTCGCCAGGCTGATCTCGCTCGTCGAGGACGGCGGCCCGCAGCTGCGCGAGGTGGCGGGCGCACTGGCGCCGTTCTGCGGCAACGCGCAGGTCATCGGGTTGACGGGCGCGCCGGGCGTCGGCAAGTCCACGTCGACGTCCGCGCTGGTCGCGGCCTACCGCAGGCGTGGCAAGCGGGTCGGGGTGCTGGCCGTGGACCCGTCGTCGCCGTTCTCCGGCGGCGCGCTGCTCGGCGACCGGGTGCGGATGGGCGAGCACGCCACCGACCCCTGCGTGTTCATCCGGTCCATGGCCACCCGCGGCCACCTGGGCGGGCTGTCCTGGGCCACGCCGCAGGCGTTGCGCGTGCTCGACGCGGCGGGCTGCGACGTGGTGCTGGTCGAGACGGTCGGCGTCGGCCAGTCCGAGGTCGAGGTGGTGTCGCTGGCCGACACCACGGTGGTGCTGCTCGCGCCCGGCATGGGTGACGGCGTGCAGGCCGCGAAGGCGGGCATCCTGGAGATCGCCGACGTGTTCGTGGTCAACAAGGCCGACCGCGACGGCGCCGACCAGACCGCGCGCGACCTCAAGCACATGATCTCGCTGGGCCGCCGGGAGCGGGAAGGCGGGCTGTGGCGGCCTCCCGTGGTGAAGACGGTCGCCTCCCGCGCCGAAGGGCTGGACGAGGTCGTGGACGCGGTCGAGGCGCACCACGCCTGGCTCGTCGAACGCGGTGAGCTGGCACGACGCCGCGCGAACAGGGCCGCGGGCGAGATCGAGGCCATCGCGCTGGAGCGGCTGCGTTCCCGGATCGGCGGATTGCGCGGCGCGTCCGCCCTCGAAACCCTGGCCAAACGGGTCGTGGCGGGTGAGCTGGACCCCTACGCTGCGGCTGACCGACTGGTCGAGGGGGTGGGGGCATGACGACGCCGGTGGTGGTGGACATCGGCACGCGGGACACCCGTCGGGTGATCATCGGCGGGGTGGTCGCCGGTGGGCTCGGGGTGCTTGCACTCGTCGGCGCGGTGAGCGCCTACGCCGACGGCGAGGGCGTCGGCGGGACGATCGCGCTGGTCATCGGGCTCGCGTTCACGGGCATCGCGCTGGGCGCGGTGCTCAACTGGAAGAAGATCTCCCGGCCGCGCAAGCTCGTCTTCGAGGCCCCGGGCGTGCGGTGGGACGACCCGCAAGGCGCGCCGTGGGCCGTGGCGTGGCACGAGCTGGGCGCGGTGCGGATCTCGCGGACGCGGGAACGGGTCGTTAACCCGGCCGACGCCGTGCTGCGCAAGACCATGGTCAGGCTGGACCTGCTGCCCGCCGACCACCAGGCTTTCCGGGACCGGCACGCCGACATGGCGCACCTGGCCCGCGAGGACGGCGCCTACCGGCTGCCGCTGGGCGACGCGGCCGCGTTGGTCCCGGTGGTCGAGCGCGCCGTGCTCGGGTTCGCACCGCACCTGTACCGAGGGGTGCAGGACGAGGGTTTCACTGTGGGGTTGTCGTGAGAGAGATCGAGATTCCCTTCGGCAACCAGGCCGAACGACGTGCCGGGCTGGCGGTCCAGCTCGGCTTCACGCTGTTCGGCGTGCTGCTGATGTTCCTGTCGTACTCCGACGGCCACCTGGCCGCGATGTTCGTCGGGCCGGTGGTCGTGCTCGGCGGCCTGATCGGCGGCGGCGTCTGGCGGGGGAAGGCCCGGCTGCGCCGGCTGGTCGTCGAGCCGCAGGGCCTGCGCTGGGTGGAGAAGGGCAAGACGTGGGCCGTGCCCTGGTACGAGCTGGCCGGGGTGTCGCTGTCCTACGACGCCAAGCCCAAGCCCGCGCTGTGGCTGCACCTCGCGCCGAACGACCCGAGGGCCTTCGCCGCCACGTACCGCAGCGTGCCGACGACCCCGTTCGGCCACTGGGTCCAGCTGCCCGACGACACCGGCAACGACCTGCTCGACCTGGCGCTCAAGCGGCACGCGCCCCAGCTGTACCGGGGGTACGTGACCCACTTCAGCGTCGGTCGGGGCGCTGTGGTGTGACCGAACGGGCGGTCGCCGCCAGGTGCGCCTCGTGCTGGGACACCGCCTTGCGCCACAGCGGTTCGCGGTCGGCCTCGGCGAGGACCAGGCCGTAGACGTCGGCCAGGGCGGTGAACCAGTCGGCCCGGTCCTCCAGCACGGTCTTGGTGGTCGTCTCCTCGATCCGGGACAGGGTCAACGCGCGCAGCACGTCCCAGCCCTCGGCGTCGGTCCGCAGCACGCCGAACGTGCGCACGAACCCCGACTCCGGCGACGTGGACAGGTGCACGTGCCGGTCGGTGAAGTGGTCGAGGCCGACCGCGTCCGGCGCGAAGTGCATGGCGTGGAAGCTCCCGCGCACGTCGTGCCCGAACCGCCACGCGCCCGGCGCCGCCGTCGACGGCCCCAGCTCGAACGCGAACGGGCCCTGGCGGTGGACGCCCGCCCGCAGCGGCAGCGGCGAGTGCAGCCCGTCGCCCAGCCCGGCGTCCACCAGCCAGACGTCGTCCGAGTCCGGCAGGTCGCGGACGGTGAGCGCGAGGTGGCTGCGGCAGATCACCGGCTCGTCGTCCGCCGTCATCTGCACGCCGCCGGGATGCCGGGTCACGTGGTAGCCGAGCGCGCTCAGCAGCTCGGCGAACGCGCCGTTGAGCTGGAAGCAGTACCCGCCGCGGCCCGCCAGCACGCGGGCCGCCGAGTCGAGCGGGTCCAGCGAGGTCACGCGACCGAGCTGGATCTCCACCGTCTCGTACGGCACCCGTTCGGCGAACGCCCGGTGCAGCCGGGTCAACGCCGCCACGCCCGGGGGCTCGGCCTCGCGCAGACCGAGGCGGCGCAGCAGCGCGGTTAGGTCGAGTGATGGCATCTGGAAATCCCCCATCCGGGTGGGATGCGTGGAAGCCGGGACTTCCGACTCTAGGCAACGACGATCACAGCGCCGAACGTTTATCCCAGCGACTGGGGCGTGACGAAGAGGTGCGATGTACGACTCCGCTGGACTTCAGGTCCTGTCCCGCGAGGAATGCCTGGAGCTGCTCGGCACGGCCGCCATCGGCCGCCTCGTCTACACCCACATGGCCTTGCCGGTGGTGCACCCCGTCGTGTTCGTGCTCGACGGGGAGTGCGTCGTGCTGCGCGTGCCGGACGGCAGCGCCACCCTCGTCGCCCGGGACACCATCGTCGCGTTCCAGATCGACGACGTCGCGCCCGACCTGTCGCACGGCTGGTCGGTGATGGCGGTCGGGCACGTCACCGAGGTCGAGGAGCAGGTGCGGCTGGCCCGGCTGCGGCAGCTGCCGCTGGCCTCGCGCGGGGTCGGCGGCGGCGACCACTACCTGGTCGTCGACCTGGAGGTGCTGTCGGGCCGTCGCATCCCGTAGCCGGAGGCGTTAACCTCGAAACCTCCGACCCGGAGGGTGGTCTCGGGTGGCCGGATCCCCGGACGCGAACGCCGCGACGCGGCTGGACGGCCTGCTGCGCGAGCTGACCGACCGCACCACCGAGGTGGTCGTCTCGCAGGAGCGGCTGCACCGGCTGCTGGCCGCGGTCGTCTCGCTGGCCAGCGACCTGTCGCTGCCGGACGTGCTGCGCCGCGTCGTGGAGTCCTCGTGCGACCTGGTCGGCGCCCGGTACGGCGCGCTGGCCGTGATCGGGCCGAACCGGCAGCTGCTGGAGTTCACCTACGACGACGGCCACCACAACACCGACTACGAGAAGACCGGGTCCGAGGCGACGACGTTCGACCCGTCCGGTCCCGGCTTCCTCGGCGTGCCGGTGCACGTGCGCGGCTCGGTGTTCGGCAACCTCTACCTCAGCGACAAGGCCGACGGCGCCGACTTCACCCGCGCCGACCGCGAGCTCGTGGTGGCGGTGGCCGCGGCGGCGGGCATCGCGATCGAGAACGCCCGGCTCTACGCGCAGTCGCAGCAGCGGGAGGTGTGGCTGCGCGCGTCGAACGAGGTGACGAACGCGCTGCTCACCGGCACACCGGACCGGGACGCGCTGCGCCTGGTCGCGGTGCGCGCCCGGCTGGCCGCCGACGGCGTGAACGCGCTGCTGGCGCTGCCCGACGTGCAGGGTGAGCTGGCCGCTCGGGTGGTGGACGGCGAGATGCGGGGGTTCAGCGCGATCGGCGAGGGCGGCCCGGCCCACGAGGTGTTCGAGACCGGCAAGGCCAAGGTGCTCGACGGGCTGCCCGGCCAGCGCCGGATCGGGCCGGTGGTGTTCGTGCCGCTGGCCGCCGGGCAACGGGTGCTCGGCGTGCTGATGGTGGCGCGTGCGCGCGAGCAGCGGGCGTTCGACGCCTCCGACGTGGCGCTGGTCGAGTCGTTCGCCCGGCAGGCCGCGCTGATCCTGGAGTTCACCAGGGCCACCGGCGCGGGACGGCGGCTGGCCGTGCTGGAGGACCGCGACCGGATCGCCCGCGACCTGCACGACCTGGTCGTGCAGCGGCTGTTCGGGCTCGGCCTGGGCTTGCAGAGCATGAACGGGCTGGTGGAGCAGCCGATGGTGGCCCAGCGGCTGGCGGACTTCGTCAGCGAGGTCGACCAGACCATCCGGGAGATCCGGCGCACCATCTTCTCGCTCCAGGAGCCGCCCGCCGGCGCGGCCGACCTGCGCGCCCAGCTGATGAAGGTGGTGCAGGAGTCGGCCCGGCTGCTCGGCTTCGAGCCGTCGCTGGCGATGGACGGCCCGATCGACTCGGTGGTGCCCGACCACGTGCGGCCGGACCTGCTGGCCACGTTGCGCGAGGCGCTGGCCAACGCGGCGCGGCACGCGTCGGCGAAGAACGTCGAGGTCGAGGTGGTGGTCGACCGGGCGGCGACGAACCTGCGGCTGGTCGTGCGCGACGACGGCGAAGGCCTGCCGCGCGGCCGGGGCGGGCACACCGGCGGCCTGGTGAACATGGCGGCGCGCGCCGCGAGGTGGGACGGTTCGTGCGAGGTCGAGTCGGCCGAGGGCCGGGGTGTAACGCTGACGTGGTCCGTCCCGTTGGTATCGGTGTAGGGAGGGTCCATGTCCATCTCGGTGCTTCTGGTGGACGACCACGAGATCGTCCGGCGCGGACTGCAGCAGCTGCTCGCGGTCGAGTCGGACATCGAGGTGGTCGGTGAGGCGGAGAGCGCCGCCGCGGCCGTGTCCGCCGCCGCGTTCCACCGCCCCGACGTGGCCGTGATCGACGTGCGGCTGCCCGACGGCGACGGCGTGACCGTGTGCCGGGAGATCCGCTCGACGGTCCAGCCGCCGCCCGCGTGCCTGATGCTGACCTCGTACTCCGACGACGAGGCGCTGTTCGGCGCGATCATGGCGGGCGCGGCCGGGTACATGCTCAAGCAGGTCTCCGGCAACGACCTGGTGTCCGCGATCCGCACGCTGGCCGGTGGCGGCTCGCTGCTGCACTCGGGCGTGACCGCGACCGTGCTGCAACGGCTGCGCGGCGGACCGGTCGAGGACCCGCGCTACGCGGCGTTGAGCCCGCAGGAGCGGCGGATCCTCGACCTGATCGCCGAGGGCCTGACCAACCGGCAGATCGCGAACCGGCTGTTCCTGGCCGAGAAGACGGTCAAGAACTACGTCTCCTCGCTGTTGCACAAGCTCGGCTTCGACCGCCGGACCGAGGCCGGTGTCTACGCCGCGCGCCGGCGGCAGGCCGGCGGGATCTAGCCCCTACAGCGGCCAGCCGACCAGCGGGCGCGTGCTCGCGGCGGCGGGCGCGGTCGGGTCGGGCAGGGGCGTTCCCGGGCAGGTCAGGTCGGCCGCCGGCACCCTGCCGTCCACGATGAACGCCTCCACGACCTCGTCCACGCACGGGTTGCCGAAGGCGTAGACGCCGTGGTCGCCCTCGTCGGTCACGGTGAGCATCCGTGAGCCCTCGAAGCCGCGATGCGCGCGTTGGGCGCCTTCCACCGGCGTGGCCGGGTCGCGCACCGACTGCACCATGAGCACCGGCGGCACGCCCTTGCCGGTCGGCTTCTTCAGCTCCAGCGGCGGACGGTCCCAGAACGCGCACGGCGCGAGCCGCTGGTAGAAGCCGTTGAGCGGGTACCGCTCGCCCAGCCGTTCGGCTTCCCGCGCCAACGTGGTCCGGTTGTGCCGGAACTTCGTGTCGTTGCACGTGACGGAGTACAGCGTGGCGCTGGGCGCGTCCGGGTACCGGGCCACGAGCGCCGTCGTGCCGGTCCGCGTCGCCTGCCCGAACGTCACCAGGGCCTGCGCCGCGTCCGCGAACAGCAGCTTGCTGTACTGCGCCCGGGTCAGCACCAGGTCGAGCGCGAAGCCGTCGACCACGGTCCCGTCCGGCAGCGCGAGCGGGTCGGCGGCGAGCTTCGCGCGGGTCGCCTCGTAGGTACGGCGCACCTGCTCGGCGGTCGTGCCCAGGTGGTAGGCGCTGTCGTAGCGGGCCACCCAGGGCAGGAAGTCGGTCCGGAACCGGCGTTCGACGGCGTGGCCGAAGTTGTCGAAGATGTCCTGGAACGTCGAGGTGAAGTCCGGGTTGGAGTCGAGCACGACCTTGTCGACCCGGTCGGGGAAGTAGGTGGCGTAGTGCGCGCCCAGCCAGCTGCCGCCCGAGTAGCCGACCCAGTTGACCTTCTCCCGGCCCAGCAGGCGGCGCAGCAGGTCGAGGTCGTGGACGGTCTGCTCGGTGTTGACCACCTTGCCGAACTCGCCGGACCGGGTCTGGCACGCGGTGGCCTGCAGCTGCGCGGCGTCGTAGAGCAGGTCGGTGTTGGCGCGGCTCCGGTCGCGCGGGTCGGCGACCCCGACCCAGCTGTACCCGCCGCAGGTGACGTTCGTGCTCGCGCCCGTGCCGCGCGGGTCGATGCCGATCACGTCGAGGTCGGCCACCAGCTTGGCGCGCTGCACGTAGAGCAGGGGCAGGCCGCGTCCGGGGCCGCCCGGACCACCCGGGTTGGTCAGCACGACGCCCTTCGCCTGGCCGGAGCGCGCCTTGAGCCGGCTCACCGCGATGGTGATCGTGCGGCCGTCGTCCGGCGTGCGCCAGTCGAACGGCGCCCGGAACGTGCCGCACTCCAGCCCGTCGAGCTCGGCGCACGGCGACCAGGTGATGGTCTGGTCCGGTCCCGGCTCCGCCTGCGCGTACGTCGGCAGGGCCGCCCCGATCAGCGCCGCGGTCACGGCGATGGCGGTTCTCGCTCGCATGGATGTCCCCCTCCGTCGAGGGCTCCACCCCATCGCGCACGTAGGCTGGGGGACAACCGCAGAAAGGCCCTGTTCGGCTCTACGAAAGACTTAGGCCACTCGGGCTCGGAGGAAAGTAAGGTCGCTGGAGTGGGGATTTTCCGGAGGAAGCGGCCTGCCGCGATCGCCCGTGAAGTGGTGCGGGACCACACCTACGACGACGCGATCCTGGACATCGCGGCGGAGGAGATGGACGCGGGCCACCTGAGGGCGGCGACCACGGTGCTCGCGGAGTGCCGGGACGACCCCGAGGTGAGGGCGCTGCGGGTCGAGGTGCTCGGCGAGCACGCCATCGGCCACGCCGACGAGCTGCTGGAGCTGGCGAAGAACAACACCGACCCGGACCTGTGGCTGCTGGCCGGCACGGCGTTCATCCGGGAGGCGTGGGCGATCCGCGGCTCGGGGCGGGCCGACAGCGTCGGCAAGGACCGGTTCAAGGTCTTCTTCGGGACCCTCCGCAAGGCCGTCGGCCCGCTGCACGAGGCCGCGAAGCTCCTGCCGCGCGACGCCGTGCCGTGGGCGCAGCTGCAGACCGCGGGCCTCGGGTTGCAGGTCGACCGGGACCAGAAGGACGAGGTGTGGCGGGAGATCGTGGCGCGGTGCGCGTCGCTGTACCCGGCGCACTGGACGCGGTTGCAGATCCTGGCGTCGAAGTGGGGCGGGTCGGCGGAGGAGATGATGGCGTTCGCGCAGGGCAGCGTCGACGCCGCGCCGCCCGGCGACCCGGTGGTGGCCATGCTGCCGCTGGCGCACTTCGAGATCTTCCTGGAGCAGTTCGAGGACGCCGTGCAGGCGCGGTCGGCGTTGAAGATCGCGACGCTGAAGATGCGCTACTTCACCCGGCACCGCGACGAGATCGCCACGGCGGCCGACAAGTGGGACTCGACCCCGACCAAGCCCCACCCGCGCGCGTTGCAGGCCCACAACCTGTTCGCGGCGGCGTTCGCCCTGGCCGACGACGCGCCCCGGGCGAAGCGCCACCTGCTCGGCATGCGCGACCACGTGCACGACGTGCCCTGGGCGTACGTCGCCTACCTGGCCGACGACCTGGAGAAGGAGTACTCGGAGCTGGCCAACAAGTACCTGTGAGCAGCTCACTTGCCCTTCTTCCGGGCCACTTTCGGCGGGGGTCCACCCACCCGAGCCTGCTCAACGCAGTCCGCCGGCGGGCGGTCTCCACGCGCCCGTGTGGAACTCGACCGGAGACCGGTCGTCCGGGCGGCTGCGGTGGCATTACTTCGGTCCGACGCCCTTGAGGTAGCGCAGGACCGCGGTGACGCGCCGGTCGGCCCGGTCATCAGGTGCGAGGTCGAGCTTCGCGAAGATGCTGCGGATGTGCTTGTGCACCCCACCTTCGGTGATGACGAGCCGCTCGGCGATTGCGGCGTTGCCCAATCCCTCGGCCATGAGCGCGAGCACGTCCCGCTCCCGGGGGCTCAACCGTCCCAGCGCGCTGGTGTGCGGGTTGCGTGCCAGCAGTTGCCCCACCACCTCGGGGTCCACCGCAGTGCCACCGCCCGCCACCCGGTGCAGCGCGCTCAGGAACTCCTCGACCCGTCCCACCCGCTCCTTCAGCAGGTAACCGAGCCGGTCGGCACCGGCGGCGAGCAACTCCGTGGCGAACGCCTGCTCCACGTACGCCGAGAGCACGAGCACCGCGAGGCCGGGCCGGAGGCGCCGCGCCTCGACGGCGGCCACGATCCCCTCGTCGGTGTGGGTGGGCGGCATCCGCACGTCGACGATGGCCACGTCCGGCTCGTGCTCGACCACCGCGGCCAGGAACGATCCCGGCGTGTCGGTGGTGGCCACCACGTCGAGCGACTCGGCGCGCAGCAGCAGCGCCAACCCCTCGCGCAGCAGCGGGTCGTCCTCCGCGATCACGATCCGCACGGCAGCTCCACCTCCAGCTTCGTAGGCCCGCCGGGCGGGCTGTCCAGGGTGAGCCGCCCGTCGTACGCCTCGACCCGCCGGCGGATGCCGGACAGGCCCGACCCGACGCGCTCGTCCGCACCGCCCCGGCCGTCGTCGCAGATCCGCAGCAGCAGCCGATCACCCTCGCGGCGCACCGCCAGCACGGCGCTCTCAGCGCCGCTGTGCTTGGCCACGTTGGAAAGGGCTTCGGCCACCACGAAGTAAGCGGTGGCCTCGACCGAGGCCGCGCACCGGCCCGGCACGTCCACCACCACGTCACACGGCACGCCGCAGCTCACCGCGAGACCGGCCAGCGCATCGGCGAGCCCGCGGTCGGCCAACACCGGGGGCAGGATGCCGCGGACCACCGCGCGCAGCTCGGCGAGCGCCTGTTCGGCGGCGTCCTGCGCCCGGCCCAGCACGGCACCGGCCGCGGCCGGGTCCCGGTCCACGGCCCGCCTCGCGGCGCCGAGCAGCACGGTCACCGCGACCAGCCGGTTCTGCGTGCCGTCGTGCAGCGACCGCTCGATGCGGCGCAGCTCGACGGCGTGCGCGTCGAGAGCGGCGGCTCGGGTGGCGGTCAGCTCGGCGACCCGCAGCGACAGGTCCGCGCCTGCCGGCGGCGCCAACAGGTGCCGGCCCGGCCACTCCTGCGCCCGGACGAGCGCCGGCCCGAGCCCGACGATGAAGGCTGCGCAGAACACGCCGGTCAGCGCCACGGCCAGCGCGCCGCCGAGGTCGGTGACGGCCCAGAAGATGAGGCTGGGGGTGTTGTCCTCGGGCGGCAGCAGGTGGTACCAGAACGGGTACGTCGCGTTCTGCAGCGCCGTGGCCGGCATCGCGAGACCGAGGAACCCGGCCGCCAGGCCGATGGTGGCGTGCAGCGGCAGCCAGGCCAGCTCACGGCGCACGGTCACGTCCCGCAGCGCGTCGCGCACCCCACGCGGCACCGGGCCGGGGACGAGGACGTCGAGCCGGGCTCGTTCCCGGTTCGCGGCCGCTCGCAGCACACGCAGGGCAGCGGGCAGCAGGAGAACGCCCACACCGACGCAGCACAACACCGCGACCACGCCGAGCCAGACCAGGGCGGCCAACGCGAGCAGCGCCGTGCCGAAGCCGCCGACCAAGCGCGCGACAGCGTCGAACGACGCCCGCAGGCGCTTCCACACCTGTGCCATGCCACCCCCGGCCGAACCTTAACCGATCAACACAACCCTGTGGAGCACGCGAATCGACCTGCCGTCCTGGCTTGTCCATCCGAACGACGGCCTCGGGGCGCCACCACCACCTCGGTTGTCCAGCAGGCTGGATTGTCCACGTGGGCGCAGGTGAGCAGCCTGGATCCAACCGGTCGTCGCAGGACCGACGTCTTCCGAGCCCAGGAGTTGTCTGCCTTGTTCGTGTTCTCCTTCCACAAAGATCGCCCCTCCTCCTCGCGATATCGCCGTGCGGCCGCCATGACGGCGGCGGTAGCGGTCACCGCGGGTGCTCTCGCGTTCGCCGGCCCGATCCCGGCGGCCCACACCGAACCCCACACCGAACCCCGCGACGCCATCCAGCAGGGCATGGACAAGCTCGTCGGTGTCGACCGGCACCCCGCAGCGCTGGCCTCCGTCCGGGACCGGCACGGTCGGACCCGCCACTACACCGCCGGGGTCGGCGACCTGCGGACCGGTGGAAAGGTGCCGACGAACGGCAGGGTGCGGATCGGCAGCGCGAGCAAGATGTTCGCCTCCGTCGTGGTGCTGCAGCTCGTCGGGGAGGGCAGGGTGGAGCTCGACGCGTCGATCGAGACGTACCTGCCCGGCCTGGTGCGGGGCAAGGGCATCGACGCCGACCAGATCACGGTCCGCCGACTGCTCCAGCACGACAGCGGCCTGCCCGACTACACCGACTCCATGTTCAAGACCAAGGCCGACTTCCTCCCCTACCAGCACGTCTACCTCGAACCTCGCCAACTCCTCGACCTGGCGAACGCCAGGGAGGACGGGCGTCCCGCCGGCGGTGGTTGGTCCTACAGCAACACGAACTACCTCCTGGCCGGCCTGATCGCCCAGCGGGTCACCGGCCGCCCGTTCGACGAGCTGGTCACCACCCGGGTCATCCAGCGGATCGGCCTGCGCGACACGTACGCGCCCGAAGTCGGCGAGGAGGACATCCGCGGCCGGCACCCCAGGGGTTACCAGCGTGATCCGGCGACCGACGAGCTGGTCGACTTCACGCGGATGGACCCGAGCTGGGGCTGGGCGGCCGGCCACCTGGTCTCCACCCCGGGCGACCTCAACACCTTCCTGCGCGCGCTGCTGGACGGGAAGCTGCTCGAACCGGCCCAGCTGGCGCAGCTGCGCACCACCATCCCGACGGATCCGGAGTCAGGCCGGGGATACGGGCTCGGCGTGTTCAGCACGCCGTTGAGCTGCGGAGGGGTCGCATGGGGCCATGGCGGTGACATCCCGGGCTACTCGACCGTCAACGCGGCCACCGACGACGGTCGCGCGGCGACCGTCGTGGTCACCTCGCTCACCGGGTCGGTGAAGGACGAGTCCGTCGCCGCGGACCGGGGCGCACTCGTCGACGCCGCACTGTGCGCGAACTGACGCCCAGCCGTTCCCCCGACCTCCGCCGGGCATCGACGGGGTAGTGCCAGCTGTACCGGAAGTGTGCAGCACAGGGGATCGTGAGGCGCCGAGGCCGTCACGACACTGGGCGAGTCAATGCAGAACATCCAGTGGGGAGTGTCCCTTGTCGAAGGATTTCAGCCGTCCGACCGAGAACCGCCCGGGCCGCGGCCGGCGTCGTGTGGTCGCCGCGGCGGTGGCGGCGGTGGCGGTCGCCGGGCTCGCGGTGACGAACGTGGCGTCGGCGGGCGCGTTGGACGGCAGGTCGAAGCCGGGGCACGACAAGGCGTTGCAGGCGGGCATGGAAGCGCTGGTCGCCGACGGGTCCCTGCCCGGGATGCTCATGTCGGTGCGGGACCGGAACGGGCGGGTGACGAACTACACCGCCGGGGTGGGTGACATCCGAACGAAGTCGAAGGTGCCGACGGACGGTTACGTCCGGATCGCCAGCATCACGAAGATGTTCACCGCTGTGGCGACCCTGCAGTTGGCAGACGAGGGCAAGCTCGCGCTGGACGACACGGTGGAGAAGTTCCTGCCGGGCGTGGTGCGGGGCACCGGCGACGGTGCGGCGATCGACGGTCGGACGATCACGATCAGGCAACTGCTGAACCACACCAGCGGGATGCCCACCGGGATCCCCTTCATGGCCGACGGGATCCTGCCGGTCAAGGACCGCTACTTCGAGACCCGGGAGATGCTGGACGCGGCGCTGACCCAAGCACCGACGTTCGCGCCGGGGCAGGACAGGGTGTGGGCGTACAGCAATGTCGGCTACATGCTGCTGGGCCTGGTGGCTCAGAAAGCGGCGGGACGCCCCTTCGCCGAGGTGGTCACGAACAAGATCATCGATCGGATCGGGCTGAAGGAGACGTACTACCCGGGTCCGGGCGACCGCGACATCCGTGCCCCGCACCCCCGGGGTTACCTGTTCGCCGAGGACGACAAGGGCGAGCCGATCGCCGGCGAGCTGATCGACATCACCCGGTTCGACCCGTCGATCGCCGGTGCCGCGGGGCAGATGATCGCCACCCCGAGTGACCTGAACAAGTTCCTGGTGGCCCTGCAGGACGGTCGACTGCTCACGCCCGGCCGGCTGGCGGAGATGCGTCAGGCGGTGGAAGCGCCCGGCCTCTTCGAGGGCTGGCGCTACGGTCTGGGCGTCATCGAGATGAAGCTCAGCTGCGGGATCACCGCGTACGGCCACGGCGGCGACGCCGACGGCTTCCAGACCCGCGCCGCCATCACGCCCGACGGCCGGGCGGTCGCCGTCGCCGGGACGAACGACGAAGTCAAGCAGTACGAAGTCATCGCCCTCTTCGACAAGGCCCTGTGCGCCACGAAGTAGAGCCCTGCGCACTTGCCCCGATCACTGGCCGGTGCGGTGGATGTACCACCGCACCGGCCAGTGGGGCGGAGGACACGAGAACCCCGCGTTCGACTGGCCGCGCCGTGACGACACCCGAGGCGCCACTCCCACCTCGAACAAGATCCGTCCATCCTCGCGCGACCCCGAGCACCTGTGACGCGGGGTGACCGGGTGCCGCGCCCGGTCACCGGCGAGGCGTCAGCAGCGCTGCTTGTAGAAGTACTGCGAGTTGGCTTCCATGTCCGCCTTGGTCAACGCGACCAGGTCCGTCTCGATGTCGCGCTGCACCGGCCGGCCCTCCAGCGCCGCCACGGCCTGCTCGACGCCGGTCCGGCCGATGGTCGCCGGGTCCTGGGCGATCAGGGCCTGCACCGCGCCTCCCCGCAGGTCCTCCACCTGCTTGGGCGAGGCGTCGAACCCGACCAGGTTCACCGCGCCGGTCCTGCCCGCGTTGCGCAACCCGGTCGCCGCGCCCTCGCCCGTGTTCAGGTTCGTCGCGAACACCCCGATCAGGTCCGGGTTGGCCGACAGGGTGGCGGTCACCTTCGACGCCGCCTGGTCCGGCTCGTTGTCGGTGTACTGCTGACCCACGTACTCCAGGTTCGGGTACTTCTTGATCTCCTCCTCGAACCCGGCGGCCCGCGCGTCCGTGGTCGACGTGCCCGCCTTGGTGTTGAGCACCAGCACCGAGCCGGGCTTGCCGCCGACCAGCCCGGCCAACGTCCGCGCGGCCAGCCGCCCGCCCTGCTCGTTGTCCGACGAGATCGTGGAGTAGGCGATCGACGTGTCCTCCAGCTTGGTGTCGACCTCCACGACCTTGATGCCGGCGTCCTTGAGTTGCCGCATCGGCCCGGCCATGGCCTTGTCGTCGGTCGGCGCGATGAGCACCGCGCCCGGCTTGTTCGCCAGCACGCCGGTCACGATCGGGGTCTGCTGGGTGGCGTCGAACTTCGCCGGCGCCTGCACGTCGACCGCGTAGCCCGCCGCCGAGGCGGCCTCCCGGAAACCGCACTCCATCGAGATGTAGAACGGCTCCGCGGCCACGCCGGGGATCAGCACCATCTTCTTCGCGTCACCCGTGCCGCCGGTGTCGCCGATCTGCCCACCACCACCGCAAGCGGTGAGCAACAAAGCTGCGCATAGCATTGAGACGAGAGCAACCGTCTGTCGTCTGATTCTCGGCTCCGCCGATGGTGATGACATGTTCTCCCTCTCCTTTTAGCGCTTGTCGCGAGCCTTTCTGCGCGACTGGTCGAACCACACGGCGGCCACCAGGACCAGCGCGACCGCGATCGGCTGCCAGTACACGTTCACGCCGACGATCACGAACCCCTTGCGCAGCACGGCCGGGATGAACACCCCGAGCACCGTGCCGACCACCGAGCCCACGCCGCCGAACAGGCTCGTGCCGCCGAGCACCACCGCGGCGATGGCGTTGAGGTTGTCGGTGTCGTGCCCGGTGATCGACGCGACCCGGAAGTAGGCCAGCGCCATGAACCCGGCCAGCCCGGCCAGCACGCCCGCCAGCAGGTAGACCCGGACCAGGTGGCGCGTCACCGGGATGCCCGCGCGCCGGGCCGCCTCCTCGTTCGAGCCGATGGCGTACGTGTGCTGCCCGAACGCCGTCGTGCCCAGCACCAGCGCGCCCACCGCCGTCACCGCGGCGGCCACCAGCACCAGGTTCGGCACGCCGAACCACGTGCCGGTGCCCAGGGTGTCGCTGAGCACGTCCGGCACCCCGGCCACGTTAGAGCCGTCGGAGATCAGCTGCCCGGCCCCGAGCGCCGCGCCGAACGACCCGAGCGTCACGATCAGCGGCGGGATGCCGGTGCGGGCGATGAGCAGGCCGTTCACCAGGCCCCACGCGGCGCCGGACGCCAGGGCCACCAGCAGGCCGACCAGCACCACGCCCCACCCGGCGTCGGTCGCGTCGCCGTCGTGCAGGGCGTTCATCGTCATGGCCGACGTGACGCCGGAGAACACCAGCACCGAGCCGACGGACAGGTCGATCCCGGCGGTGACGACCACGTACGTCATGCCGACCGACAGCACCAGCAGCACCGACGTCTCGACCAGGGTCGTCTGCAACGTGAACACGGTCAGCACCGCGTCCGGCCGCAGCGCGCCGAACACCGCGACCAGCACCAGCAGCACCACCGCGATCCACAACGTGTTCGCGCCGACCAGCCGGCGCAGAGCGGCGCGCTTCACGAGTCCTCCTGGGACAACGCGCCGGTCATCGCCCCGACCAGCTCCTCGACCGTGGTGGCCGCCGCGTCGAACCGGGCCACCCGACGACCGAGCCGCAGCACCTCGACCCGGTCCGCCACGGCCAGCACCTCGGGCATGTTGTGGCTGATCAGCGCCACCGCCATGCCCCGGTCGCGCACCCGCCGGACCACGTCGAGCACGCGTTCGCGCTGCACCACGCCCAGCGCCGCGGTCGGCTCGTCCATGAACACCAACCGGCTCGCCCACACCACCGACCGGGCCACCGCGACGCTCTGGCGCTGACCACCCGACAGCGCCCCGATCGGCACGTCCACGTCCGGCAGCGACACCCCGAGGTCCTGGAAGGAGGCCACGGCCCGCCGCCGCATCTCCCGCTTGTCCAGCACGCCGAGCCTGCCGAGCAGCCCGGCGCGGCGCAGCTCCCGGCCCAGGAACAGGTTCGCCGCCGGGTCCAGGTCCGGCGCGACGGCCAGGTCCTGGTACACGGTCTCGATGCCGAGCGCCCGTGCGGACACCGGCGAGTCCAGCACGACCGGCGCGCCGTCGAACAGGATGGTCCCCGAGTCCGGCCGCTCCACCCCGGACAGGCACTTCACCAGCGTCGACTTGCCCGCGCCGTTGTCACCGACGAGCGCGACCACCTCGCCCGCGTGCGCGGTGAACGAGGCGCCGCGCAGCGCCTCCACGTTCCCGTAGTGCTTCACCAACTCCCGTGCGTCCAGTAACGGCAAGTCCACCTCTCAGCTCCTCGGCACCGATGGCGGCCTGCACCGGACGGCGACCACGTCGCCGGTCACCTCGACCTCGCCCGCCGCGTGCGGCACGACCACCGTGCTGCCCCGGTGCACCGCGACGGGACCCAGCGTGCCGGCGCCCTCCAGCACCACGAACACGCCGAACGAGGGCTCCAGCGCCGCCGTGCCGGACACGTGCAGCCGGTCGGCGCGGAAGAACGGGTCGGCCTGCGCGTCGAACAGGTCCACCGAAGGCCCGGTGAGCGCCTGCGTGCGGCGCACGAGGTCGTCGGGCGACTGGGCGCGGCGCTCCAGGCAGTCCAACGCCTTGTCGTAGCCCAGGCCGAGGTGCCCGGCCTCGGCGTCGGCCAGGAAACCCCGCCACTCCAACGTGACCGAGAAGTCCGTCGGCTGCTGGAGCTCGACGATGAACACGCCCTCGCCGATCGCGTGCGGCACGCCGGCGGGCACGAACACCGTGTCACCGGGCGAGACCCGGACCGGGTTCAACGCGGCCAGCATCGCGGCGGAGTCCTGAGTGGACACCCAGTCTGCGGCCACGGCGGCGGGCACGTCGTCGCGGAACCCGATGTACACCGTCGGGTCGGGCCCGGACGTGCCGATGACGATCCACGCCTCGGTCTTGCCGTGCCGGCAGCCCAGGTGGGTGGACGCGAACGCGTCGGACGGGTGGCAGTGCACCGGCAGCCGCTGCCCGGCGTCGAGCAGCTTGACCAGCAGCGCGGTGTCCGCGCCGAACTCCGCCGCGTGCTCCGGGCCCAACCACGCCGCCGGGTCCGCCGCCACCGCGTCGCGCAGCCACCGCCCGTCCGGCAGGCGGGACAACCCCGCCTCGTCCTTGCCGAACTGGGTGGTGGTCGACGCGACCCAGTCCTCGGGCCCGCGGTCGGCCACGTCCCGGCTCCGGAACGCCGCGATGGCCGGACCGCCCCGGTAGAACTGCCGGGGCTGGTTGGCCTCCAGCACGACGGGCTGGGTGTCGGAACTCATGCGGGTACCTCTCCTGATCCACGGGCCACCAACCGGACCGGCAGGACGACGCGGCGCGGTGGGGAGCCGTCGCCGTCCAGTCGGGCGAAGAGCAGGTCCGCCGCTGCCTTGCCGAGCGCGCTCGCGTCGTGCGCGATCACGGTCACCGGCGGCGAGAGCAGGTCGGCCAGCTCGAAGTCGTCGAAGCCCACGAGGGCGGGCCGCACGGCGCTGCCCGCCAACGCGCGCACCGCGTGCACGGTGATCCGGTTGTTGCCGGTCACCACGGCGGTCGCCGGGTCGGCGGCGTTCTGCAGGCCCTGCAACGCCTTGCGCACCGACTCCTCGTCGTGCGGGCCCATGACGACCAGCGACTCGTGGTAGCCGATGCCGGCCCGCAGGCAGCCCTCGCGGTAGCCGCGCAGCCGTTCGTTGGCGGTGAAGATGTCCGGCGCGTCGCCGAGGAACGCGATCCGCCGGTGCCCGAACGACGCCAGGTGCGCGACGGCCTCGGCGGTGCCGCCGATGTTGTCCACCAGCACGGTGTCGGCGACCACGTCGCCGGCCGGCCGGTCCAGGAACACCACCGGCGTGCCCGCCCGCATCTCCGGCACCAGGTACCCGTGCTGCAACCCGGCGGGCACGATCAGCAGGCCGTCCACCCGCCGCGAGCAGAACTCCAGCGACAGCTCGCGCTCCCGCGCCGGGTCCTCGTCGGACGACCCGGTGATCACCTGGCGGCCGCGCAGCCTGGCGATCTCCTCCACCGCGCGCGTGACGCCCGAGTAGAACGGGTTGCCGACGTCCTCCAGCACCAGGCCGACCGTGCCCGTCGACGAGCCGCGGCGCAGGTTGCGCGCGCTGAGGTTGCGCCGGAAGCCGAGCTGGTCGATCGCCGCGAGCACCCGCTCGGCCGTGGCCGGGTGCACGCCTGCCTCGTCGTTCACCACGCGCGAGACGGTCTTGATGCTGACGCCCGCCAGCCGCGCCACGTCGTTCATCGTGGCACGCCGCACCTTGCGGGCGCCTGCCGCGCCGTTCGGGGACAACGTTGTCATAGTGGGCGAATCACACACCCCGCATTAACGGATGTCAACGTCCGGCCCTGTCTCGAACCGGACAACACCCGGCCACGGGGTTGACGACACCCCCGCACGCTCCGCAACCATAGGATTACGGATCGTTCGTGGACAGCGTTGTCAACCATCGGCGAAGCCGGCGATCGGACTGGCGGAGGCGCGCTCATGGGAACCTCGAAGGTGCGGATGACACTCGCCCTCGCGTCGGTGATGGGCCTCTCGGCGGCACTCGCGGTGGCCCATCCGGCGGCCTCGCGGGCGCAGCCGGACGACCTGGCCGAGTGGGTGAACCCGTTCGTCGGCACCCGGCCGGGTGGGCCGGACCACGGCACCGGCGGCGGCGCCGGCAACAACTTCCCCGGCGCGGACGTGCCGTTCGGCATGGTGCAGTGGAGCCCGGACACGGTGACCCGTCAGCACGGCGGTTACGCCTACGAGGACGACCGGATCAAGGGCTTCAGCCTCACCCACCTGTCCGGCGCGGGCTGCTCGACCTACCAGGACATCCCGATCACGCCGTTCGTCGGCGAGGTGACCACGTCGCCCGCGACGGACCCCGACCGGTACGTGTCGACGTTCTCGCACGGCAACGAGTCCGCGTCGCCCGGCTACTACGGGGTGACCCTCGACAGCGGGGCCAAGGTCGAGCTGACGGTCACCCAGCGGACGGGCGTCGGCCGGTTCGCCTACCCCGGCGGGCAGCCGTCGACGCTGCTGGTCAACACCTCCGGCTCGATCTCGGGCACGGACGACGCCGAGATCACCATCGGCACGGACACCATCAGCGGCTGGGCGACCAGCGGCCGGTTCTGCGGCGCGGACCACCGCTACCGGGTGTACTTCCACGCCCGGTTCGACCAGCCGTTCGCCTCCGTCGGCACGTGGAAGAACGGCGCGGTCACGCCCGGCCGTTCGACCGAACGCGGCGGCTCGGGCGTGCGCGAAGGCCTCGGCGACGCGCCGAAAACCGTTGAGGCGCAGGGCGAACCCGCCGTCCGGAGCGAGGACACGACGGTGTCGGGGCCGGGTTCGGGCGGTTGGGTGACGTTCGACGACCCGGACGTCACCATGCGCGTCGGCCTGTCGTTCGTCTCGATCGAGGGCGCGAAGAAGAACCTGAGGGCGGAGAGCAACGGCAAGTCGTTCGACGTCGTGCGCGCCGCCGCCCGCCAGGCGTGGAACGACCGGCTCAGCCAGGTCGAGGTCACCGGCGGCACGGACGCCCAGCGCACCACGTTCTACACGGCGCTCTACCACTCCCTGTTGCAGCCCAACGTCTTCTCCGACACCGACGGCCGCTACCCGGGCTTCGACGGCCGCATCCACACCGCCGAGCGCGGTCACGCCGTCTACACCAACTTCTCCGGCTGGGACGTCTACCGCTCGCAGATGCAGCTGCTGTCGCTGCTCGCGCCGGCGGAGGCCTCGGACATGGTCCGCTCGATGATGGCGTTCGCCGAGCAGGGCGGCGCCTGGGACCGCTGGACGGTGGCCAACGGCTACACCGGCGTCATGGTCGGCGACCCGTACCACGTGATGGTCGCCAGTGCCCACGCGTTCGGGGCGAGGGACTTCGACGCGCGCAAGGCCCTGCTGCTGATGCTGCGCGGGGCGACCCAGCCGACCCAGGGCTACGAGGAACGGCCGGGCCTCACCGAGTACCTGGACGTGGGTTACGTGCCGGTCGGCGTGCGCAACGTCTGGGGCGCGCCCGCGACCACCCTGGAGTACGCGACGGCGGACTTCGCCATCGCCGACCTCGCCCGCCGCTCGGGCGACGGCGCGACCTGGCAGGCGTTCATGCGGCGCGCCCAGTACTGGCAGAACGTCTTCAACCCGGCCACCGGCCACACCCAGGCCCGCAACCGGGACGGCTCGTACGTGGAGCCGTTCAAGCCGGGCAGCCCCGACAACTGGGTCGAGGGCAACGCCGCCCAGTACACGTGGATGGTGCCGCACAACGTGCGCGGCCTGTTCACCGCGATGGGCGGCGCCGCGGAGGTCCGCGACCGGCTGGACGCGTTCTTCACCGAGCTGAACGCCGGTCCGGACGAGCCGCACGCGTTCCTCGGCAACGAGCCGACCATGCACTCGCCGTGGCTCTACAACTGGGCCGGCGCGCCGGCGAAGACGCAGGCCGTGACGCGGCGCGCGGTGACCGAGCTGTTCGGTCCCGGCCCAGATGGGCTGACGGGCAACGACGACCTCGGCCAGATGTCGTCCTGGTACGTGTGGGCGGCGCTGGGCATGTACCCGGTGATACCCGGCCGGGCCGAGCTGGTGCTCAACAGCCCCATGTTCAGCGAGGTCACGATCACCCGGCCGAACGGCGCGCCGATCGTGATCAAGGCCTCCGGCAGCGGCGCGTACGTGTCCGACCTCAAGCTCAACGGCCGCGCGCAGACCCGCACGTGGCTGCCGGAATCGTTCGTGACCCACGGCGGCACGGTGGAGTTCGGGCTGTCCGAGACGCCCACCACCTGGGGCACGGGCCCCGCCGACGCGCCGCCGTCGTTCCGGGACGGCGAGGTCGGGCAGCAGGCGTACGTGGACCCGGGCCGGCTGGTGCTGCCCGCCGGCGGCAGCGGCGCGGTGACCATCGGCGCGCAGGACTTCTCCGGCAACGGCGGCGAGGTGTCATGGACCGCGCAGCCGCCCGCGGGCATCACGCTCACCCCGGCGTCCGGCCGGGTGACGGTCCCGGCGGGGGAGAAGGCCGGTGTCGAGGTCACCGTCGCGGTCGCCGCCGGCACGCCCGAGCAGACCCTGCGCGTGCCGGTGGCGTTCTCCACCGGGCAGCGGTCGACGATCTCGGTGCTGGTGGCCGAGCCGGGCAGCCTGCGCGCGGCGTTCGACAACGTCGGCACGTCGCCGGACGCCGAGCAGGCGATCGGCAACTTCGACGGCGGCGGGTGGAGCTACTCGCGCGAGGCGCTGGCCGCCGCGGGCGTGACACCGGGCGGCACGGTCACCTCCGACGGCCTCGCCTACACCTGGCCCACGTCGCCGGTCGGCGAGGCGGACAACGTGAACGCCTCCGGCGAGACGGTGACGCTCACCGCGCCGGCGGGCGCGGCGAAGCTCGGGCTGCTGGGCAGCGCGGCGGGCGGCAAGGCGTCCGGCACGCTCACCGTCACCTACACCGACGGCAGCGAGCAGACCGCCGAGGTCGGGTTCTCCGACTGGGCGCTGGGCGGCGCGGCGAACCTGCCGCCGTCGTTCGACAACCGGACCGTGGCCACGACGGGTTACCGCAACAACTCCAGCGGGGAGCCGCAACAGCTCGAGGTGCACGTGTTCGCCACCGCGCCGATCGCGTTGGACGCCGGCAAGCAGGTCCGCTCGGTCACCCTGCCCGCTTCGGTGACCGGCGGGACGTTCCACGTGTTCGCCATCGCGGTGGCGTGACCCTATGGTGGATCGGTGACGGCTGACCCGGTGGAGTCGGTGAACACGTTCATCGGCACGAAGGACGACGGGAACACGTTCCCTGGCGCGTCGATGCCGTTCGGCATGGCCCATTCGAGCCCGATCGGCTCGCACTACGCCGGCTACCGCTACGACGACCCGGTGATCCGCGGGTTCGGGCACTTCTTCCTGTCCGGCGCGGGCTGCTCCGAGCAGGGCGGGCTGGTGTCGATCCTGCCGACCACCGGCCTGCCGCGCACCTTCGACCACCGGACCTACGGCGCCGCGTACACGCACGAGGGCGAGGTCGGCAAGCCCGGCTACTACCGCGTGCGGCTGGCGTCCGGCATCACGGTGGAGTCGACGGCGACGACCAGGGTGGGCGTCGAGCGGTTCTCGTTCCCGCCCGGCGTGACGCCGCACGTGCTGGTGAACGTGGGCCAGGCGAACGACGGCGAGCCGGTGTTCGCCAGCAGCGTGCGGGTGGTGGACGACCGGACGTTGGCCGGAACCGTGGTGGCGCAGGCGTTCTGCGGCGGGAAGCCGTACACGACCTACTTCACCACGACGTTCGACCGGCCGTTCCGCCGGACCGGCAACTGGGGCGGCGCGGAGGGCGGCGCGGGGCTGCGCGGGCAGTGGGTGGCGTTCGACGACGGCCCGGTGACCGCGGCGACCGCGATCTCGCACGTGGACGCGGACGGCGCCGCGAAGAACCTCGGCGAGGCTCGCGGGCGGACGTTCGACGAGGTGCGCGCTGCGGCCCAGGAGGCCTGGCGGCGCGAGCTGTCGAGCGTCGAGACGTCGTCGGCCGGCGCCGATCGCACGGTCTTCTACACCGCGCTCTACCACGTGCTGCTGCAGCCGTTGACGGGCAACGACGTGGACGGCCGGTACCGCGGGTTCGACGGGCAGGTGCACACCGCCGACGGCTGGACCTACCACGAGTTCTTCTCGCTCTGGGACACCTACCGCGCGCACAACCAGCTGCTGGCGCTGCTGCGGCCGGCGCGGGCGAAGGACATCGCGCGGTCGTTGCTGGCGATCCACGAGCAGGGCGGCTGGCTGCCCCGGTGGGCCTACGCCAACCAGGAGACGAACACCATGACCGGCGACCCGGTCACGCCCTTCCTGGTCGACCTGTGGCGGTTCGGCGCGCTGGCGGGCTTGGAGGAGCGGGCCTACGAGGCGTTGTGGCAGAACGCGACCGGCGTGCCGCCCACGTCGTCGCCGTTCGAGGGCAGGGCGGGCAACCCGTCCTACCTCCGCGAGGGCTTCGTGCAGTACGACAAGCACTTCCGCAAGAAGGGGCAGGACGTCGACCCGCACCACGGCGCTTCGGCGACGTTGGAGTACGCGCTGGCGGACTGCTCGCTGTGGATCATGGCGCTCGCCCTGGGCCACGAGGACGACGCCGAGGTCCTGCGCCGCCGCGGGTTGAACTACCGGGTGCTGTGGGACGCCACGGTGTCCGACCGCGGGTTCACCGGCTTCCCCCGGCCGAAGCTGCGCGACGGCGCGTGGCTCGCGCCGTTCACCCCGCAGGGACCGGACGGCTTCCACGAGGGCACGGCGTGGCAGTACCAGTGGCTGGCGCAGCAGGACGTGCCGGGCCTGGTGGAGCTGCTCGGCGGCCGTGACGCGGCGCTCGCCCGCCTGGACGACTTCTTCGCCTACCCGGACCTGGTGGCGGACCCGGCGGGGACCGTGCGCTCGAAGTGGGTCGTCGGGCCGTACAACTACTACAACCAGTTCCGCTACAACCCGAACAACGAGCCGGACCTGCACGTGCCGTGGATGTACGCGCTGGTGGGGCAGCCGTGGAAGACCTCGGCCGTGGTGCGGGCGGCGCAGACGTTGTTCGTCGACGCGCCGAACGGCGTGACCGGCAACGACGACCTCGGGCAGATGTCGGCCTGGTACGTGCTCAGCGCCCTGGGCCTGTACCCGGTCACGCCGGGCACGGGCGACTTCGTGCTCAACGCGCCGCGGTTCGACCGCGCGGTGATCCACCTGGAGAACGGCCGTGACATCACCATCACGGCGGCCGGCGCGGACCCGTCGAGGTTGCAGTACGTGCGATCGCTCCACGTCGACTCCAAGCCCTGGGAGCAGGTGTACCTGAACGTCGACCGGCTCGACGGCGCGCACCTGGACTACGTCCTCACCGCGGACCCGGCGGAGGCGACGTGGGCGACCCGTCCGACGTCCGCACCGCCCTCTCCCTGCACTGGTGAGCACGTCTCGTAATCGGGTTCGCGCGCACAGCTACCAGGGGATGCGTCGAAAGTCTCGATCGTCGGCTACTTCCGTCGCGAACCGATCGAAGCACCGCCGGCGGCTCCCGGCACGGCTTACCGTCCAGCCATGACAGGGGCACGCATACCGGCCGTCGTGGTTGCCGACATCAGGAAGAGCTACGGCGAGCTGAAGGCGGTGGACGGCGTCTCGTTCACCGTCGCCGAGGGGGAGTTCTTCGGCATCCTGGGGCCGAACGGCGCGGGCAAGACCACCACGCTGGAGATCGTCGAAGGGCTGCGCAAGCCCGACGGCGGCCAGGTGACGCTGCTCGGCGAGCAGCCGTGGCCGCGCAACCCGAAGCTGCTGCCGCGCATCGGCGTGCAGCTGCAGGCGTCGAGCTTCTTCGAGAAGCTGACCGCCCGCGAGCAGCTCCAGACGTTCGGCTCGCTGTACGGCGTGAGCCGGCGCAAGGCCGACGAGATGCTGGAGCTCGTCGGCCTGACCGACAAGGCGGACGTGCAGGAGAACAAGCTCTCCGGCGGACAGCGCCAGCGCCTGTCGATCGCGTGCGCCCTCGTGCACGACCCGGACCTCGTGTTCCTGGACGAGCCGACCGCCGCGCTGGACCCGCAGGCCAGGCGCAACCTGTGGGACGTGCTGCGCGCGATCCAGGCCAGGGGCAAGACCATCGTCTACACGACGCACTACCTCGACGAGGCCGAGATCCTGTGCGACCGCGTGGCGATCATGGACCGGGGGCGGATCCTCGCCATGGACGCGCCCGCGACGTTGGTGCGCGGTCTCGACGCGCCCACGCACGTGGTGCTGCAGAAGGGGTCGCTGACGCGTGAGGCGGCGCGTGGCATCACCGGGGTCGACGACGCGCACGAGGACGAGGTGTCGTTGACCATCTCCACCCGCAAGCCCGCGCCGGTGCTGTCGGCGCTCGCCGAGCGCGGCACCCTGGACGGGTTGCAGGTGCGCACGGCCACGTTGGAGGACGTCTTCCTCGACCTGACCGGACGGGAGTACCGCGCATGACCGCGTTCCGGAGCCTGTCGGCCGCGATGATCAAGGGCTTCCTGCGGGACAAGATGACGTTGTTCTTCGTCTTCCTGTTCCCGCTGATGTTCCTCGTCGTGTTCGGCCTGCTGCTCGGCGACTCCGGCAGCGACAAGACCAAGATCGCGGCGGTGGGCGACGGGCCCGTGCTGACGACGTTGGAGCAGACCGGCGCGATCGAGCTGGAGGAGTACGACGACACGGCCGCCGCGCGGCGGAAGGTCGACGACGGCGACCTGCCCGCCGCCGTGGTGGTGTCCGGCGATCGGGTGGAGCTGATCTACGCGGCGAGCGACCAGGTCGCGGCGGGCACCGTGCTGGGGATCGTGTCCGGTGTGGTCGACAAGATCAACCTGGGTGCGGCGGACGTGGCGCCGCGGTTCACGTTGGAGACGAAGTCGGTCGAGGACGCCTCGCTCAAGCCGATCCAGTACCTGACGCCGGGCATCCTGTCGTGGGCGATCTCGTTCTCGGGCGTGTTCGGCTCGGCGCTGACCATGGTGGCGTGGCGGAAGAAGCAGGTGCTGCGGCGGATCCGGCTGGCGCCGGTGAGCACGACGACCGTGCTGACGTCGCGCGTGGTGGTGAGCGTCGGCACGGCGGCCGTGCAGGGCGTGGTGTTCGTGGCGGTGGCGTCGCTGCCGCTGTTCGGGTTGAAGCTGACCGGTCAGTGGTACCTGGCGCTGCCGCTGCTGGTGCTGGGCACGGTCGCGTTCTTCGCGATCGGGATGCTGGTGGGCGCGTTCTGCAAGACGGAGGAGTCGGCGTCCGGGGCGGCGAACATCATCATCATGCCGATGGCGTTCCTGTCGGGCACGTTCTTCCCGCTGGAGAAGGCCCCGGGCTGGCTGCAGACCGTGTCGAACGCCTTCCCGTTGCGCCACATGAACGACGGCATGCTGGACGTCCTGGTGCGCGGCAAGGGCGTGGAGGCCCTCCTCGTCCCCTCGGCCGTCCTGATCGCCTTCACCCTGGTCGTGGGCTTCATCGCCGCCCGCATCTTCCGCTGGGAGGACTGACCGCGAGTCGACCTCCAGGTCCCGCTTGTCGAACACGCGGGACCTGGAGGTCGGGCACGCGTGGGGGTGGGGGTGGGGGTGGGGTGAGGGGGGTCACCGGCCACAATGGGGGCATGCTTAGCAGCGCTGTTGGTCGGTTTCGCCTGCTCGCCCTGGCCGAGGCGGTGTCGTGGGCCGGTCTGCTGATCGGCATGTTCTTCAAGTACGTCGTGGTGGAGAACGAGATCGGCGTCAAGATCTTCGGGCCCGTGCACGGCGCGATCTTCGTCGGCTACGTCCTGGTGACGCTGATGCTGGCGCACCGCTGGGACCGCAAGACGCTCGTCCTCGGCTTGGTCGCGAGCATCCCGCCGTTCGGCACCGTGGTGTTCGAGCGCTGGGCCAACCGCACCGGCCGGCTGGCCGAGACCGAGGCTCAGACCGCCAAGGACTGAGCGCGCGCCAACTCCGCCTCGGGATCACCGAGGTGGTACACGCGCTCACTCGGCTCGATGTTGTCCAGGAACTCCTGGTACACCGCCGCGCCGACGAGGTGTGACGCCGGCCGGGCGTGCCGCAGCGCGCTCGCCGGATCGCTCGACGGGTAGTGGCGCAACCACGCGTCGACCCAGACGCGTTCGACCATCGCCCGCGACTCCGGCGCGACGAACCCGATCAGCCGCGCCGCGTCCAACGCCGGGTGACCCCAGTGCGCGTCACCCCAGTCGAGCACGACACCGCCGGAACGCCAGTTGCCCGGGTGGAAGTCGCCGTGCAGCAAGGTCTCGGGCAACCCGAAGCCCGGCACCCGCACCCCGCGCACCCGCAACCGCGGCTCACCGGCCAACGCCGCCTGCACCGCCACCCACCGCGGCACGATCCGCTCGACCACGTCCTCACCCGGCTGCCAGCAGTCCACCCCGGGCGCCTCCCCCAGCAGCACCCGCCCGGGCTCGGCCGCGATCAGCTCCGGCGCCAACGACGGGTCGACCGACGCCACCAGCCCGATCACCTCGGCCTCGTCCGCCATGAACGGCGGCGTGCCCTTCGCCCACACGTTCCCGCGCGCCGTCGGCAGCCGGTACAGGCACGACAGGTTCCACGTCTTCACCTGCACGACCGGCCCGGTCACCTCGACGTGCCGCCGCGCCCACCCGACCAGCGCCGCCGGCCCACCGGGACGCGCCCACGCCTGCCGCAACGGGTGATCCGCGAACGCGTGCCGCCCACCGTCCGACAGACCGTCGCCCGACACACCGTCGCCCGACAGACCGCGGTCCGGCACGCGGTCGGCCTCCACCTGGTAGGTCACCACACCGCCACGCGCCCTCGGCACCGTGGTCCCGACCAGCCGCAACACGCTCGTCGTCACGCCGAGCACCCGGTCCAGGTGCGCGGTCACGGGTTCGACGTCGTTCCACCACGGGCTGTCGACGGTGAACGGCTCCGCCGTGCCGACGAACCGGCCGCCCACCGTCACCAGAGCCCTGATCTCCCGCACGACGTGCAGCGTGGCCGTGCAGGCGGCGCCGTGTCGACCGAATTCGGCCCTCGGAACTTCAGTCCTCGAAGTCGCCGACCGCGCGGCGGACCTTCGCCAGCAGGTCGGTCAGCTGCTCGGTCTGCCGGTCGGTCAGCCCGCGCAACCCGAACTCGACCCCCGTCACGGCTTCCGTGGCCGCCTCGCGCCGGGCGTGCCCGGCCTCGGTGATCTCCACGAGCGTGGTGCGCCGGTCGGTGGGGTGGGGGTTGCGGCGCACGAGTCCGTCGGCTTCCAGCCGGTCCACGATGTTCGTGACGCTCGTCGGGTGCAGCTGGAGCCGTTCGCCCATGACCCGCATCGGCAGGCTGCCCGTGCGGGCGAACGTCAACAGCACCAGCGCCTCGAACCGCGCGAACGTCAACCCGTGCGGCTTGAGGGCGGCGTCCACGGCGGACTGGATGATCTGCTGTACTCGCATGACGCTGGTGACCGCCGCCATCGCCGTCGACGGTCCGATCCGCTTCTCCCACAGCTCGGCGGCGCGCGCGATGGGGTCGAACGGCAGCGGCTGGGACGTCATGCGCCGAAGCTACCAGTGGGTACCCCGACCAGGAGGCAGTAGTGCTCGTCGCGTTCAGTGTCAGCCCGCTCGGCGGGGAGTCGGACGGGGTGGCCGAGGCCGTGGCCCAGGCCGTGCGGGTGGTCCGCGAGTCCGGGCTGCCCAACGAGACCAACGCCATGTTCACGCTGGTCGAGGGCGAGTGGGACGAGGTGATGGCGGTGGTGAAGAAGGCGACGGAGGTCGTGCAGGCCACCGCGCCGCGGGTCAGCCTGGTGCTCAAGGCGGACATCAGGCCCGGCTGGACGGGCCAGCTCACGGCCAAGGTGGAGCGGGTCGAGCAGCACCTGGCGGCCGAGCACGCGGCAGCTGACGAGTAGTCGGACGTCCGACTAACTTGGGGTCATGGAGCCGAGAGACCTGTGGGTCCGCTTCGAGACCTACCACGACGTCACGTACTTCTCGCCCGAATCACGAGCGGTCACCGACGCGCTGGGCTGCAAGGGCGGCTGGATGGGCTACTTCGGCCAGCGCGCGGCGCCGTTGGGCGCGGCGTCGCCGGAGGTCGTGACCGCCGCGTTCTACAGCTTCCACCCGCGCATGGTGGCCCGCGCGCTGCCCGACGCGTGGGACGTGGCCAGTCCCGCCCGCTTCCTGGAGGCACGGCTGGAGGGCGTCGACCGGGCGCTGCGGCGGATGCTGGAGACGCTGGACGTCGCCGAGGCGGCCGACCTGGCCGGGCAGGCGGCGGAGGCCGCGCCGACGGCCGGGCGGGTGCTGGCCGCGGCGAACGGCGTGCTGCCGACCCCGGACGAGCCGCACCTGGCGCTGTGGCAGGCGTGCACGACGTTGCGCGAGTCGCGTGGTGACGGTCACATCGCCGCGCTGGTGGCCGCCGACCTCGCACCGTGCGAGACGTTGGTGCTGTTCAGCGCCGACAAGGGCCTCGACCCGGCGTACATGCGCACCGCGCGTGGCTGGTCGGAGGAGGAGTGGCGGGAAGCCGAAGCGACGCTCACCGAGCGCGGTCTGTTCGACGGCGGCCTCACGCCGGCCGGTCGGGCGTTGCGGGAGGACGTCGAACGGCGCACCGACGAGGCCGCCACCCGTCCGTGGGAAGTTCTCGGCCCGGCGGGCACCGCTCGTTTCGCCGAGTTGACGACCCCGATCGCGCTCCGCCTGGGGCGGTTGAACGACGCGATGCGGACGAACCCGATGGCGATCGACCCGGTCGCGCAACTCCCCGGCTAGCCGCGCGTGGCCGGCCGCCCGACTCGTGCCAGGATGGAAGGCGTGACAAGGCCAGACCCCCGAAAGACCGCCGCAATGTCCGCCGCGTTGTCCGGGGCGGTCGACCTCGGCGCGCTGAAGGCCCGGGCCGACGCCGCGAGGCAGCGCGCCACCACCCCACCCCCGTCGTCCGGCTCCGGCGGAGCCGTCGGCGGTTCGGACGCCGGTCCGAGCCCGTGGGTGCTGGACGTCACCGAGGCGACGTTCCAGTCGGTCGTCGAACGCTCCCTGGAGATCCCGGTCGTCGTCGAGCTGACCGCGTCGTGGAGCCCCGAGGCGGGCCAGCTCTCACCGGTGCTGGAACGCGCCGCCAGGGCCGGCGGCGGCACCTGGCTGCTGGCCAGGGTCGACCTCGACGCCAACCCGCGCATCGGCCAGGTGTTCGGCGTGCAGTCCGTGCCGACCGTGGTCGCGATCGCCGGCGGCCAGCCCCTGGACGCCTTCGCCGGACCGCTGCCGGAAGCCGAGTTCGGCCAGTGGATCACCCGCCTGCTGGACGCCCTGCGCGACCGGCTGCCGGGCATCAAGGCGGCGGAGGCCAACCGCGCGGCGGCGCCGGGCGCGGAGCCCGTCGCCGAGCCGGAGGACCCCCGCTTCACCGCCGCCGAGGACGCCTTCGAGCAGGGCGACTTCACCGCCGCCGAGGCCGCGTACGAGGCGATCCTGGCCGCCGAACCGGCCAACGCCGAGGCCAAGGCGGCGCTGGCGCAGGTCCGGTTCACGGCCCGGGCCGAGGCGGTGCCCGCGGACGCCACCGCGAAGGCCGACGCCAACCCGGACGACGTGGACGCCCAACTGGCCGCCGCTGACCTGGAGCTGGCGACGAACGACGTCGACCAGGCCTTCAAGCGACTGGTCGACACGGTCCGCCGCGTCTTCGGCGACGACCGCGACCGCGTCCGCGAACACCTGGTGGGCCTGTTCGAACTCTTCCCGCCGGACGACGACCGGGTCGCCAAGGCCCGCCGCAACCTGGCCAGCGCCCTGTTCTGACCGACTCCCGCGCCCGCTCCCGACACGCTCGTCACGCCTGACAGGGGTCCATTCTCCGGACCCCTGTCAAGCGTGATCACAAGCTTGAAAAGCATGTCCTCGCCGGACGGGCAGATCAGCAGGATGACCCCGACTACCGCTGGATGCTGCGGGTCCGTCGTCGGTCCGGGTTTCGTGTCATCCCACCAACCTCCACAAGGGCTACCACACGTATCAAGGGGGGCGCCCACAGTCGAAGCCGCGGGCAAAGGCGAACTACGCCCCCCTTGACACGCGCGGTAGGGCTGCGCCAGGTCGGCGGGATGACACGAAGCCCTCATTTTGGAGAAAGACGCCCAGTGGACGGTCCGGGGGTCGCCGGCGGGCGCGGGGTCGGACGGGCCCGGCGGTGCGGCCGCCGATGCCCTTACCTCCCCAAAGGGAGGGCTTCGTGTCATCCCGCCGACCTGGCTTTGCCCTACCGCACGTGTCAAGGGGGCGTAGTTCACCTTTGCCCACGGCGTCTTCTGATGTCGCCCCCTTGACGCGTGTGGTAGCCCGGAGGGAGGTCGGTGGGATGACACGAAACCCGGACCGACAACGGACCCGGAACAGAACCGCCCAACCCCGTCATCCTGCTGATCTGCCCGTCCGGCGAGGACATGCTTTTCAAGCTTTTGATCTTTTAATCTTTCAAGCTTTTGATCTCTTCGTGCAGCTCGAACCTCGAACCCGAAACCCGAAACCCGGAACCGGCTCAGCCCGCGTACTTGCGGGTGCAGAGCCCGGCACCCTGGTAGAACCCGTCGCGGAACGCCTCGACGCGGGCGAAGCCGGACGGCACCACGGTCCCGTTCACGTCCGCCGCGATCAGGCTCTTGTCGGCCAGCAGCTCCGCCACCGCCTCGTCCAGGTCACCGGACGACAGGCGCAGCCGCGCGCTGCTCTGGGTCGTCGTCCCGGCCCACGCACCGGTCAGGCACGCCGTTCGCAACCCCGCCGCCGGACCCTCCAGCCCGTACCCGGTCGCCTTCTGGATCGACAGCGCGAACCGCGACGCGATCTCGGCGAACGCGGCGAAGTCGCCGATCCCGCCCTTCTGCCCGCGCTTGGGCGGCGTGCCGATCTTCACCAGGTCGGGCAGGTCGATGGAGATCGAGTTCGTCGCCGGGCAGTACGCCGCGGGCGAGGTGTCGCCGCCGTCGGGGCACTCCGCGGACGACGAGGTGGACAAAGCGGGCGGCGTGGCGGCGGCGTCCTTGAAAGCCGCGTGCAGCGACTCCTCCAGCAGTTCGAGCGACCGCTTGTCGTCGACCTTCAGGTTGCCCTTGCCCTGCCCGGTGTCCTGGTCCTGCGAGTCGAACTTCTGCTGCGTGATCCGCGCCTTGATCTCGGCCTCGTCGATCTCCGCGCACCGCGACGGATCACCGGCGAACCCGAACTGGAACGCCGAGACCCGGTCGAACGCGCTGCCGTGCGCGCCCTGCTTCTCGGCCGACGTGCCCGCCGCGTCCCGGATGAAGAACATCGTCGCCAGCACCTGGTTCAACCCGGGCCCGGTCGAGATGCGGAAGTGCTTGGACTTGCCCTCGGCCACCCAGCGGAAGAAGTTGCCCGCGTAGCAGTCGGCCTGCTGCTCCTTGATGATCGACGGCGTGGCCTGGTTGATCCCGCCGATGTCGCCGAGCTTGTACTGGATCGCGTGGCCCATCTCGTGCGCCAGCACGGTCACCACCGACATCGGCCCGAACGCGTCGTCCAGCATCGGCAGCAGCTCGCCGCGGTCCCACGCGATCGAGTCGTCCAGCGAGCAGTAGAACGCGTTCGCCACGCCGGCGGTGTTGGTGCGGCAGATCTCGACGCCCTTGCCGTTGGAGTCGTAGGACACCAACCGCTTCACCGGCTCGAACTCCTTGCCGAACCGCGCGGGCAGCTGCTCGGTCCAGTACTCCTCGACGTCGGCCAGCGCGTTGATCGCGAGCCGGTCCATCTCGCCGCCGTCGGCGTTCTCCACCTGCAGGTCGGCGTCCGGCACGCCCGGCTTCGCGCCGCTCTCGCCGGTCGTGATGTCCAGCCCGGCCACCTTGGTGACGTCGGGCCGTTCCGACCGCCCTTGGCCGCTCACCGTCTGGGTGCACCCGGTCAACGCCATCGCGGCGGCGAGCGTCGCAGCAACCCAAGCCCGTCGAGCCATGCCAAGCCCCATCCCCGGTCCGTGCCGATCCAAGCCCGAACCCTACTTGGCCGGCTCGCGAAACCAGGCGATGTCCGGCAATTCGCCATCGCGGCCGGAGGACGCCGGCGGCGATGGCGAGTTCGGGTCGGCGGTGAGCGGCCCGTTCGGCGGACAGGTGAACGCGAAGCGATCAGCTCTCGCGCGTCCAGGCGGGAGTGATCCGCACCTCGCGGAGGCGCCAGCCCACCGGCGTCCGCACCGCGCGGTAGCGCTGCCGCAGACCTCCGGTGAAGTGGGGCGCCTGGCCGTCGCGGTAGAAGTACACGGTCGAGTTCGCCGAGGCGGTCGCGTGGTCTCCCTCGACGTCCACCAGCAGATCCGTGGTCGTGTGCTGGGTCTGCTGATCCTCGACGTCGTCCCGGCGCAGGAAGGCGACGACCTCGGCGAGGCCGCGGAGTACGCCACCCCGCGGCGAGTGCACCGCCACGTCGTCGGTGAAGACGGTGCCCGCGTCCTCCCACCGCTTCTCGTCGAGCAGACGTGCGAGGCGGGTGGACAGGTCGGCGATCTCGAGGCGGTCGGCGATCAGGGCATCCGTGGACATGGCGTCCCTTTCATTGGCGTCTCCAACGTTGGTAACGCCAACAGTACCTCGGAATCATTGGCCGCGCCAACGGCCAATTCGCCTAGGTCAAACCGCAGGCCTTGGTGCCCTCGAACACCCCGCCGCGGAACACCTCGACCCGCTTGAACCCCGGACCGAGCGACGCCGAACCGGTCGCGTCGCGGGCCGCGTAGTCGTAGGCGAGCAGCACCTGCACCGCCTCGTCCAGGTCGCCGGGCGACAGCCCGAAGCCCTTCTGCCGGGTGAACACCTCCCGCGTGTACGCGCCGGCCAGGCACAACGCGCTGGTCGCCGCACGCTCGCCGTCGAGGTCCACCTCCACCGCCGCCATCGCGGCCAGCGCGTAACGGCTCGCCAGCAGCACGCCCGTGGCGTAGTCGCCGATCTCGGCGTGCAGCTCGGGCAGGTCGGCCTCGACCTCGAACTCCACCGACTTGTCCGCCGGGCAGTACGCCACCGGGCCCTGGTCGCCGGAGCAGTCCGGCTCCTGCTCGGTCGGCGTGGACTTCGGGTCGGTCCACTTCTTGCCCGCCTGCTCGACCAGTGCCTTGTAGTACAGGTTCAGGTCGGGCGTGACGTTCTCCAGCATCTCGTCGAACGGCAGGTTGCCGCCGCGGTCGCGGTCGTCGGCGGAGGTGAACGCCTGCTGCGTGAACACCCGGTTCTCCGTCGACATGGCCGCGCAGAACTCCGTGCCCTGCTGGTAGCCGTCCTGGAAGGCGGACACGCGGTCGAACGCGTTGCCGTGCGCGGACCGGTCACTGGCCGAGGTGCCGACCGGGTCGCGGAACGTGATCAGCGCGCCCAGCGCCGAGTCCAGCGTGTCGGAGCCGATGTCGAGGTGCTCGGACTTGCCGTCGTTGACCCACTTGATGAACGCGCCCGCGAAGCAGTCGGCCATCGCCTCGGTGAGGATCGTGGGGAACCGCTGCGGCTCGCGCCGCTCGGCCTCCGGCGTGATGCCCATCCGGTTCTGCACGGCGTGGCCCATCTCGTGCGCCAGCACGATCACCACGGCCGCGTCGCCGAACCGGTCCTTGAGCACGGGCAGCAGCGCGGCGCGGTCCCAGGCGATGGCGTCGGCGCTCGGGCAGTAGAACGCGTTGCCCTCGACGTCGCTCGCCTTCTCGGTGCACGGCGGCGGCTTGGCCGAGGCGTCGGCGGTGTCGACCGAGTAGATGCCGCCCTCGATCGGCTCCCACGGCTCGTCGAACGTGTCCGGGAACGCCTCCTGCCAGAACGTGTCGATGTCGGTGACGGCGGTGGCCGCCAACTGGTCGATCGGGCCGCCGTCGGTGCCCCGGATGAAGCCCGGGTCGACGGTGCCCTTGGTGACGGCCTCACCCGCCACCGGTTTGCCCGGGATCGCCTGGGCACAGGCGCTTGCCGTGAGCAGGACCGTCGCCAGCAGGACCAGCCGAGCCGATACGAGCCGCATTGGCCCATTGTGCCCGCGCCGAACCCCTACGGGGTCGCGTTCGACGTCGTGGCCGGATCACGGGTGCGTGTCGCCCACCTGGTCAACGCCGGCACGGGCGCGACCGCGACCAGGAAGATCACGCCCACGGCGAGCCAACCGCCCGCACCGAAGCCGCCGAGCGCGAACGTCAGGACGGAGGGCCCGAAGAGCTGCACGGTGGCGGTCGCGGCCTCGTTCACCCCTTGGTAGGCGCCACGCGCGTCGTCACGCATGAGGCTCACCGACAAACCCCAGTTCGCGGCCACGTAACCCAGTTCCCCGACCACGTGCAGCGCCGCCGCGGCCACCACGACCGCCACGACCGCCGCACCCGAGCCGCCCGCGGTCGTGGCGAGCAGGGCGCAGCTCGCGGCGAGGGCGACGCCGGACCGGACCGCCGTGCGCGCGGCCTGGTCCGGGGTGCGGGCGAAGCGCGCGAACGGCACCTGGAACACGGCGATGCCCACCGAGCTGACGACCACCACCACGCCGCTCAGCGCGAGCGGCAGGTCGGTCAAGCGCGACAGCCACAGCGGCAGGCCGGTCGACAGCATCGCCCAGCACAGCGACAGGACCGAGGTGGTCGCGACGACGGCGAGGTAGGGGCGGTCGCCCAGCACGACCCGCGCCCGCGGCGTCGCGCCGACCGGCGACGGCTTGCGCACCGCGAGCGTCGTGACCGCCAGGACCCCGAACGTGAGCGCGTTGCCGGTGATCGCCAGGGCGTAGGCGGAGTGGCTGTCGGCGGTCAGCACCAGGGCGCCGAGCCCGGCCCCGATCGCGTAGCCGACGTGCTGCGCCACGCGCTGCCGCGCCAACGCGCGCACCCTGGCCGCGTTGTCCGTCACCAGACCCGCGATCAACGCCGTCCGCACGGCGTTGCCGCCGTTGGCCGGGGCGGTGAACGCCACCGTCGCCACGAGGAACGACCACGTGCCGTCCACGACCAGGTAGGACGCCATGGCGCACGCCCGCACGAGGGTGATCACCACCAGCACCGACCTCGGGTCGAACCGGTCCGCCAACGCGCCGACCGGCACCGCCGCGAGCAGCCCCGCCGCACCCGCCACCGCCATCCCGACACCCACCGCCACCAGCGGCAACCCGAGCACGCGGGTGAAGAACAACGCCCACGTGGTGAACCACAGGCCGTCGCCGAGCGCCGAGACCCCGCGACCCCACAGCAGCACGCCCAGCCCCATCGGCACACACCCTTCACGATCCTATGAATGGTGTCTGCGACCGTAACCCGCCCCCGCTCACGGCCGCAACCAGAGTTCAGGCAAGCGTGAAGGGTGCTAGGGTGCGCTCATGGCTGGATGGATCGACTCCGGCAACGCCGTGCAGGCGTCCGCCGTCGCGCTGGCCCGCGAGCTGTCCGACCCGATCCGGCTCACCGCGCTGCAACTGCTCGCCGCCGAGGGCCCGCACGCGATGGTGCAGCTGGCCGACGCCATGGGCATCTCGCCGCCGCGGTTGGGCAACCACCTGGCCCGCCTGCGCGCCGCCGGCCTGGTCGAGGTCGAGCACACCGGCCGGCACGCCGTCTACCGGGTCGCCCGCGCCGACATCGCCGACGTCCTCACCGCGCTGGCCCGCTACGCCCACCACGACGACCTCACCGCGCCGCGGCGCGCGTCATCGCCGGTGGACGTCGCCCACACGTGCTACGACCACGCGGCCGGCCGCCTGGGGATCGCGGTGTTCACCACCCTGGTCGACGCAGGCGGGCTCGAACCGCCCGACGGCCGCGCCGGCGAACTCGCGCTCGGCGAGGACCTGACCGCGTGGCGCCGCCTCGGCGTCGACCCGCACGCCGTCGCGCCGCGCCGCCGCCTGGCGCTGGCCTGCCTGGACCGCACGCACCGCGTCCCGCACCTGGGCGGCGACCTCGGCCGGCTCGTGCTCGACGCGTTCGTGGCCGACGACCTGGTCCGCCGTCAGGAGGGCACCAGGGAGCTCCTCGTCACCGAACGGGGTGCCGAACGGCTGCCCGAGCTCCTGCCCACCTTCAGGCCCGCGCCATGACGCCGCGCACCGCCCACGCCCGCGCGGTGAGCCGGATCGAGCCGTCCGGGTGGGTGGGCAGGCGGGTGCGGAGCAGGTCGCGCAGGGCACGACGCCGGTCCTCGGGCAGGGACGCGGTGTAGCCGGGCGCCGGTCCCTGCCCACCGAGGAACGGCCGCCAGTAGTCGTCGAAGTCGTTGAACACCGTCGGCACCTCCAACGCCTCCACGCGCACCCCGTGCAGCCCGGCGGCGGTCCACAGCCCGCGCAGCGGTTCGGGTCGGCACAGGGGGAAGCGCCTGCCCTCGTGCAGGGCGGCGGCGGCCGGGTCGAGGTCGGTGGCGGCGTCCCAGAAGAAGCGGGTGATCGCCATGCCCTCGGCGTAGTCCCAGACGTAGGCGGCCACCACGCCGCCGGGCGCGGCCACCCTGGTGCACTCGGCGGCGGCCCGCACCGGGTCCGGCACGAAGTTGAGGGCGAGGCCGCTGACCACGGCGTCGAAGGCGTGGTCGGGCAGCGGGAGGGAGCGGGCGTCGCCGACGTGGAAGGCCGCGCGCGGGTCGGTGACCCGGTGCCGCGCGGTGGCCAGGAAGCCCTCGGACGGGTCGACGCCGACGACCTCGGCCGGGTCGGCGATCTTGAGGATCGCGGTGGTCAACGCGCCCGTGCCGCAGCCGATGTCCACCCAGCGACGGGCCGACGGCACGTCCAGCAGTCGGAGGAACCCCCTCGCAACGGGCGCGCTCCAACGCCCGACGTAAGCCTCATACGCCTCGCCGACCGCCCACACCTCGTCCGCCATGGGGCTCAGCATGGCAGGCACCGACCCCCGCGGACGACGTTCCGCACGACCCGGTTCGGTCAGGGCCGGCGCGCCTCCCGGCCGGGTGTCGAGGACCCGGCCGGGCACGGCGCTGCGGTCAGGCGTGGTCGAGGTCGTCCGGGTCGACCGGGCCCTCGACGCCTGCCCGGTCTTCCTCCGTGACGGTCGCGGTGACCGCGGGTGCTTCCGGCGCCAGCCAGAGCACACCCGCCGGCGGCAGCTGGAGCACCGCGGACGCGGGCCGGCCGTGCCACGGGTGCTCCTCCGCCTCCACCACGCCGAAGTTGCCGACGCCGGACCCGCCGTAGACCTCCGAGTCCGTGTTCACCACCTCGCGCCACCGACCCGCGACCGGCAGCCCGACCCGGTAGTCGTGGTGCGGCATGCCGGCGAAGTTCGCCACGCACGCGAGCACCGAGCCGTCCTCGCCGATCCGCAGGAAGCTCAGCACGTTGCCCGCCGAGTCGTTCGCGTCGATCCACGAGAACCCCTCGGGCCGGTTGTCCGCGCTGTACAACGCGGGCGAGCCCCGGTAGACCCGGTTCAGGTCCGCGACCAGCCGGTGCAGGCCGCCGTGCAGCGGCGACTCCAGCAGGTGCCAGTCCAGCGACCGGCCCTCCGACCACTCGTCGCGCTGCCCGAACTCGCCGCCCATGAACAGCAGCTGCTTGCCGGGGTGCGCCCACATGAACGCCAGCAGCGACCGCAGCCCCGCCGCCTTGTTCCAGTCGTCGCCGGGCATCCGCTGCCACAACGACCCCTTGCCGTGCACGACCTCGTCGTGCGACAGCGGCAGCACGAAGTTCTCGCTCCACGCGTAGACCAGCGAGAACGTGATCTCGTTGTGGTGGAACGACCGGTGGATGGGCTCGCGCGACAGGTAGTGCAGCGTGTCGTGCATCCAGCCCATGTTCCACTTGAACCCGAACCCGAGGCCGCCCAGGTGCGTCGGCCGCGACACGCCCGGCCACGCCGTCGACTCCTCGGCCACCATCACCACACCGGGGTGGCGCTTGTAGACGGTCGCGTTCAGCTCCTGCAGGAACCGCACCGCGTCCAGGTTCTCCCGCCCGCCGTACTGGTTGGGCAGCCACTGCCCTTCCTGCCGCGAGTAGTCCAGGTACAGCATCGAGGCCACCGCGTCGACCCGCAGGCCGTCGATGTGGAACTCCTCGATCCAGAACAGCGCGTTGGCGACCAGGAAGTTGCGCACCTCGTTGCGCCCGAAGTCGAACACCAGCGTGCCCCAGTCCGGGTGCTCGCCCCGGCGCGGGTCCTCGTGCTCGTACAACGCGGTGCCGTCGAACTTCGCCAACGCCCACGAGTCGCGCGGGAAGTGCGCCGGCACCCAGTCCATGATCACGCCGACGCCGCGCTGGTGCAGCACGTCCACGAAGTGCCGGAAGTCGTCCGGCGAGCCGAACCTCGACGTCGGCGCGTAGTACGACGTCACCTGGTAGCCCCACGACCCGCCGAACGGGTGCTCGGCCACCGGCATCAGCTCCACGTGCGTGAACCCGGCGCCCACCACGTAGTCCGCCAGCTCCTCGGCCAGCTCCCGGTAGCCCAGACCCGGCTTCCACGAGCCGAGGTGCACCTCGTACACGCTCATCGGCGCGTTGATCCACTGCGTGGCGTCGCGCCTGGCCCGCCACTCCGCGTCGCCCCACTCGTGCGCGGTCCGGGTGACGACCGACGCGGTCTGCGGCGGCGTCTCGGTGGCGAACGCCATCGGGTCGGCCTTCTCGTGCCACCCGCCGTCGCGGCCGAGGATCCGGAACTTGTACCGGGTGCCCTCCGGGATGCCGGGGATGAAGACCTCCCACACGCCGGACGAGCCGAGCGACCTCATCGGGTTCGCGCGGCCGTCCCAGCCGTCGAAGTCGCCGCACACCCGCACACCGCGCGCGGTCGGCGCCCACACGGCGAACGAGACGCCCGAGACGGTGCCGTTGGGCGTGTCGTAGGTGCGCACCCGCGCGCCCAGCACGTCCCACAGCCGCTCGTGCCGCCCCTCGCCGATCAGGTGCAGGTCGAGCTCGCCGACGGTCGGCAGCCAGCGGTACGGGTCGTCCACCTCGACGACCTGGTCGCCGTACTCGACCACCAGCCGGTAGTCGCCGGGGTGCTCGGGCAGCTCGCCCGCGAACAACCCGTCGGCGACCCGGTCCAGGTCGAAGCGCTTGTCGGCGGCCATCACCGCCACCGCCGTCGCGCCCGGGCGCAGCGCCCGCGCGACCACGCCCTCCGGGACGTGGTGCACGCCGAGCACCGAGTGCGGGTCGTGGTGCGCCCCGGCCAGCAGCCGGTCGACGTCCTCGGGCGAGATCATGACTGCACCGCTCCCTCTCCAGTGATCCGCGCGATCGACGACAGCGGGACCGTCAACCACTCCGGCCTGTTCGCGTGCTCGTACGCGACCTCGTAGACGGCCTTGTCCAGCTCGAACGCCCGCAGCAGGTAGCCCCGCTTGCGCGGGTCGCCGACCGACTCCGACGCCGCCTCCGCGTAGCCCTCGGTGAACGCCGCGCGGTTGCGCCGCGCCCACTCCAGCGCCCGCACGGTCAGCTGGTGGTCCTCCGGCTGGCCGACGAGCAGCTGGTGCGCCGCGTAGTCGAAGGATCGCAGCATCCCCGCCACGTCGCGCAACGGCGAGCGCAGCTCGATGCGCTCGGCCATCGGCGTGCCCGGCTCGCCCTCGAAGTCGATCAGCAGCCACCCCTGCACGGTCCGCAGCACCTGACCGAGGTGCAGGTCGCCGTGGATGTGCTGCACGGCGACCGCGTCCGGTGTCTCCCTGGCCTGCTCGAACGCCTCCCGCAGCGCGGGCACGTACGGCCGCAGCTCCGGCACCGAGTCGACCACCGAGTCCAGCCGCGAGACCATCGCCCGCACGGTCCGGTCGATGTTCTCGGCGTCCGCGGACTGCGTGCCCAGGGCGCGTTCCAGGTCCGCGTGCACGGTCGCCACGGCCTGTCCCAGCCGCTGCGCCTCGCCGGCGAAGTCGCCGCCCACCTCGTCGGCGTGCAGGTCGGCCTCGGCCATCAGGTCGCGCACGCTGGTGGTGGCCATCGCCCAGCCGTCCACCGCGTCCGGCATGAACTGCTGGAGCATGCCGACGGTCGTGGTCCGGCCGTCGAGCCGACCCGTGATCGACCCCAGCGGCTGGGCGATGTGCTCGCACCCGACCTGGCGCAAGGCCCGGTGCAGCACGAGGTCCGGGTTCTCGCCCTGGCTGAGCTTGCGGAACAGCTTGAGGATGTACTGGCTGCCGAACACGATCGAGGTGTTGGACTGCTCGGAGGTGATCGGCCGGCCGCGCAGCCCGGTCTGCAGCTCGACGTCCGGCTCGTGCGCGAACCTCAGGCCCTCCACCTCGACACCCTCGGCGATCAGGTCGAGCAGCACGCCGGTCAGCTCCGGCACGGAGGTGGCGTCGTAGTTGTCCACGTGGTCGGTGACCAGCAGCTGGTAGGGCTCGCGCCGGTCCGGCTGCGCCACCTCCACCACGAGGTGCACCAGCACCGGGTCGGCGGACCGCAGCACCGCCGTCCGCAGCGGGCGGACCGAGGTGACCGGGCGGTCCTTCCCGCCGAACCACCGCTGCGCGGGCAGCCACTCGGGCAGCTCGGCGAGCACCTTGTCGACCAGGTCGTGCGGCTCCGTCACGTCCATCACCTCGGCTCGCTGTCGTCGCCGGCTTCCACGAGCTGGAACCAGTAGAAGCCGTGACCGGGCAAAGTCAGCAGGTAGGGCAGGTCGCCGACGGTCGGGAAGACGACGCCGCCGGTCAGCTCGACCGGCCTGCTGCCGTGGTGCTCCGACAGGTCGAGCTCGACCGGCTGCGGGAACCGCGACAGGTTGTTCACGCACAGCACGACGTCCTCGTGGCCGTCGGGCCGCAGCCACCGCCGCCGGTAGGCCAGCACGCTGGGGTTCGACCCGCCGAGGTCGGTGAAGTCGCCCTCCGCGAACGCGTGGTGCTGCTTGCGCACCTCGATCATCCGCCGCGTCCAGTGCAGCAGCGAGGACTGGTTGTTCAGCTGCGCCTCGACGTTGAGCGCCTGGTAGCCGTACACCGGGTCCATGATCACCGGCAGGTAGATCCGGCCCGGGTCGCAGCTGGAGAACCCCGCGTTGCGGTCCGGGGTCCACTGCATCGGCGTGCGGACCGCGTCGCGGTCGCCCAGCCAGATGTTGTCGCCCATGCCGATCTCGTCACCGTAGTAGAGGACGGGCGAGCCGGGTAGGGACAGCAGCATCGCGGTGAACAGCTCCTGCTGGTTGCGGTCGTTCTCCAGCAGCGGGGCCAGCCGTCGTCTGATGCCGATGTTCGCCTTCATCCGCGGGTCCTTGGCGTACTCCGCGTACATGTAGTCGCGCTCTTCGTCGGTGACCATCTCCAGCGTCAGCTCGTCGTGGTTGCGCAGGAAGATGCCCCACTGGCAGCCGTCGGGGATCTGCGGCGTCTGCGCCAGGATCTCCGAGATCGGGAACCGCGACTCGCGCCGCACGGACATGAAGATGCGCGGCATCAACGGGAAGTGGAACGCCATGTGGCACTCGTCGCCGCCGACCTCGGGGTTGCCGAAGTACTCGACCACGTCCGACGGCCACTGGTTGGCCTCGGCCAGCAGCACCCGGCCGGGGTACTCGTCGTCGACGACCTTGCGGCAGCGCTTGAGGAAGTCGTGGGTGCGCGGCAGGTTCTCGCAGTTCGTGCCCTCCGCCTCGAACAGGTACGGCACGGCGTCGAGCCGGAACCCGTCGATGCCCAGGTCGAGCCAGAACCGCAGGGTGTCCAGCATCGCCTCCTGGACGTGCGGGTTCTCGAAGTTCAGGTCGGGCTGGTGGGAGAAGAACCGGTGCCAGTAGAACTGGCCGCGCACCGGGTCGTAGGTCCAGTTGGACGACTCGGTGTCGACGAAGATGATCCGCGCGTCCGCGTAGCGCTGGTCGTCGTCGCTCCACACGTAGTAGTCGCCGTAGGGGCCGTCGGGGTCGGTCCGCGACTGCTGGAACCACGGGTGCGCGTCGCTGGTGTGGTTGAGCACCAGGTCGGTGATCACCCGGATGCCGCGCCGGTGCGCCTCGTCCAGCAGGTACACGAAGTCCTCGACCGAGCCGAACTCCGGCAGCACCGCGCGGAAGTCGGAGATGTCGTAGCCGCCGTCGCGCAGCGGCGAGGCGTAGAACGGCGGCAGCCACAGGCAGTCGACGCCGAGCCATTCCAGGTAGTCCAGCCGGGACGCGAGGCCCCGCAGATCTCCGGTGCCGTCGCCGTTGGAGTCGCTGAACGCGCGCACCAGCACCTCGTAGAACACCGCGCCCTTGAACCAGTCGCGCTCGCGCGGCACGAGTTTGGCCGACCGGAAGTCCTCGGCCTGCGGTTCGACCAGCAGGCCGTCCGCGCCGATGGCCTCGCCGGTGTGCGGCACGTTCTCCAGGCCTACCAGCGCGGCGTCGGGTCGGGCCTCTTCCTGCATGTGTGCTCCACCTCGTCCCACCTCATTGGGGGTGCGTTCGATCGTCCCTCGTGCTCTTCGGCGGGCACGGGGACTGGGTAAAGGGGACCGGGCTGTGTTGTTCGCGCTAGCTGCTGAGCGGTGACTGCCCTGATCGGCGGAGCACGCCGACGATGTGCGCCGGGGCGCGCCAGGGTTCGAGGCGGACGTAGTTGGCCTGACCCCAGTCCCAGGTCTCCCCGGACACCTCGTCGTGCGCGATCAGCCGCTCGGGCCAGTCGACGCCGAGCGCGGGCAGGTCCAGCCAGACGGTGCCGTCCTGCGCGTTGTGCGGATCCAGGTTGACCACGACGACGACCGTGTCGCCGGTGCCGGGATCCTGCTTGGAGTAGGCGATCAACGCCGGGTTGTCGACGTGGTGGAACCGGAGTGTTCGCATCTGCCGCAGCGCCGGGTGCGCCCGGCGGATCGCGTTCAGCTTGCGCAACCACGGTTCCAGCGACCGTCCCTCGGCCACCGCCGCCGCGTAGTCGCGGGGGCGGAGCTGGTACTTCTCCGAGTTCAGGTACTCCTCGCTGCCCGGCCGGACGGCCTCGTGCTCGAACAGCTCGTAGCCCGAGTACACACCCCAGGTCGGCGCCATCGTCGCCGCCAGCGCCGCGCGCAGCGCGAACATGCCCGGGCCGCCGTGCTGCAGCGACTCGTGCAGGATGTCGGGGGTGTTGACGAACAGGTTGGGCCGCGCTTCGTCCCAGTGCTCGACCAGTTCGTTGCCGAACTCGGTCAGCTCCTCCTTGGTCGTGCGCCAGGTGAAGTAGGTGTAGCTCTGCGTGAAGCCGAGCTTTGCCAGGCCGTACAGGCGGGCCGGGCGGGTGAACGCCTCGGACAGGAACAGCACGTCGGGGTGCCGGTCCTTGACCGCCCAGATCAGCCACGCCCAGAAGTCCGGCGGCTTGGTGTGCGGGTTGTCGACCCGGAAGATGCTCACCCCGTGGTCGACCCAGTGCAGCACCACGCGCAGCACCTCGTTGTAGAGGCCCTGCGGGTCGTTGTCGAAGTTGACCGGGTAGATGTCCTGGTACTTCTTCGGCGGGTTCTCCGCGTAGGCGATCGAGCCGTCCGGCCGGGTGGTGAACCACTCGGGGTTCTTCAGCACCCACGGGTGGTCGGGGGCGCATTGCAGCGCCAGGTCCAGCGCCACCTCGAGGTTCAGCTCGCGGGCGCGAGCGACGAACGCGTCGAAGTCCTCGATCGTGCCGAGCTCCGGGTGGATCGCGTCGTGCCCGCCCTCGTCCGCGCCGATCGCCCAGGTCGAGCCGGGGTCGTCCTCGGTGGCGGTGAGCGTGTTGTTCGGGCCCTTGCGGTTCACCCGCCCGATCGGGTGGATCGGGGGCAGGTAGGCGACGTCGAAGCCCATGGCCGCGATGCGGTCCAGCTCCTTGGCGGCGGTGACGAACGTGCCGTGCACCGGGACGCCCGACTCGTCCACGCCGCCCGTGCTGCGGGGGAAGAACTCGTACCACGAGCCGAACGCCGCCCGCTCCCGGTCGACCCACACCTTCTGCGGCTTGCCCTTGGTGATCAGCTCGCGGACGGGGTGGTCGTGCATGATCCGGCGGACGTCGCCCGCCAGGGCGGGTGCGACCCGCTCGGCCAGGGGGCGGTGCTCGTCGCGCAGCGCGGTGGCCGCGTTGACCAGCAGCGGCTTGTCCTTGCGCCGGTCGGGGCGGCGGCTGACGCGGTCGAGCAGCAGCGCGCCGCTCTCCAGGTCGTTCGCCAGGTCGTCGGCGCCCTGACCGGCGGCGATCTTGACCTCGACGGCGTGCTGCCAGGTGGCCCAGGGGTCGCTCCAGGCGTCCACGCGGAACGTCCACGAGCCCGTCGCGTCCGGCACGATCGTGGCGGCCCAGCGGTCCAGGCCGACGCCGTGCGGGACCATCCGTGTCTGTCTGGCGACCCGGTCGTTCGGTCCCCGCCACACCACCGTGGCGGCCACGGCGTCGTGGCCCTCGCGCCACACCGTGGCCTCGACCGGGACGTGTTCGCCGACCACGGCCTTCGCCGGGTAGCGACCGCCGCTCACGGTCGGGGAGACATCGTCGATACCGAGTCGTCCGCTCATCGGCAGCGCCCCTCTCACCTGGTGTGACGCTTGCACGGTCAAGTCTGCCCGCAGCGGTGGGACGGCCCACCACCGGGACACCTGTACCCGCTGTTCCTACCCGTTCTGATCGGATTGCACACTTGGCGGTGGCGCCCGTCTCGCGATCCGAGCAGATTCGCAGGCGGTGATCCGCTTCGACCGGGAGCCACGCCGATCTCAATCGAGCGACTAGGGCTCACACGATCGGAGTAGCGCCGGCCGGACCACCCTGCCGTGCCACCCGCCCTGGCGATCAGCCGCACGCCGGGGTGCCCCCGGCGGCCTCCGACCGCGCCGAACGCACGCCGCGCCGCCGAACGTGTCCAGGGTGCCGCGTCAACGTTTGCGCACTGTGGGCGAAATAACTTGCAGAGCGCCGTTTGCCCTGGTGAAGCTGTATCGGTCACGGCATCGGTTCGGGTGACCGTTGTCCCGCACCGCTGGATGGGGGATAAGGTCCGACGCCATGCGAGCACTTCGCCGGTTCACCGTCCGAGCCAGCCTGCCCGAGCCGTTGACCGCCCTGGGCACCCTCGCCACGAACCTGCGCTGGACGTGGCACCAGCCCACCCAGGACCTGTTCGCTTCGGTCGACCCAGAGCTGTGGGCCGAGCACGGCGACCCGTTGCGGCTGCTGTCCGTGGTCGCGCCCGACCGCCTCGAAGCCCTCGCCCGTGACGAGCAGTTCCTCGCGCACGCCCGCGCCCTGGCCGACGACCTGCACCGCTACACCACCGGACCGCGCTGGTTCCAGCGCCGCCAGGACGAGATCGCCCAGCGCCGCGAGCACGGCAACCACGACCTGCACCCCCTGCCGACCGCGATCGCCTACTTCTCGATGGAGTTCGGCGTCACCGAGGCCCTGCCGAACTACTCCGGCGGCCTCGGCGTGCTGGCGGGCGACCACCTCAAGGCGGCCTCGGACCTGGGCGTGCCGCTGATCGCGGTCGGCCTGCTCTACCGGTCGGGCTACTTCCGCCAGGCGCTGTCCCTGGACGGCTGGCAGATCGAGCACTACCCGGTGCTCGACCCGCGAGGCCTGCCGCTGGAGCTGCTCACCGAGCCGTCCGGCGCGCCGATCCTCGTGCACGTCGCCATGCCGGGCGACCGGGTGCTGCGCGCCAAGGTGTGGAAGGCGCAGGTCGGCCGCATCCCGCTGCTCCTGCTCGACTCCGACGTCGAGGAGAACGACGACGACCTGCGCGGCGTCACCGACCGCCTCTACGGCGGCGACCAGGACCACCGCATCCGGCAGGAGATCCTGGCCGGCGTGGGCGGCGTCCGCGCCGTGCGCACGTACTGCGACCTGACCGGGCACCCGTCGCCCGAGGTCTTCCACACCAACGAGGGCCACGCGGGCTTCCTCGGCCTGGAGCGCATCCGCGAGCTGGTCACGACCGAGGGCCTGGACTTCGACCAGGCGTTGGCGGCGGTCCGCGCGGGCACGGTGTTCACCACGCACACGCCGGTGCCGGCCGGCATCGACCGGTTCCCCGTCGACCTGGTGCAGCACTACTTCGGCTCCGAGGCCCTGCTGCCGGGCGTGAACACCCAGCGCCTGCTCGCCCTCGGCGCGGAGGACAACCCCGGCCTGTTCAACATGGCGCACATGGGCCTGCGGCTCGCGCAGCGCGCCAACGGCGTCTCCCGGCTGCACGGCACCGTCAGCCGCGACATGTTCCGCGGCCTGTGGCCGGGCTTCGACGCCGCCGAGGTGCCGATCGGCTCGGTCACCAACGGCGTGCACGGCCCGACGTGGGCGGCGACCGAGATGAGCAGGCTCGTCGGCGACACGGAGGAGGCCGGCGTCGGCCTGCACGGGTTCGAACCCGTCACCGACCAGCGGCTGTGGGAGCTGCGCAACGACCTGCGCGGCAAGCTCGTCGACGAGGTCCGCCGCCGCACGCGCGCGTCGTGGTTGCAGCGCGGCGCTTCGGCGTTGGAGCTGGGCTGGACCGACTCGGTGTTCGACCCGGACGTGCTGACCGTCGGCTTCGCCCGCCGCGTGCCGACCTACAAGCGGCTGACGCTGATGCTGCGCGACGCCGAACGGCTGCGCGCGCTCCTGCTGCACCCCGAACGGCCGGTGCAGCTGGTCGTCGCGGGCAAGTCGCACCCCGCCGACGACGGCGGCAAGGCGTTGATCCAGCAGATCGTGCGGTTCGCCGACGACGCGGGCGTGCGGCACCGGATCGTGTTCCTGCCCGACTACGACATGTCCATGGCCCGGTACCTGTACTGGGGTTGCGACGTGTGGCTGAACAACCCGATGCGCCCGCTGGAGGCGTGCGGCACGTCCGGCATGAAGTCGGCGCTCAACGGCGGGCTGAACCTGTCGATCCGCGACGGCTGGTGGGACGAGCTGTACGACGGCAGCAACGGCTGGGCCATCCCGACCGCCGACGGCATCACCGACCCGACCCGGCGTGACGACCTGGAGGCCGCCGCGCTGTACGACCTGCTCGGCAACCAGGTCGCGCCGCTGTTCTACGACCGCGGCGAGGACGGGGTGCCGACGCGGTGGCTGGCGATGGTGCGGCACACGCTGGCCTCGCTCGGCCCGGCGGTGCAGGCGTCGCGGATGGTGCGCGAGTACGTGGAGAACTTGTACGCGCCCGCCGCGTCGTCGGCCGCCTCGGTCGTCGGCGAGGGTTTCCGGGGCGCGAAGGAGCTGGCCGCGTACCGGCAGCGGCTGCGGGCGTCGTGGACGCGGGTGCGGGTGCTGGAGTCGGAGATGTCGCTGAACGGGTCGGTGACGCCGAACCTCGGCTCGCCGGTCGGCGTGCGGGCGCGGATCGAGCTGGCCGGCCTCGAACCGTCCGAAGTGGACGTCCAGGTGGCGTTGGGCCGGGTCGGCGACTCCGACGAGCTGTACGACGTGGTCACGCACGGGATGGACTACGCGGGCAACGGCAACTACGAGATCGAGGTGCCGCTGCCGCACGCCGGCGCCGTCGGCTACACGGTGCGCGTGCTGCCGCGGCACGACCTGCTCGCGTCACCGGCGGAACTCGGTCGGGTCGTGCTGGCCGGCTGAGGTCGCTCGATCAGATGACCGTCGGCGTGACCGGCGGTCATCTGATTCACGCTGGTGTGCCGAGGTTTCTTCGGTCGGGTGAACTCGCGGTTTTCACCGGCAGGTGGCCGCGCGTCCGCGCTTACGCTTCCGCCGTGAGGAAATTCGCAACGATCGGCACGGTGCTCGCCGTCGTGCTCGCCGTGGCCGTCATCCCGGCCGCGTCGGCGCAGCGGCGGTCGGCGGAACCGCCCGCCGCGTGCGCGGGACTGGTGACGCAGCTCGCGGACACGCTCAAGACGGTGGTCGCACCGCTGGCCGCGAACCCGCCGGCGCCCGACAAGGCCGCCGTGCCGCTGGGCGAGGCGCTCCGCGTGCTGGTGGCGATGACGGCCGCGAAGTGCCTGCCGACACCACCGACGACCGCGCCCGCCGAGAGCCGGTTGCACGGGCCGGAGCTGTGCCTGTCGCAGGACCTGGCCATGTTCGCCGGCGCGTTCAGCGTGTTGAGCAAGATCGTGCCCGGCGCCGTGGCGCCGGATCCGGGGAAGCTGCGCGCCGAAGTGCAGACGTGGTTGAAGCTGGTGAACGAGGCCCTGAAGACCTGCGGCCTGCCCGTGCCGGAGGGCGGCATGCCGACCATGCCGGATCAACCCGCATAGATCGGAGTCGGCGATGTGCGGCGTCATCTACCTCGGCGATCGAAGGGTCGAGATCCCTTGCCTGGTGCTGGATCCGCTCTGGTGGCGGCATCCGTGGCCGCCGATCGACTTCACGCAGATCGGTCTGGGCGAGGACACCGCGGGGCCGCTTCCCGAGCCGTGGAAGGTGGAGCTGACCAAGCTCGGTGAGATGTTGGCGGCTGCCGGTCGGTTCAGGGATGACGGGCAGGCTGATCGCCTCGGTGCGGTCATCGTCGAGGTCGGTAACGCCATCGCCGAGCAGGAGCGAGCGGAAGTGCGGTTCGAGTGGGCCGCGCACGTGAGGTAGTGCTGCGCGAAGTCCGACCTGGAGCCGGACTTCCCCGCTCGCACCCGTGACCCGACCGATGCCGCCGGACGTAGCCCCGGCTCCGGTCAGGTGATGTTGAGCCGGGCCGTGGTTTCGGCGACCCGGGGCATCCAGCCGGCGAGTTGTTCGGCCTCGACCAGGCTCGCGCGGGCGGCCGCGTTGTCACCGGCGGCCATGTGGGCGCGGGCGATCGTGGCCAGGGCGTCGGCGCGGGCGAGACCGGTCTCGCTGGTGGCCTTGGCCTGGGTGGCGAGGGCCAGCGCGGTGGCGTGGTTGTGCTCGATCAGGGCGAGTTGGGCCAGCGTGGCCGTGCAGCGGTGGCGGGGGTAGCCGAACTTCATCGCGCCGTCCGCCGCGCGTTTCGCCGCGGGCACGCCGACGTCCGCGGGCAGTTGGCCGCCCTCGACCGCGTTCGCCGTGGAGCCGGCCATCGCGGCGAGCACGAACGCCATGTCGCGCGGCTCCAGGTCGGTGCGCCCGACCAGGCCGCTGACCAGGTGCAACGCCTCGCCGTAGCGGGCGCGCAGCGTCAGCACGGAGGACCGCGCGCCGATCGCGACCAGCAGCGTGGGGTGGCGCTCGACCAGTTCGTCGGCCAGCGCCTCGGCCCGGTCGAGGTCGCCGACTTCGAGCGCGTCGGTGACCTCGTTGACCAGGGGGGTCGCCTCGTACTCGGCCGCCGTGCGGCCGGACACGCGGGGCAGGGCGAACAGGAACCAGCCGGGTGAGGTGGTGCCCGCGCCGCGTCGTGGCCACAGGCCGTTGAGCAGCACGGCCGTGCCCGCGACCGCGAAACCGCGCAGGAACGGCTGGTCCGCGCCCGACCAGCCGAGCGCGCCGAGCCAGGCCACCGCCACGACCACCGCGGCCACGACGGCCGACGTGAGCCCGGTCAGCCACAGCCGGCGGCGGACCGGCGCCTTGATCGACGTGAGGCCGACCGACATCAGCAGCGGGATCGTCCGCCACACCACCCGAAGGTGGGGCTTCGTCCACGTGCGGATCTCGCCGCCGACGCCGATCTCGACCAACGGCACCCGCACGTGGAACAGCCGTGCGCCGGCCAGCAGGCCGAGTTGGAGCGCCACGTTGACCGCCCACGTCCCCACCGCGGCCCCGCCGAACGTCGCGACACCCGGCCGCCAGATCACGAGGACGACCAGGGCCAACCCGGTCAGCGCTTTCCACACGAACCTGGAGACGCTGCCGCCGGCCTCCTGGTTCCCGAACGCGGAACTCGGGTGTGCTGAAGGCAGGACCCGCGCGACCTGAAGGATCGACCCGCGGGTCCTGGAGGTTCGACACGCGCGTGTGTCGAACGCTCGGGTCGCGTGTGTCGGACGCTCCGGTCGCGCGGGTCGGACGCTCGGGTACGCCGAGTTCCGCGTTCGGGGCGGTCAGGTGACGGCTTGGGTGGCGCCCGGGCGCACGGGCAGGCCGGCGGCGGCGTAGCCGCGGAAGCCGCCGACCAGGTCCGTCGCACGCGGCAGGCCCACGCGTTGCAGGTCGCGGGCGGCCAGGCTGGAGGCGTAGCCCTCGTTGCACAGCACGACCACGGTGGTGTCGGCGGTGAAGCCGGGGATCCGGTGCTCGCCGTTCGGGTCCAGCCGCCACTCCAGCACGATGCGCTCCACCGGGATCGAGCCGGGGATCTCACCCTCCGCCGCCCGGTCGTGGTGTGGTCTGATGTCGACCACCAGCACGTCCGACAGCCCGGCCAGCTCCTCCGGCGACACGCGGCTCAACGACCGCCGCGCTTGTTCCAGCAACTCCTCGGCACTCACGGACCCTCCTGGTCGGCCAGAACGCGCAGCTGCTCCAACGGCAGCCGCAGGGCGGGCAGCGGCGGGATCTCCCGCGGTATGTCGGCGAGGCTCGCGTACTCTCGGGTCGGCACCAGCGGCGGCGAGTAGGCGTGCACGCTCGCCGCACCGATACTGCCCTGGTTCAGCACCCGGTGCGCACGCCCGGCGCCGAACCCCAACGCGCTGCCCACGGGCCGCCGCGCGCTGCGGATCGGCCCACCGGGGTAGCGGTAGTCCTCCGCCAGCTCACCGGTGAGCACGGTGAACGAGCCCGCCGCGCCACCGTGGTCGTGCGCTTCGGTGCCCTGACCGGGCAGCCAGCTCAGCAGCCACAGCTCGACGCCCCCGGTCAGCCCGAGCCGCGCCCACCAGCGCCGATCGGGGTCGTACCGGAGGACGTCCAGCAGCGGGGTGGTCAGTTCGGCGGCGACGGTGGACGTCAGCTCGCGCAGCTCGCGCGGCGTCCACAGGTCGCGTTCGGGGTGGATGATGTCGCGCAGGAACCGCACGTCCAGCTTCGGGTGCAGGTCGGCGCGCGCGATCGTCGCGGTCACGTGGGTCGCTCCTGATGGCTACGGGTCGGGCGGGGTAGCGATCAAGACGCGACGCGGCGTCAACCAGGTAGGCCGGACCGGCCGCGTCGCGTCCGGCTACACCCGCACGACGCCACCAGCAGGAGGTCGATCGTGCGGTCGCACCAGGTCAGCAACGGGCGGGCCACGCCGGCATCGTGCCACGGATCGGCGCACCGCGCGCACGGCTCTCACCAGGCAGGATCGTGTCGGTGGCGGAGGCAGTCGGTCACCGACACAACTCAGTTCGGCACCCTCAGCAGCAACAGCGAGCGGCCCTCCAGCACGACGGTCGCGCCGGCCGCCAGGCTCTCCCCGGCCGCGGGCGAGCCGTCGGGGGTGGTGGAGTCGATCGTCGGCTCGTAGCGCCCGCCGTACTCGGGTCCCGGCAGCGTGACCTCGACCGGGTCCGCGCCCGCGTGCAGGAGCAGCAGCCACGAGTCGTCCGACACCAGTTCGCCGTCACGCGAGCGGGACAGGCTGTTCGACCCGTCGATCCACATGCCGAGGAACCGGCGGCCCTCGTCGAACCAGTCGGTCTCGGCCATCTCCTCGCCGTCCGGCCGGAACCACACCAGGTCGGGCGCGCCGGACGACGTGGTCCGGCCGTCGAAGAACTGCGGCTGCCGCAACGCGGGCGACGCGCGCCGCACCGCGATCACGCGCCGGGCGAACGCCAGCATCGCCTCGCCCTCGCCGCCGAGCTTCCAGTCCACCCACGACGTCTCGTCGTCCAGGCAGTACGCGTTGTTGTTGCCGCCCTGCGTGCGCCACTGCTCGTCACCGGCGGTCAGCATCGGCGTGCCGGTGGACAGCATCAGCGTGGCGAGCAGGTTGCGCGCCTGCCGGGCCCGCAGCGCCAGCACCTCCGCGTCGTCCGTCTCGCCCTCGACGCCGCAGTTCCACGACCGGTTGTCGTTGGTGCCGTCGCGGTTGTCCTCGCCGTTGGCCAGGTTGTGCTTCTCGTTGTAGGACACGAGGTCGCGCAGCGTGAACCCGTCGTGCGCGGTGATGAAGTTGACCGACTGCCACGGCCGCCGCAGGTCGTCGGCGTACAGGTCGGACGAGCCCGACAACCGGTACGCCAGGTCGCGCACGCTGGTCATGCCGCGCCAGAAGTCGCGCACCGTGTCGCGGTACCGGCCGTTCCACTCGGCCCACTGCACGCCGAAGTCGCCGACCCGGTAGCCGTCGCCGGTGGCGTCCCACGGCTCGGCGATCAGCTTGCACCGCGACAGCACGGGGTCCTGCGTGATCGCGGTGAGCATCGCCGACGCCCGGTCGAACCGGCCGCCGCCGGGCCTGCCCAGCGTGGACGCGAGGTCGAACCGGAACCCGTCCACGCCCAGCTCGGTGGCCCAGTACCGCAGCGAGTCCGTCACCAGCCGCACGAACTGCGGCGACCCGGCCTCGGTGGTGTTGCCGCAGCCGGTGATGTCGAGCGTGCCGCCGCCGTCGATGTGCAGGTAGTAGCCGGGCGCGTCGAATCCCCGGTAGGACAGCGTCGGACCCTCCGGACCGCCCTCGCACGTGTGGTTGAACACCACGTCGATGATCACTTCGATCTCCGCGTTGTGCAGCGCGGCGACCATCGTGCGGAACTCCTCCACCTCGCGGCCCGGCTCGCTGGCGTAGGCGGGGTGCGGCGCGAAGTAGCTCAGCGGCGAGTAGCCCCAGTAGTTGTGCCTGCCGTCGCGGATCAACGACGGCTCGTCGACGAACGCGTGCACCGGCAGCAGCTCGACCGACGTCACGCCGAGCCGGGTCAGGTGCTCCAGCACGGCCGGGTGCGCCAGCCCCAGGTACGTGCCGCGCTGGTGCTCGGGCACGGCCGGGTGCCGCTTGGTGAACCCCCGCACGTGCAGCTCGTAGACCACCGCCTCCTCGAACGGCACCTCGGGCTTCACGCCGGTGTCCGGCCCGCCGGGCGAGGTGACCACGGACAGCGGCACGCTGCCGAGCGAGTCGACCGGTGACGGTCCGCCGAGCATCGGGTCGTCCACGTAGCCCAGCGCCGCGTCGAGGTCGGACAACGTCCCCGTGATCCGCGTCGCATACGGGTCGACCAACAGCTTCGCCGGGTTGCACCGCAGGCCGCGTGACGGGTCGTACGGCCCGTGCACGCGGTAGCCGTAGCGCTGACCGGGCGTGACTCCGGAGATCAGCCCGTGCCAGACACCGAACGTGCGCTCGGTCAGCTCGACCCGCTCCTCGGTGCCGTCTTCGCTGATCAGGCACACTTCCACGGCGTGCGCGGGCGGTGCCGAGACCGCGAAGCGCACACCTCCGGCCTCGGGGTGCGCCCCGAGGGGGAACGGTCGGCCCGCGAGCAGGATCGAGTCGGCAGCCATGCGCCCGATCTTTCCAGCACACACGCTCGGTGTGGGCATGAGCGCGCTCAGGTTCACCGAGCCCGCCCATACCTCCCCCCACCGGACCACCGGCGGAACGGGGTGCAGAACAATGGCGGCGGCGGCGCATCGACGGGGCGAGGGCAGGCGTGGAAAACGAAGATCTGGTCATCCACATGCAGGGTGTTTCGGTTCGACGTGGCAAGACCACGCTGGTCGGGGACGTCGACTGGAGCGTGGAGCTCGACGAGCGCTGGGTCGTGCTCGGCCCGAACGGGGCCGGCAAGACGACGCTGCTCCGGCTGGCCGGCGCGGAGCTGCACCCGACCAAGGGCAAGGTGCACCTGCTCGGCGAGCGGATCGGCCGGACCGACATGGCCGAGCTGCGGCCCCGGATCGGGCTGTCCTCCTCGGCGTTGAACGGGCGCATCCCGGCCGACGAGAAGGTGGTCGACCTGGTGGTCAGCGCCGGGTACGCGGTGCTGGGGCGCTGGCGCGAGGAGTACGACCGGCTCGACACCGGCCGCGCCAGGCAGCTGCTGGCCACGATGGGCATCGAGCACCTGGCCGACCGCACCTACGGCACGCTGTCCGAGGGCGAGCGCAAGCGCACGCTGATCTCGCGGGCGTTGATGACCGACCCGGAGATGCTGCTGCTCGACGAGCCCGCGGCGGGCCTGGACCTGGGCGGCCGCGAGGACCTGGTCGCCCGGCTGTCCGAGCTGGCGATGGACCCGGACGCGCCGGCGACGGTGCTGGTCACGCACCACGTGGAGGAGATCCCGCCCGGCTTCACGCACGCGCTGCTGCTGCGTGACGGCGGCATCGTGGCGCAGGGCCTGCTGGCCGACGTGCTGACCGAGGAGAACCTCTCGAAGACGTTCGACCAGCCGCTGGAGCTCCAACGGTCGGGTGACAGGTACTTCGCCCGCCGGAAAACTACCGAGGGGTAACCTGCGAGGCGCACCGACGTCAGGGTCGAGGAGGACCGCGTGGCTGAGTTCGTGAGGCTCGAAGTCGAGGACGGGATCGGCACCATCCGGCTGGACCGCCCGCCGATGAACGCGCTCAACCGGCAGGTCCAGGAGGAGATCCGGTCCGCCGCGCTGGAGGCCGCCGACCGGGCCGACGTCTACTCGGTGATCGTCTACGGCGGGCCGAAGGTGTTCGCGGCGGGCGCGGACATCAAGGAGATGGCCGAGCTGTCCTACGCCGAGATGGCGGCCCGCGCGGGCGCGTTCACCTCGGCGCTGCGTGCGGTGGAGGAGATCCCCAAGCCGACCGTGGCCGCCATCACCGGGTACGCCCTGGGCGGCGGGTTCGAGCTGGCGCTGTGCGCGGACCGGCGGATCGCGGGCGACAACGCCAAGGTCGGCCAGCCGGAGATCCTGCTCGGCGTCATCCCCGGCATGGGCGGCACGCAGCGCCTGCCGCGGCTGATCGGGCCGTCGCGCGCCAAGGACCTGATCTACACCGGCCGGTTCGTGGGCGCCGAGGAGGCGTTGCGCATCGGCATGGTGGACGAGGTCGTGGCGCCCGACGACGTCTACGGGGCGGCGAAGCGGTGGGCCGACCAGTTCGTGAACGGCCCGGTGCGCGCCTACGCCGCCGCGAAGGCCGCGATCGACGGCGGGTTGGACACCGACCTCGGCAGCGGGCTGAAGCTGGAGAGCCAGCTGTTCGCGGCGATGTTCGCCACCGAGGACCAGAAGACCGGCATGGCGTCGTTCATCGAGAACGGCCCGGGGAAGGCGAAGTTCAGTGGCCGTTGATCCCAAGCCCAACCCGCACGCCACCGCCGAGGAGATCGAGGCGGCGTACAAAGACCCCAAGCTCGCGAACGTGCTCTACCACGACTGGGAAGCGGGCACGTACGACGAGAAGTGGTCGATCTCCTACGACGAGCGCTGCATCACCTACGCCACGGACCGGTTCCGCGCGGTCGCGGGTGACACCGGGCCGTACGAGCACGCGTTGGAGCTGGGCTGCGGCACGGGGTTCTTCCTGCTCAACCTGATGCAGGGCGGCGTGATCAAGCGCGGCTCGGTGACCGACCTGTCGCCGGGCATGGTCGAGGTGGCGCTGCGCAACGCCGGGCAGCTGGGGCTGCCGGTCGACGGCCGGGTGGCCGACGCCGAGCGCATCCCGTACGACGACGACACGTTCGACCTGGTGGTGGGGCACGCCGTGCTGCACCACATCCCGGACGTGCCCGCCGCGATGCGCGAGGTGCTGCGGGTGCTCAAGCCGGGCGGCAAGTTCGTGTTCGCGGGCGACCCGACGAACGTGGGCAACCTCTACGCCCGCAACCTCGGCCGGCTGACCTGGTGGCTGACCACCAACGTGACCAAGCTGGCCCCGCTCAACGACTGGCGCCGGCCGCAGGAGGAGCTGGACGAGTCCTCGCGGGCCGCGGCGCTGGAGGCCGTGGTCGACCTGCACACGTTCGACCCGTCGGACCTGGAGCGGACCGCGCGCGGCGCCGGCGCGGTCGGCGTGCGCGCGGTGACCGAGGAGCTGTCGGCGGCGTTGTTCGGCTGGCCGGTGCGCACGTTCGAGGCCGCCGTGCCGCGCGAGAAGCTGGGCTTCGGGTGGGCGATGTTCGCCTACAAGACCTGGCAGCGGCTGTCCTGGGTGGACGAGAACGTGCTGGCCAAGGTGCTGCCGCGCGAGCTGTTCTACAACGTCTCCGTGACGGGTCGCAAGCCGGTCTAGTGGCCTACGCCTTCAGCCTCGACGACGTGGCGTACCTGCGTTCGGACGCCGGGCGCGCCGCGTTGTCGGCGCTGGCCGACCTGCCGCTGACGCCCGCGTCGCGGCTGGCGGACGTGAACCGGGCCAGGCAGGTCTCGCCGACGCACTTCGCGGCGGTGCTGGAGACGGTGCTGTTGCGGCGCAAGGCGGTCGCGAAGGTCGGTTTCGCCGACGGGCTGTTCACCTCCGACGCGTTGCAGCAGGCCACCGCCCACCCGGTGGCGGTGCACCGGGCACGTCGCTTCCGCGGTCGGGCGCACGACGTGACCTGCTCGATCGGGGCGGACCTGGCGGCGTTGCCCGAGGGTTCCATCGGGTCGGACCTGGACCCGGTGCGGCTGGCCATGGCGCGGCACAACCTGGGTGACGCGGTGCCGTTGGTGCGTGCGGACGCGTTGCGACCGGTGTCGCGCGGCACGGCGGTGCTCGCCGACCCGGCGCGGCGGGACGCGAGCGGGCGGCGCACGTGGCGGCCCTCGGACTTCGCGCCGCCGCTGGACGAGCTGGCGGAGGCCTACGCGGACCGCGACCTGGCGGTGAAGTGCGCGCCGGGCGTCGACTTCGCGGTCGCGCCGTGGGCGGACGAGGTCGAGCTGGTGTCGTTGGACGGGCAGGTGCGCGAGGCGTGCCTGTGGACGCGCGGCCTGGCCACGCCCGGCGTGTCGCGGCGGGCGACCGTGCTGCGGTCGGACGGTCCGGAGTGGACGGTCACGTCCGCCGACCCCGACGACTGCGGTGTGCGCGAGCCGGACGAGTGGCTGGTCGACCCGGACGGCGCGGTGGTGCGGGCCGGGCTGGTGCGGCACTACGCGGCCCGGCACGGGTTGGCGCAGCTGGACGAGCGGATCGCCTACCTGACCGGACCCACGCCGCCGCCGGGCGTGCGCGCGTTCCGGGTGGTGGAGCACGGGCACTACAGCGAGAAGGCGTTGCGGTCCGTGCTGCGGGCGCACGACGTGGGCCGGCTGGAGATCCTGGTGCGCGGGCTGGACGTGGACCCGAACGCGCTGCGGCCGAGGCTGAAGCTGTCCGGGTCGGCGGAGGCGACCGTGGCGCTGACGCGCATCGGCCGCCGTCCCGTCTACCTACTCGCGCACGCCGAGCGCACCTAGCCGCTCGAAGAGGAACGCGCGCAGGCCGTCGAGGTCGGCGTCCAGCGTGATGTCGAGCGTCTTGGGGGCCTCCACCTCCAGTCGCCGGTCCACCACGAGCGCGCCCCGGTTCGGGCCGTAGGAGCAGTCGACGTCCACCGGGAACGGCGTGCCGCTCAGGATGCCGGGCCGCACCGCCTCGGCCACCGCGACCGCGTCGTGCACCGCCATGCCGTCCCAGCCGAGGAAACGCCGGTAGGTCTCCAGGTAGGAGGGCGTGAGGCCGACCAGCGTGGCGGCGACCCGCGACGTCTTCGCCAGCGCGTCCAGCCACTCGGCGCTGACCGCGCAGCGGCGGGTCAGGTCCATCGGCACCAGCGTCGTGGGCACGTCCTCCTCGACCAGCACGCGGCGGGCGGCCTCGGGGTCGCTCCAGACGTTGAACTCGGCCGTGGCGGTGACGTTGCCGCCGCTCACCCCGCCGCCCATGACGACGAGCCTGCCGATCTTCGGCTTGAGGCCGGGGTGGGCGGCCAGCAGCAGCGCGATGTTGGTGAGCGGGCCGATGGGGACGATCGTGACGGGTCGGTCGGCCTGGTCGAGCAGGTCGCGCAGGAGCGTGACGGCGTCGCGCCCGTCGGGGCCTCGGGTGGCTTCCGGCAGCGTGTCGGCGTACCCGGAGAGTCCGTCCTTGCCGTGGGCGCTGGACAGGTGCGGGTGGGGGTGGACCAGCGGCCGAGACGCGCCGACGCCCACCGGCACGTCGTCGCGGCCCAGGAGCGCCAGCAGCCGCAGGGCGTTGCGCGTGGTGTTCTCCAGCGACACGTTGCCGAAGACGGTGGTCACCCCGATCAGGTCGACCTCGGGGCTGGCGGCGGCGAGGGCGAGGGCGAACGCGTCGTCCACGCCGGGGTCGGTGTCGATGATGAGGGGTGTCGTCACGGCACCATCCTGGATCACGGCCGGCACCGGGGCAGCAGCGGCGGGTTGGGCTTGCGGTGGATCGCCAGCTTGTAGGCCGGGGTCACCAGCACGTCGCCGATCGTGCCGGGCCGCACGTCGGTGAGCGTGCACAGGGTCCGGCCCCGGACCGAGTCCTGCCGCAGGATCTCCGGCCGGCGCGTGTCGTGCGCGATGAACGTCAGGTCGTGGTCGCCGGACTCGACCACGTAGCCCACCGACCGCGTGCCGTCGGTCCGCTCGACCGCCTCGACGGGCAGCCAGAACTGCACGCCGTGGAAGTTGATCGCGAGGGTGCACGCGGTCAGCGGGATGGCCAGCACGGCCGTCACCCAGCGGCGGCTGAAGCCGTGCTCCTCCCGCATGCCCCTGATCTCCAGCCAGGTGACCGCCACGCCGGCCAGCATCATCCCGGCCAACAGCAGCGGGAGCAGGGCGCAGGACAGGACGGCCGCCGCGAAGAGGGCGCCGCGGACCACGCGGCCCTTCCTGGTCTTGGGCACCACGGCGTACAGCGCGACGAACGCGAAGGCGGGCAGCACCATGAACGTGGGGCTGAAGGCGCTGAACGCGACCGCGGCGAAGTCGATGTGCCGCGCGACGATCCGGACCAGTCGGAGGTCGAAGTCGGCGAACAGCAGCGCCTTGAGCACCACCATGGCGATCGGGACGCCGGTGAGGAGCAGCGCGGCCAGCTCGAACCAGCTCCACGACCTCCCCGGTAACCGCTCGGCGGCGCGGCGGCCCCGCCCCGCCCCGACCCGGCTGAGCCTGGACCGGTCGGCGGGACGCCGGCGAACCCGGATCGGTGGCACGCGCTTCCCCCAGTGGTGCGTTCGACGGCACGGCGACCTGGCACTTTAGCGGTCGGCGGTGGAAGTTAGAGTGCCATTCGTGACGAGCATGTGGGGTGCCCCGGTGTGGACGAGGTGGCGCCGGTCGCGCCGCGATCCGGCGCAGGCCAGGTTCCTCACCCTGGCGTCGTTGCGCTGGGTCCTGCGGCACCGCGCGTACACGCCCTGGTACCTGGTGCGGTACTGGCGGTTGCTGAAGTTCCGGGTCGCGAACCCGCACGTGGTGCTGCGCGGCATGGTGTTCCTGGGCAAGAAGGTCGACCTGCACTGCCGCCCCGGCTACGGCCGGCTGGAGATCGGGCGCTGGGTGCACATCGGCGACGGCAACGCCATCCGCTGCCACGAGGGTTCGCTGCGGATCGGCGACAAGGCCGTGTTCGGCAAGGACAACACGGTGAACTGCTACCTCGACGTGGAGATCGGCGCGGCCACGCTGATCGCCGACTGGGTCTACGTCTGCGACTTCGACCACGTCACGGCGGACGTCACGCTGCCGATCAAGGACCAGGGCATCGTGAAGTCGCCGGTGCGCATCGGGCCGGACTGCTGGCTCGGCACGAAGGTCACCGTCACCCGCGGCACGCGGATCGGGCGCGGCTGCGTGATCGGCGCGCACGCCGTGGTGCGCGGCGACGTGCCGGACTTCAAGATCGCCGTGGGCATCCCGGCGAAGGTCGTCAAGGACCGCCGCGCGGACTACGAGGCCGACGCCGTGCGCCGCGCCGCCGTCGCCGACATGGCGCGCAAGGCGCAGGAAGCCCTCGAGCAGTCCCGCAACGGCTCCTAGACGGGCTGGAGCTCCTCGCCCGCCTTGCGGTCGTACTCCTCCTGCGCGGCGCGGATGTCGTCGATGTGGGTCTCCGACCACACCCTGATCGCGTCCATCAGGCCGCCCACGTTGTCACCCAGCGGCGTGAGGCTGTACTCGACGCGCGGCGGCACGCTCGGGTAGACGGCGCGGTGCACGAGCCCGGCCCGTTCCAGGTCCCGCAGGGTCTGGGTGAGCATCTTCTGGGTGATGCCGTCGAGGCGTCGCCGGAGCTCGCCGAAGCGCAGGGTGCCGGGGCGCAAGCCTCCGATCACCAGGCACACCCACTTGTTGGTGAGCAGGTCGAGCACGGCTCGTGACGCGCACGTGCGGAGGTAGGCGTCCGCACCGCCGTGAGCGCGCAGGTCAGGGGTGGTATACACGAGGTACCTAATTACCATTCAGGTGCCTACTTCACAAGAGGTACCACCGAAGATGATCCTTTGACCATGACGAACGAGATGCGAGCGGTGATGGTCGAGGCCTTCGGCGGGCCCGAGGTCATGGAGGTGCGGACGGTCGCGCGGCCGGAGCCGGCGCGGGACGAGGTCGTGGTCGAGGTGCGCGCGGCGGGCGTGAACCCGTTCGACTGGAACGTGCGGCGGCACGGCTACTGGTTCACCACGCCGTGGGTGCCCGGCTGGGACGTCTCCGGCGTCGTGGTGGACGTGCCGGCGGGTGAGCACCGGTTCCGGGTCGGCGACGAGGTGTTCGGCATGCCCCACCTGCCGCGCGAGGCCGGCGCGTACGCCGAGTACGTCGCCGCGCCCGCGCGCCACTTCGCCCGCAAGCCCGCCGGCCTCGACCACGTGCACGCGGCGGCCCTGCCGCTGGCCGCGCTCACCGCGTGGCAGGCCCTCACCGAGGCCGCCGACGTCAAGCCGGGCGACCGGGTGCTGGTCCACGCCGCCGCGGGCGGTGTCGGGCACGTCGCCGTGCAGCTGGCGAAGTCGCTCGGGGCGTGGGTGATCGGCACCGCGCGCGCCGGCAAGCACGACCTGCTGCGCGAGCTGGGCGTCGACGAGCCGGTGGACTACACGACGCGGGACTTCGGCGAGCTGCGGGACGTCGACGTGGTGCTCGACCTGATCGGCGGCGACTACGAGCGCCGGTCGATGGGCGTGCTCAAGCCCGGCGGGCTGTACATCGGCCTGCCGGACCCGACCCGGCTGCCCGCCCTCCGCGTCATGGCGGACGAGCTGGGCGTGCGCGCGGCGGTCGTGTCCGTGGTGCCGGACCACGCCGTGCTGGAGCACGTGGCCGGACTGGTGGAGCGCGGCGAGCTGAGGGCGGTCGTCGCCGAGACCTTCCCGCTGGCGGACGTCGTCAAGGCGCACGAGGTCGGCGAGGCGAACCGGACCACCGGCAAGCTGGTGCTCACCGTCTCGGACCGCTGACCCCGCGTCCACGGCGAGGCGCTCGGCCCAGGACGCGCGGTCGGCGGTGGCCAGGGCGTCGTCGTGCGGCGAGAGCGCGGCGGACGCCCGGACCACGGCCGGCGCCGACGGCGTGCTCTCGGCGCATGGCGGAGGACTAGAGGAACACGTTGCCGGTCGGGATCTTGGGGCGGCCGAGCGGCGGGTGGTCGCGGACGGTCGTGGAGCGGTAGACCGCGGCCGTGTCCTCGGCGATCTTCGACCAGTCGAAGTCCGTGGCCAGGCGGGACTTCGCGGCGCGGGCCCGGCGGACGGCGGCGGGGCGGTCGTCCAGCACCGACCGGACCGCGCCGGCCAGGGCCTCGGTGTCGCCGGGGGCGAAGGACAGGCCCGTCACGCCGTCCAGGACGACCTCGCCGAGGCCGCCGGCGGTGGACGCGACGAGAGGCGTGCCGGCCGCCGCGGCTTCCAGCGCGACGATGCCGAACGGCTCGTACTTGCTCGGCAGCACGACCGCGTCCGCCGCCGCCAACGCCGCCGCCAGCGCCCGGTCCGACAGGTGGCCGACGAAGTCCACCGCCCGGCGCACCTTGTGCTTGCGCGCCTGCTCCACGAGCCAGTCCCGGTGCGTGCCGGTGCCCGCCACGACCAACCGGGTGCCCGGGTGGATCCGGCGGATCCGGGGCAGGGCGGCGATCAGGTCCTGCACGCCCTTCTCCCACTCCAGCCGCCCGAAGAACAGCAGCAGCGGCGCACCCGAAGGGCTGTGCGCGGCACGCGCGGCGGCCACGTCGGACGCCCGGACCCGCCACCGGCGGGGCTCGATGCCGTTGTGCAGCACCGTGACGGACGACGGCTCCACCTCGAACAGGTGCGCCACCTCCGTCCGCATCGCCGACGAGCACGTGATCAGCGCGTCCGCCCGGTTCGCCAGCCACCACTCGACCGAGTGCACCTGCTGGTTCAACGTCTGCGACAGCCACCCGCTGTGCCGACCGGCCTCGGTCGCGTGCACGGTCGCCACCAGCGGCGCGCCGCACTCCTCGGCCAGCGCGATCGCGGGGTGCGTGACCAGCCAGTCGTGCGCGTGCACGACGTCCGGCCGCCAGCCGCGCAGCAGCGCCAACCCGGCCCGCGTCATCGCGTGACCCATGGCCAGCGTCCACGCCACCAGGTCCCGCTCGAACACCAGGTGCGTCGGGTCCTCGGCCACCCGGATCAGCCGCACGCCGTCGACCACGGTGTCGGACGTGGGATGCGTGACCGCGTCCGTCCCCGAGGGCTGCCGGCACAGCACGACCACGTCGTGCCCCTGCGCCGCCAGGTGCCCGGCCAGCGCGTGCACGTGCCGGCCCAAACCGCCGACGACGACCGGCGGGTACTCCCAGGACAACATCAGCACGCGCATGGGCCATCCTCGCATCTCTGCACCGCTACCCTGGGAAGCTCCGGAGGAATCGGGGGCACGGTCATGCAGCCTTGGGTCTGGGCGGTCCTGTTCTGCGCCGTGGTGCTGGCCATCGGCTTCACTGTCGACCGGAGGGCCCGGGCCCGGCGCGCCGGCCTCGAACGACCCGCCGACACGAAGGGCCGCTCGAAGGCGGACCCGGTGGTGCAGGCCCGGATCGACAACCCCGGTTCGGCGGGCGTCGCGCACCGCCAGCACGGCAACGACCTCTCGGGCGGCGGGGGCCTCAACTAGCCAGCCCCCGCGCGTCGAGGTGGCCGAACGGACCGTCGACCAGGCGCAGTTCGGCCGCCCGCGCACGCCCGCGTCCCGCCCGCCGCAGCGCGACGAGCTCGGCGAACCGGTCCGCGTGCACCTTGGCCCGGTACCGGGCGTAGTCGGCGGCCGAGTCCTTGGTGACCATGAACGCCCAGTCACTGGACAACGCCAGCAACGCCTCCCGCACGGCCTGGTCGGCGACCGGGTCGCGCACCGCGCCGGAGGGGTCCAGCGCGAGCAGTTCCCGCTGCACCTCCGCGTTGCCGTGCACGATGTCGCCGACCTGCGGCCCGTTCCACACCTGCCAGTCCTTGCCCGAGCCCCACGACGACGGCGGCACGTCGACCGGCGCGCCGACGTGCCCGGCCTCGACCGCGCCGCGCAACGTCGTGACCAGCACCCCGGCCTCGGGCAGCTGCCGCAGCACCGCTTCCAGCCACGCCGGGCCCTCGTGCCACCAGTGCCCGTACAGCTCGGTGTCGTACGCGGCGACCACCAGGGACGGCTCGCCGTGCTGCTCCTTCAACGCACGCAGCCGCCGCACCACCGTGTCCACGAAGTCCGCCGCGTGCCGCCGCACGGCCTCCGCCGCCAGGTCCGGGTCGTAGGGCCGCTTGTCGGCAGGCTCGACCTTCTTGCCCGTCACCCGCGAAGGCTTGAGCCCGCTGGGGTGGTCGTAGGTGTGGAAGTCCCGGTACGCCGGGTCGCCCGGGTAGCCGACCTTGGGCGACCACACCCGGTAGGACACCTCCAGGTCGCGCCCGAAGGCCACCACGTCCGACGTGCCGACCGGCCGGCCCGCGGCGGTGTCGCCGCGCAGCGCCGGGCCGTCCACCAGGAACCGCCGCACGCCCGCCCGCGCGTAGTCGTGCTCCATGCCGGGGGCGTACGCGCATTCCGGCGCCCAGATGCCCTCGGGCGTCGACCCGATCCGCTGCGCGGTGTCGACCAACCCGGTGCGCAACGAGAACGCCCGCAGCCGCGGGTCGAGCAACGGCTGGAACGGGTGCGCGGCCGGACCGCCGAGCAGCTCGATCGTGCGGGAGTCCACAAGGGACCGGAGCACGGGTGAGAAACCGTGCCGCCACCGCGTTTCGAAGCGGTCCAACGCCCACGCCGACGCGCGGTGCTCGCGTGCCGCCAGGTCCGGCAGCCGGGACGACGCGCTGTGCGCGCGCAGCTGCCAGTTGCCCAGCCAGTCGTGCAGGCCCCGCAGGCTGTACGGGTCGTCGAGCTGCGCGGCCAGGACCGGCGTGACGCCCAGCGTCAGCACGTCCTCGCGGCCCTCGGCGGCGAACCGCTCCAGCAGGTCCACCACGGGCAGGTACGAGTGCGCCCACGCCTGGTACAGCCACTCCTCGCCGACCGGCCAGGCGCCGTGGTGCGCCAGCCACGGCAGGTGGCTGTGCAGGACCAGGCAGAACGTCCCCTCGCGCGTCACGGGCGCACCGCCACGGCGACCAGGTCCAGGCTCGCGTCCAGCTCGTCGGTCGTGATCTCGAAGTCCTCGCTGCGCACGGACGCCACGGCGGCCAGCAGGTCGTCGGGCCACGTGCCGCCGTCCACCACCACGGCCACCTGCGCGTCGATGACCGAACCGCCGAACCGCTCGTCCAGCGCGCGCAACGCCGGGCCGTGCCGCAGCCCGGCCAGCAGCTCGACCCGCAGCCCCGCGCCGACCAGCAGCCCGTGCAGCTCGGCCGGCGCCAGCTCGCGGGTGTGGAAGGGGTTCAGCGGTGTGTCGCGGCCGGGGGAGAAGGTGATCCGGTTCGGCGTGGTGACCAGCAACCTGCCGCCGGGCCGCAGCACCCGCGCGCACTCGGCCAGGAAGCCCTCCTGGTCCCACAGGTGCTCGATGACCTGGAGGTTCGCCACCACGTCCACGCTCTCGTCGCGCAGCGGCAGCGACGCCAGGTTGCCGCGCAGCACCGAGAGCTCCGGGTACGCCCGGTGCGCGTGCGCCGCGGTCAGCCGGTCGTAGTCGAGCGCGACGACCCGCGCGGCGTGCCCGGCGATCAGCGCGGCGCCGTAGCCCTCGCCGCAGCCCGCCTCCAGCACGACCGCGCCGACGCAGTGCCGGACCAGGTCCAGGTACGCCGCCTCGTGGCGCCTGAACCAGTAGTTCTCCTCGGCGATCCCGGGCACGGTGCGCTCACCGGTGAGGGGCAGCGGCTCGACGGTCACCCGGCCAGCGTAGTTGCCCGTTACTCGCTGGTAGGCATCGCCTGTCCGTTAGGGCGTCACTGTTTCGTGTGAACTTTTCCCCGCACTACGGCGGTCTTTTGTTGCTCTGCGCATTCACAATACGCCGGTTGATTCCGGGTGAATGACTCCATCGGGTGACCTGCGTCAAATTCGCCGTGATCTTCCCTGATGGTGTTTCCCCTGCAAGCGCGGTGCTTGGACCGCGTCGCACCAGGGTAGTCGTGGGTGGTCATGTGCCGCTTGGGTGCCTTACGCTCGTACCCTCGGCCAATCTTCGAACGAGCGGGGCCGCCATGGGTGCGAAAGAGCCGGACATTGTTCCGCTGCACGCGGGTTTCGACGTGGTCTACCGGGGTTTCCACCGCCGACAGGTGATCGAGCACCTGGAGAACCTGGACGAGCAGCTCAAGTACACGACCCTCGACCGGGCCGAGGCCCTGGCCCAGGCCGCCGACCTGCGCAAGCTGCTCGAGATGACCAGGAGCGACCTGGACGCGGCCCGTGCCCGCATCGAACGGCTGGAGATGTCGCCCAACACGACCTCCGGCGCGTCCGAGCGCCTGCACCGGATGCTGACGCTCGCCGAGGACGAGGCGAACGACCTGCGGGTGCGCGCCGAGCGCGACACCGCGGCGATGCGCGAGCGCACCGAGGCCGAGCTGGCCGACCTGCGGCGCCAGGTCGAGGAGGAGCTGGCCGCGCGGCGGGCCGAGGTCGAGGCGCACGCGCGCGACCGGCGCGAGGCGGCCGACCTGCGTGCCGCCGACCTGGATCAGCGGGAGGTCGACCTGGAACGTCGTCAGGTCGAGGTCGAGGCGCACCTCCGGGCCCGCGCGGAGGAGGTGGAGGCCGAGTGCGTCGCCGTGATGGCGAAGGCGCAGCAGGACGCGGAGCAGGTGCTGCGGGAGGCCGCCGAGCGGTGTGCCCAGCTGGAGGCCGAGTCCGACGCCAAGCGCGCCAAGGCGCAGAACTTCTTCGAGCTCACCATGAACCGCCGGCGCAACGAGGCCCAGCAGCACTTCGCCGAGCAGGAGGAGCTGGCGAAGGCGCGGGCGGCGTTCCTGATCAAGCTCGCGGCCCGCGAGGCGAACCGGCGGATCGCGGAGATCCAGCGGCAGTCCGACGACTTGCGCGAACTGCGCCACCTGGTGGCCGTGCAGCTGGCGTCGGCGCGCGTCGCGCTGGAGGAGGCGGCCGACAAGGTGCCCAACCTGATCCCGGAGCAGACGACCGTCGAGCAGGCGAGTGCGGGCGAGACGGGTGTGGGCCAAGCGGGCGCGGGTCAGGCCGGCGCGGTACAGCCGGGTGCCGGCGAGGCGAGTGCGGCGCAGGCGGGGGTCGGGCACGCGGATGGGAAGCCGGTCGAACCGATCGCCGCCGAGGCGATCGTCGCCGGGAAGTCGAAGGGCGAGCAGGCGGACACCGACGACCAGCGCGTCGGTGCCTGATGGCGGCAGCGCCGGCGGACCGCCGGTCGAGTGAGGATGGGTGATGTCCGGGGTGGCGGTCGTGGTCGGGTTGTGCGCCTTGTCGTTCGCGGCGGGCTGCGTGCTGACGGCGTTCATGCTCCGCCGGGACCAACCACCCGAACCGGTCCCGCAACCGGCGCCCGCCCCGCCGATGCCCCTGTTCGAACCGCAGTTCCCGCCGGAGGACTACGCGACCAAACCGATCCACCGCAACCCGGTGATGGGCATCCCGACCGCGCTGCCCGCACCGGAACGCCCCATCCCGCGCCCGAACCTGGTCGCGGTCCCGGACCCGGTGTCGCACAACGGGAAACCCGCGCGCCAGGACGAAGTGCGCCGGATGCACGTGGTCCGCACCGAGCCCGCTGATGCGGCTGATGTCGAGTCGGCCGAGCCGGTTCCCGAAGCGGCCGAGTCCGCCGAACCTTCCGAGACCGCCGAGACCGCGGAACGAGCCGAGACCGCCGACCTGGGAGAGCGCACCGAGCCTGCCGACCCGGCCGAGACCGTCGAGCCGGACTCCGAACCCGGCTCCGAACCCGGCTCGGAAGCAAGCGTCGAACCGACGGTCATCCAGGTGGTGGCCCGGCCCGAGCCCGTCGTGGTCCCGCGCGCGTTCGAAGCGGCCCGCCGGGAATCCAACCGGTAGCGGGCCGCTGAACGGCAGTGCTCAGTACGTCGGTACGCGGGTCAGCGCTTGCGCAACTTGCGCAGCAGTTGCTGTGCCTTGGCCTTGTTGCGGGGGTCGCGCGCCGCGTGCTTGACCTGCTCGGTGACCCGGCGGCCCTGCGGACTGCGGGCGAACGCGGCGAGTTTGCTGAACAGAGATGCCATGTCCACCTCCTTCCCTGTCCGCTCAACGCTCAAACCCCGCAAGGAGTTCCCAACCCGGCTAAACCGGCGAAACGGTCACGCCCACCGCGCCCGGCCCGACGTGCGCGCCGATCGCCGAGCTGACCTGGGTCACCAGGAACCGCCGCACGTTCGGCAGTTTCGCGCGCAGCTGGTCGAGCACGGTCCTGGCGCGGTCGGCCGCGTCGAAGTGCTCGACCGCGATGTCGACCACCTCCTTGCCCGCCCGCTTGACCGCGGTGTCGATCAGCTTGCGGATGGCCCGCTCCGCGCCGAGCACCTTGTCCAGCGGCGTGATCTGCCCGTCGGCGACGGTCAGCAGCGGCTTCATCGACAGCGCCGAGCCGAGCAGGGCGGCGGCCTTGCCGATCCGCCCACCGCGCTGCAGGTACTCCAACGTGTCCACGTAGATCAGCTCGGTGCTGCGCCGGACGCTGTGCTGCGCGGCGGACAGCACGCGGTTCGCGTCACCGCCGGCGGCGGCCACCGTGGCGGCGGCGACCACCGCGTACCCGAGGCTCATGCCGCACGTCTGCGTGTCCACCACGTGCACCGGCACCTGCACCTGCGCGGCCGCCTGCCGGGCCGCCTCCACGGTCTTCGACAGACCGGTCGACACGTGCAGCGACACGATCGCCTCGGCGCCGGAGGCCGCCGCGTCGGCGTAGTTCCAGAAGAACGCGCCGGGGTCGGGTGGCGCGGTGGCCACGTCGAGCTGCCCGCGCAGGGCGTCCACGAGCTTCGGCACGGGCACGCGGACCTCGTCGTCCACCCAGTCCCCGATGCGCACCTGGATCTGCGCGACGGTCACGCCGAGCTTCTCGGTCAACTGGGGCGGCAGGCAGGCGGTGGAGTCGGTGACAATCGCTACTCGCCGTGGCATGCGTTCGAACCTAGCCGAGTAGGGGGAGGGTCTGTAACGCCGTCGCGCGGACTGCCGACAATGTCCGAATGGCCCGGTGAGCGCCAGTGAGCATCATCACCCGCAGTGGGTGCTTGCTGCCGTTTGCACCTCTGCTACCGGTGGGTAACATCCAGGTGGCAGACACCACCATGCCAATGCGGCGATGACATGGCAGGGTCACGAACAATCCGGCGACCGCAGGCAACTACCGTCGCCCACCCACGTCGCCGCCCGTCCGCAGGAGGTCGAAGAGGACCCATGAACATTGTCGTCCTGGTCAAGCAGGTGCCCGACACCTGGTCCGAGCGCAAGCTCGCCGACGCCGACCACACCCTCGACCGCGAGTCCGCGGACGCCGTGCTCGACGAGATCAACGAGCGCGCCGTGGAAGAGGCGCTGCTGCTCCAGGAGGCGCACGGCGGCGAGGTGACCGTCGTCGCGATGGGTCCCGACCGCGCGACCGACGCGATCCGCAAGGCGCTCTCCATGGGTGCGGACAAGGCCGTGCACGTCTCCGACGAGGCCCTGCACGGTTCCGACGCGCTCACCACCGCCAAGGTGCTGGCCAAGGCCATCGGCACGATCGAGGGCTTCGACCTGGTCATCGCGGGCAACGAGGCCACCGACGGCCGCGCGGGCGCGGTGCCCGCGATGCTGGCGGAGCTGCTGGGCGTGCCGCAGGTGACGCAGGTGCGCAAGCTCACCGTCGAAGGCGGCACGGTCAAGGCGGAGCGGGAGACCGACGAGGGCGTCGCGCACCTCGAAGCGAGCCTGCCCGCCGTGGTCAGCGTGAACGAGAAGATCAACGAGCCGCGGTACCCGTCGTTCAAGGGCATCATGGCGGCGAAGAAGAAGCCGGTCACCAAGCTCGCGGTCGCCGACCTGGGGCTGGACGCGGGCGAGGTCGGCCTCGGCGCGGCCTGGTCGCAGGTGCTGGAGTCGGCCCCGAAGCCGCCGCGCGGCGCCGGTCAGCGTGTCGAGGACTCGGGTGACGGCGGTTCGAAGATCGCCGCGTACCTGGTCGACCAGAAGCTCATCTGAAGGCGAGGAATCCAATGTCTGAGGTACTCGTCCTCGTCGACCACGTCGACGGCGAGGTCAAAAAGGTCACCTATGAGCTTCTATCCGCCGCGCGCCGTCTCGGCGAGCCGGCCGCGGTGGTGGTCGGATCGCCCGGGACGGCGGGCAAGGTGAGGGAGTCGCTGGGCCGCTACGGCGCGGTGAAGGTGTACGCGGTGGAGTCCGACGACGCGGCGAACCACCTGGTCACGCCGAAGGTGGACGCGCTCGCCGCGATCGCGGCCACCGCGTCGCCCGCCGCCGTGCTGGTGTCGGCGACGTTGGAGGGCAAGGAGGTCGCGGGCCGGCTGGCCGTGCGCCTGGACTCCGGGCTGCTCTACGACGCCGTGGACCTCGACGGCGAGGGCGTCGCCACGCAGTCGATCTTCGGTGGCGCGTACGTGGTCAAGTCCAAGGTCACCAAGGGCGTGCCGGTCATCGCCGTGCGCCCCGGCGGTGTCGAGGCGTCCGAGTCGCCCGCGGACGCGGTCGAGCAGGCCGTCGAGGCGCCCGCCGCGAACCCGGCGCTGGTCACCAGGGTGACCGGGCGCGAGCCGGTCGCCGGTGGCGACCGCCCCGAGCTGACCGAGGCGTCGGTCGTCGTGTCCGGTGGTCGTGGCGTGGGCAGCGCGGAGAGCTTCGAGGTCGTGGAGAAGCTGGCCGACAGCCTCGGCGCGGCGGTCGGCGCGTCCCGGGCCGCCGTGGACTCCGGCTACTACCCGCACCAGTTCCAGGTCGGCCAGACCGGCAAGACGGTCTCGCCGCAGCTGTACATCGCGCTGGGCATCTCCGGCGCGATCCAGCACCGGGCGGGCATGCAGACGTCCAAGACCATCGTCGCGGTCAACAAGGACCCGGAGGCGCCGATCTTCGAGATCGCCGACTTCGGCGTGGTCGGCGACCTGTTCGCGGTCGCGCCGCAGCTGACCGACGAGGTCGGCAAGCGCAAGGGCTGACCTGCGGGTTCGTTCGCAGTCCCGGTCGAGGGCCGCTCCGCTTCGCGCGGGGCGGCCCTCGTGCCGTCGGCGGCCTCACCGTGCCTTAACCGACCTGCCACTGAGGCGTCATCGGAACGACCTGCTCCCGGTCGCCAACCGGTCGGTAGACCAGACCCATGACGCAGCCGCAACTGCTTGTCAGCACCGGTGACGCCGCTACCGACGCGCCGCGCTACTCCCTGCTGGTCGCGCGTGACAGCGACGAGGTCGTGGCCGCGCAGCGGCTGCGGCACCAGGTGTTCGCCTCCGAGATGGGCGCCGTGCTGCACAGCTCCGTGCCGGGGCACGACGTCGACTACTTCGACCGGTTCTGCGACCACCTGGTCGTGCGCGACGACCGGACCGGCGACATCGTCGGCACCTACCGGATGCTGCCGCCCGAGCGCGCCGCCGAGGCTGGCCGGCTGTACTCCGACGGCGAGTTCGACCTGTCGGCCCTCGACGCCCTGCGGCCCTCGCTCGTGGAGACCGGCCGGTCGTGCGTGCACCCCGACCACCGCAACGGGGCCGTGGTGTCGCTGGTGTGGGCCGGCATCGCCCGGTACATGCTGCTGTCCGGGCACTCGTGGCTGATCGGCTGCGCCTCCGTGCCGCTGCACGACGGCGGCTCGTTCGCGGCGGGGGTGTGGGACGTCGTGCGGGCCAAGCACCACGCGCCCGAGGAGTACCGGGTGGAGCCGCTGACGCCGTGGGACGTCGACGCCGTGGCGCGGCCGGACCGGACCGTGCTGCCGCCGTTGCTGAAGGGCTACCTGCGGCTGGGCGCGTGGGTGTGCGGGCGGCCCGCGCTGGACGCCGACTTCGGCGTGGCCGACCTGCCCGTGCTGCTCGGGATGGACCGGGTCGACCAGCGCTACCTGAAGTTCTTCCTCGGGGAGACGGCGTGAGCAAGCACGCGTGGATGCCCGTGTCGCCGTGCGGCGACGGGTGCGTGGACCACTCGACGGCGTCGGTCGGCCGGGTCCGGGTGGCGTGGCGGGTGCTGGCCGCCTCGGCCGTGATGCTGTCCGGGCTGTTCGTGGTGCTCGCCGTCCTGTGCGTGCGCGGGCAGGCGCGTTCGGCGCTGCTGCGGCGCTGGTTCCGGGCCCTGCTCGGCGCGTTCGGCGTGCGGCTGCGGCAGGTCGGGCCGGTGTTCCAGGACAACCCGGGACGTGGCGTGCTGGTGGTGTCCAACCACGTGTCCTGGCTGGACGAGCTGGCGATCGACGCGGTGCAGCCCATCAGGATGGTGGCCAAGCGGGACATCCGGGACTGGCCGGTGCTCGGCAGGCTGATCACCGCCGCCCGCACGGTGTACCTGGACCGGGAGCGGCTGTCGCTGCTGCCCGGGACGGTGGCCGAGCTGGCGGCGGCGCTGCGGGAGGGCGCGGCGGTGGGCATCCACGCGGAGGGCACGACGTGGTGCGGCGTGGCGTCCGGGCGCTACCGGCCGGCGCTGTTCCAGGCCGCGCTGGACGCCGGTGTGCCCGTGCGGCCGGTGGTGCTGCGGTACTCGCAGGGTTCGGAGACGTCCACCCGGCCCGCGTTCGTGGGTTCCGACACGCTGGTCGACTCGATGCGGCGGGTGCTGCGCTCGCGCGGGCTGGTGGTGGAGGTGCGCGTGCTGGACGAGGTCGCGCCCGGTCGTGCGGCGACGCGCCGCGAGCTGGCGGCGCTCGTGCAGCAGGAGGCCGAACGGGTGGCGCACGGGGCGGTAGAGGTGCCCTCGCCGCGCCGGCACGCCGCCGTGACGACCGCTCAGGCCGCCTGACGGGTCCGCGGGTGGCCTGGCTCCTGGGGGCAGGCCACCCGCCGGCTCAGGGGAACCTCAGCAGGCCTTCACCGACACGGCGTGGACCCGGCCGGAGATGTTGTAGATGGTGACCTTGCCCCAGCCGCCGCTCTTGGTCACGTTGTAGGTGTAGCCCGACTGCACCCGCTGGCTGCGCTTCGCGCCGGCCGGGACGTTCGACTCCTGCACGACGAGCGTGCCCGACTTCGACCCGCTGGCGTAGATGATCGAGTACAGCCGGGCGCCGCTGCAGTTGTTGGTCCAGTTGATGTAGCCGTAGCTCGCGGCGGACGCGGGAACCGCCGTGACGGCGAGTCCGCCGAGGGCCAGGCCCAGCGACGCGAGCAGGACGGTCAAGCGTTGACGCACGGGTTCTCCTTCGGGCACGAATGGATCACCCGCGAAGCTAATGCCGTGACACCGCCCGCCACGTCGGTCGTTCGCACCACACGGTCCGCGCCGGACTGCGTCATATTGCCTTGACCTCCACCCAGGTGGAGGTTGAACCATTGGCCCGTGACGACGACGACCGACACCCCCGCCAAGAGCAACCTGTGGACACCTGAACGGCGGGGCCCGACGGTCGGGATCATCCTGCTCGTCACGCTGCTCGCGTTCGAGAACATGGGCGTCAGCACGGCGATGCCGCGCATGGTCGCCGACCTCGACGGCAACGACCTGTACGCGTGGCCGTTCCTGGCGTTCCTCGCCGCGAGCGTGGTGGCCACCGTCCTGTCCGGACGGCTCAGCGACCTGCGCGGGCCTCGGCCGTCGCTGCTGGTTGGCCCCGCGCTGTTCCTGGTCGGCCTGGTCGTCGCCGGCCTCGCGCAGGACATGCCGGTGCTGCTGCTGGGGCGCGTGCTGCAGGGCATCGGCGGCGGCGCGCAGGTGGTCGCGGTCTACGTCCTGATCGGCCTGGTCTACCCGGAACGGGACCGGCCGGCGGTGTTCGGCCTGCTCGCGTCGGCGTGGGTGGTGCCGTCGCTCGTGGGACCGGCGCTGTCCGGGTGGCTGACCGAGACGCTGAGCTGGCGGTGGGTGTTCCTCGGGCTGGCGCCCTTCGTGCTGATCGGCGTGCTGCTGCTGGTCCCCGTGCTGCGGAACCTGCCGCCGCACACCCCCGACGAGAACACCCGGCGCGGACTGCCCCTGGCCGCGCTCGGCGCCGGGTTCGGCGTCGCGGCGCTGAGCTGGGCGGCCCAGCACCCCACCGGCGTCAACCTGGTGATCGGCCTGGCCGGGCTGGTCGCGCTGGCGCCCGCGCTGCGCGTGCTGCTGCCCGCGGGCACGCTCACCGCGCGCCGCGGCCTGCCGGTCACGATCCTGGCCCGCGCGCTGCTGGCGGGCTCGTTCTTCGCCGCCGAGGCGTTCATCCCGCTGACGCTGACCGCCGTGCACGGCTACTCGGCCATCGCCGCCGGCATCCCGCTCACGCTCAGCGCGCTGGGCTGGTCCAGCGCCGCCTGGTGGCAGTCGCGCAAGCCGGACATCCCGCGCGAGAAGCTCGTGCGGTGGGGGTTCGTGCTCAACGCGGTGGGTATCACCGGAGTGACGCTCATCGCACCGTCGTGGGGTCCGGCGTGGGCCACCCCGGTGCTGTGGGCGGTCGCCGGAGCGGGGATGGGGCTGGCCATGTCGAGCTTGAGCGTGCTCACGCTGGGCGCGTCGTCCGAGGTCGACCGGGGGTTCAACTCCTCGGCCCTGCAGATCAGCGACATGCTCGGCTCGGCGCTGCTGGTCGGCCTCGGCGGTGTGCTGGTCACCACCTTCGCCTCGGCCGCCGCGCCCACGGCCGCCGTGGTGCCGTTCGACCTGCTGATGGCGGGCGTCGCGGTGCTCGGTGCGGTGCTCGCGGGACGTCTGGGCCGGGCTACCCTGGAAAGCTGATGGCCTACTTCGACCACGCCGCCACGACCCCCATGCTCCCCGAGGCGATCGAGGCGATGACTCGGGCGTTGTCCACCACGGGCAACGCCTCGTCGTTGCACACCTCGGGCCGGCGGGCGCGGCGGCTGGTGGAGGAGGCGCGGGAGGACATCGCGGACGCCCTGGGCGCGCGACCCTCCGAGGTGATCTTCACCAGCGGCGGCACGGAGAGCGACAACCTCGCGGTCAAGGGCGTCTACTGGGCCCGCCGCACGTCCCGGCGCCGCCGGGTGGTGGCGTCGTCGGTCGAGCACCACGCCGTGCTGGACGCCGTGCAGTGGCTGGTCGAGCACGAGGGCGCCGAGGTCACCTGGTTGGAGCCCGACGGGCTCGGCCGGATCCGGCCCGAGGCGCTGCGCGACGCGTTGGACGACGACGTCGCCCTGGTCACCGCGATGTGGGCGAACAACGAGGTCGGCACGATCAACCCGGTGCGCGAGCTGGCCGCGCTGGCCGCCGACCGCGCGGTGCCGTTCCACACCGACGCGGTGCAGGCCGTCGGCGCGGTGCCGGTGGACTTCACCGACTCGGGCGCGTCCGCGTTGACGCTGACCGGCCACAAGCTCGGCGGCCCGTACGGCGTCGGCGTGCTGCTGCTGGGGCGAGACGTGGCGACGACGCCCGTGCTGCACGGCGGCGGGCAGGAGCGGGAGGTGCGGTCCGGCACGCTGGACGTGCCGTCGATCGTGGCCCTCGCCGCGGCGGTGCGGCACGCGGTGTCCCACCAGGCCGAGGCCGCCGCCGAGCTCGCCGCGCTGCGCGACGAGCTGGTGGCGTCGGTGCGGCGCGTGGTGCCGGACGTCGAGGTGAACGGCGACCCGGTGCACCGGCTGCCCGGCAACGCGCACCTGACGTTCCCCGGCTGCGAGGGCGACAGCCTGCTGATGCTGCTGGACGCCAAGGGCGTCGAGTGCTCCACCGGCTCGGCCTGCACGGCGGGTGTGGCGCAGCCCAGCCACGTGCTGCTGGCCATGGGCGTGGACCCGGTCCTGGCCCGCGGCTCGCTGCGGTTCTCGCTGGGCCACACGTCCACGGCGGCGGACGTGCGCGAACTGGCCGAGGTGATCGGCCCGGTGGTCGACCGCGCCCGCACGGCGGGCATCGCGGGGTTGAAGAGGCTTGCGGGCAAGGCGACGGCGGAGGTGTGACGGGCATGCGGGTGCTGGCGGCGATGAGCGGCGGGGTGGACTCCGCCGTGGCTGCGGCGCGGGCGGTGGCGGCGGGGCACGAGGTGACCGGCGTGCACCTGGCGCTGTCGGCGAAGCCCGGCACGCTGCGCACCGGCGCGCGCGGCTGCTGCACCATCGAGGACGCCCGGGACGCGCGGCGCGCGGCGGACGTGCTCGGCATCCCGTTCTACGTCTGGGACTTCGCGGAGCGGTTCACCGAGGAGGTCGTGGACGAGTTCGTGGCCGAGTACGCGGCCGGCCGCACGCCCAACCCGTGCCTGCGGTGCAACGAGAAGATCAAGTTCGAGGCGCTGCTGGACAAGGCGATCGCGCTCGGCTTCGACGCGGTCGCGACCGGGCACTACGCCCGGCTGTCCACTGTGGACGGTGTGCTGGAGCTGCGCCGCTCGGCCGACGACGGCAAGGACCAGTCGTACGTGCTGGCGTCGTTGACGCACGAGCAGCTGGCGCACGCGATGTTCCCGCTGGGCGACTCGACCAAGGCGCAGGTGCGCGTCGAGGCCGCCGAGCGCGGGCTCCAGGTCGCGGAGAAGCCCGACAGCCACGACATCTGCTTCATCCCTGATGGCGACACTCAAGGGTTCCTGACCAGGAAGCTCGGCGAGCAGCCCGGCGTCCTGGTCGACGACGAGACCGGCGCGGTGCTCGGGCGGCACGTCGGCGTGCACGAGTTCACCGTCGGCCAGCGCAAGGGCCTCGGCATCGACGCGCCCGCGCCCGACGGGCGGCCCCGGTACGTGCTGTCGCTGGAGCCGGTGACCGGCACCGTGCGGGTCGGCGCGGCGGAGAAGCTCCAGGTGACGGAGATCGTCGCGCAGCGGCCCGTGACGCGGGTCACGTTCGACGGTCCGGTGGAGTGCGTGGCGCAGGTGCGGGCGCACGGCGGTCTCGCACCTGCGGTGGCCGAAGTTGTCGGTGGAGAGCTGCTGGTCCGCCTCCGCACGCCGTTGAGCGGCGTCGCCCCTGGTCAGGCGGTCGCGGTGTACCGGGAGGACGCGGCGGCGGGCGACTTGGTGCTCGCCAGCGCCACCATCAGTTCGACGCGTTGAGGTCCGGCTTGTTGTTTTGTCGGTGTCGCCTGCGACACTGCGTGCGTGCCGTATGACAACGCACGACGCCGGAGGTCGCTGGTGGACATCGGGATCCGGGTGAGGGTGCTCTCGAGCAAGCTCGACCACCCGTCCGCGCAACGTCTCGACGCGGAGCAGTTCGAACGGCTGCGCGCGGAGGTCCGCACGCTGCGCTGGGTGGTCCGGGAGCGCCTGCACCGGCCCGAGTGGGCCGACCTGATCGCCGAGGTGGAGGCCATGGTGGAACGGGTGGAAGGGCTCGACCCGGCGCTCGCGCTGGAGGTCGAGGTGCCGCCGCAGGCGGGCGGGTCGCTGGGGCGCGTGGCGCCGGACCGCGGTTCGGCCGAGCGGGGATCGGCCCAGCCGGGCGACCGGGTGCCGCTGAGCGGTCGGACGAACGCGTTGTAGGCCGCCGTGGCGCCGCTGGGGGCGCGGTAGGCGATCGGGACGAGGACGACGGGTCCGGGCGCGGTGGCGCTCGGACCACCTCGTGAGCCTCACCGCCCGCGCCGGCAGCGACCGCCGCGCCGTGCGGGCTGGAGTCGCCAGGTCGTGCCGGCGGCAATCGCCGCGCCGTGGGCTGACGCTTCCCGCGAGGTCGCGAACGGTCTGCCGCCCGCGGAGTGGCCGATCCGACCCGAGCCAGGCAATCGAGCCGCCGGCCGTGGAGCAGCGGCGATCCGACACCGCCTATCAGGCCGTCCAGTCGGTGTTCGCGCCGCACAGCACCACGCACGCCAGCTCGCCCGGCACCTGCCCGGCCAGCCACGCGGCGAACGGCACGGCCGCCGCCGGTTCCACGGCCAGCCGGAACTCCTCCCAGAGCCGGTCGCGCGCGGCCAGGATCTCGGCGTCGGGCACGAGCACCGACGTCACGGGGTGCGTGCTCAGAATCTCGAACGGGACGTCGCCGACCCGGGTGGCGCCCAGCGCCGAGGCGGCGACCGAGACCACCTCGGAGTCCACGGGCTCGCCCGCGGCCAGCGCGTGGTGCAGGGCGCAGCACCGCTCCGGCTCCACCGCGACCGTGAGGCGACCCGACGCCAGCGCCGTGCCCGCGGCCAGCCCGCCACCGCCCACGGCGACCGCGATCGCGTCCACGTCCGGCGCGTCCTCGACCACCTCGGCGGCCACCGTGCCCTGGCCCGCCACGACGATCGGGTCGTTGTAGGCCTCGACGTAGAAGCCGGGCGTCTCGCGGGCCGCCAGCACCGCCTCGGCGTACGTGTCGCCGTGCCGGATCAGCTTCGCGCCCGCCGCCTCGATCCGCCGCACCTTGCCCTCCGGCGCGCTCACCGGCACGAACACCGTGGCGTGCAGCCCGAGCAGTTGCGCGGCCTTCGCCACGCCGAGGCCGTGGTTGCCGCCGGACGCCGTGACCACCCGATCCGGTGACCCGCCGGCGAGCAGGGTGTTGAGCGCGCCGCGCAGCTTGAACGAGCCGGTGAGCTGGAGGTGCTCGAGCTTGAGCACGATCGGCCTGCCGTCGACCTCGGTGCGCCACAACGGCGTGCGGCGGGCGTGCGGGCGGATGCGGTCAGCGGCGGCGGCGACGTCGGGGGTCATGCCTCCAGCATGCGCTCATCCGGCTGACCACCTGTAGACCCACATGACCAGCGTCACCGCGCCGACCACGAAGCACAGCAGCACGATCACCAGGCCTACCAGCACCAGCACGTTCGTGCCCCAGGACGAGTCGCGGTCGTCGGCCACCGCCAGCTCGGCCCGCAACTGCTCGTTGGCCGCGGTCCGCAACGCCACCAGCCGTTCCCTGGCGGTCTCGGTCGACGCGCCGGCCTCGCCGCTGGTCCAGTTCAACGCCCGCAGCCGCGCCAACGGCGTGCGGTAGGCGCGTTCGAACGCCGCCACCTCCGCCTCGTCGCGCACCTCGGACAGGTAGCTCCACCGCCCGGCCTGCGCCGCGTCGCCGAGCAGCCTGCACACCTCGGCGAGGCGCTCGCGCAGGTCCAGCCGGTCGGGGTAGCTGGCGACGAGCCCGACCAGCCGCTGTCGCGCCCGCAGGACACTGGCCAGGTCACCGCGTTCGACCTCTGCGGCGGCCTTGCGGAGCGTCGGCTCGAGCGGCATGAGCGACATCGTCCCAGCACGGGCAACCGCGCGGTGACCTCGTCCCGGCATCGGGAGTCGAATCCGCACGACCGAGTGCCTCTGGGGAGGGCGCCGGGCGCTCTAGGATTTCCGGGTGATCGCGGTATCGGTGGTGACGTTCGGCCTGGCCTGGTGGCTGGGGCTGTACCTGCTCGTGCGCGATCCCCGCAAGCGGCTGCTCCAGCGTGCCTCGATCGGGTTGCTCGCCTACGCGCTGGTGATCGTCCTCCCGCTGCCGACGATGGCGATGGCGGTGCCGGCGGTGGCGTGGACCGGGGTCGTCGTGTGCTGGCTGCCGGTGCGCTACGACCGCTGGTGGCGGTACAGCGCGCTGCCGTTGCTGGTGGCGGCCTACTTCGCGCCGGTGGTGGTGCTGATCCCGTTGGCCGCGGCCCTGGTGCTGTGCCTGCGGGTGCGGCGGGCGTTGCTGGGGGCGGCGACGATCCTGTTCGGGCTCAGCTGCGCGTTGTTGCTGGTGGACGTGCTGCCTCCGCCGCTGGTGATCGCGTCGGCCGGGTTCGACCTGCTGGTGTTCGGCGTGATCGTGGCGGTGGCGGACGCGTTCGACGAGGGTGAGGCGATCCGCGCGGACATGGTGCGCTCGCTGCTCACGTCGGCGGGGCTGGCGGCGGTGTTCGGCGGGCAGGTGGCGTTGTTCCTGGACGACCGGCTGGTGCCGCTGCTGTTCGGCACGGTCGCCGCCGCGATCGCGGTGCAGGTGCTGGCCAACCCGCTGGCGTTGCTGGTGGACCGGGTCGCGGTGCCCGAGGTGGCCGCCTCGCGCGCGGAGCTGCGCGACGCCGCCGAGTCGTTGCCCCGGCGCGCCCCGCTCGACCCGACCGAATTCGTGAAGCTGACCAGGCGTGCGTTGAGCAATTACGGCGACCTCGGGAAGTTGGTCGCGAGCCCGTTGACGGAATTGCCGGTGATCGACGCCCGGCTCGCCGCGCGGGGTGCATCGGACCAACCGCTGGAACGCGCGGCCGAGCTGAAGTCGTTGTTGCTGGAGAGCATCTGCCGGCTCAAACCGCGCGACGGCGAGTTCGGCACCAGCGACGAATGGCGGCACTACAACGCGCTGTACTTCTACTACGTGGTCGGCATCCGCCCGTACAGCAGGCGCACCAAGCGCGAGGGCCTCGACCCGGAGGCGCGGCGGGCGCTGGCGTGGTTCGTCAACCAGGTGCCGGAGCGGACGCTGCACAACTGGCAGAACGCGGGGGCGAAGTTGGTGGCCGAGGACTTGTCCGCCCAGGTCGAGGCGTCCTGACTGGCAGGCGTTGGCAGTGTTCGGCGTACCGCCGGCAGTGCCGCCGACCCTAACTTCCGAGCCATGACGACGACTCAGGTCCGCAACGACAACCTCCTCCGCTTCGCCCTCAAGCTCGACGGTGTCGCCTCGGGCGGGCTCGGCTTGATCGCACTGGTGTTCAACGACCTGCACACGGGATTGCCGAACGGGCTCGTGATCGGGCTCAGCGTTTTCCTGCTCGCCTACGGCGTCGGTGTTTTCCTCTTGGGCATGCGCCCCATCCGCCCGCTGGTCGCGGTGGTGATCATCGGCAATTCGGTGTGGGTGCTGGACAGCTTCCTGACCGCTTTCGCGGGCTGGTTCCCCGTGACCGGGCTGGGCGTTTTCCTGATCGTCGCCCAAGCGGTCGCCGTGATGGGCTTCATCACCCTCCAGGTGCTGGGTCTGCGCCGTTCGGCCTGAGCGTCCGGCTCCGGCCGCGGAACTCCGCCACCACCTCGTCGCCCCGGCGCACGGTGATGTCGTAGATCCCGCTCCGCCCGAACCGGACCCGCTCCACGGCCTCGGCCACCAGTTCGTCCCCCTGGTGGACGGGGGCGATGAAGTCGATCTCCGCCTGCGCCGCCACGGTCACCGAGCCGTGGCGGTTGCACGCGCAGGCGAAGGCGGTGTCGGCGAGCAGGAACACGTAGCCGCCGTGGCCGATCCCGTGCCCGTTGACCATCCGGTCGGTGACGGTCATGGCCAGCGTGGCCGTGCCGTCACCGAGTTCGAGCGCCCTGATGCCGAGCGCGGTCGACGCGGCGTCGTTGGCGAGCATCTCCGCTGGTCCGTTCATCCCTGCACTGTAAAGCGGCGGTGTCAGCGGTCGTGTCAGCCCGGTGACCGCCCGGTGTCAGGACGGCGGGCGATCGTGGTTCCCGTCAGCAGGTCAGCCCGAACGAACACCCGGAGAGCACGATGCAGACGTTCGACACCCCCGCCCCGATCGCCACCGTCCTGGACATCCCCGCCGGGCGCGTCCAGCTCATCGCCGCCGACCGGGTCGACACCACCGTCGAGGTGCTGCCGGCGGACGCCGCGAAGCGCCGCGACGTGAAGGCGGCGGAGCAGACGACCGTCACCTACGGCGACGGCGTGCTGCGGATCGAGACGCCGACGGGCAACCAGGTCCTCGGCCCGTCCGGTTCGGTCGCGGTGACGGTCCGGCTGCCCGCCGGCTCGCGGGTCGAGGCGAAGGCCGCCGCCGCGGAGTTCCGGGGCGTGGGACGGCTCGGCGACGTCGCGTTCGACGGCGCGCACGGCGTGATCACGCTCGACGAGGCCGACAGCGTCCACCTGACCGCCCACGCCGGTGACGTCTCGGTCGGCCGCTTGGGCGGCCCGGCCGTGATCAGCACCCAGAAGGGCGACATCCGCATCGCCGAGGCCGTGCGCGGCACCGTGACGCTGTCCACCCAGGCGGGCGGGATCTCGATCGGCGCCGCGCACGGCGTCTCGGCCACCCTGGACGCCGGCACGTCCTACGGCCGGATCCACAACGCGCTCGTGAACACCGGTGGCTCCGCCGACCGGCTCGACATCCGCGCCACCACGTCCTACGGCGACATCACCGCCCACAGCCTGCCTGGCGACCAGCGGCCGGACCGGCCGGACTTGCAGCAGGCCGCGCAGGCGGTCGTCGACGCGGGTTTCGCCGGAGTGGAACTGCGCGTGCACGACGAGCAGGGTGACTGGGTCGGTCGCGCCGGGGTGAGCGAGCTGGGTGGGACCGCCGAGCCGCCCGCCGACGGGCAGGTGTGGGCGGGCAGCGTCAGCAAGCCGTTCACCGCGACCGTGGTGCTGCAACTCGTGGCCGAGGGCAGGATCGGGCTGGACAGCCCGGTCGCCGACCGCCTGCCCGAGCTCGGGCTGGACGAGCGGATCACGGTGCGGATGCTGCTGCGGCACACCAGCGGCCTGTACAACTACACCGGCGACGTCGAGCCGGACGGGACGTTCGCGATGGGGCTGCCCTCGACCGGCAAGGCGTGGGTGGACAACCGGTTCCACTCCTACCGGCCCGAGGAACTGGTGCGGTTCGCGTTGGCCAAGCCGGCGCGCTTCGAGCCGGGGACGGACCAGAGCTACGCCAACACCAACTACACGCTGGCCCTGCTGCTGATCGAGAAGCTCACCGGCCGCTCCTACGCCGAGGAGGTGCGGCAGCGGATCATCGAGCCGCTCGGCCTGACGGGCACCGTGGTGTCGACCGACTCACCGGACCTCCCCGGCCCGCACCCCCGCGGCTACTACCGCTACCAGGACGCCGGCGAGTGGAAGGTGGTCGACGTCAGCCGCCAGAACCCGTCCCTGCTGGCCGGCGCCGGCGACCTGATCTCGACCGCCAAGGACCTGGCCAAGTTCATCTCCGCCCTGCTGCGCGGCGAGCTCCTCCCGGCCCCTCTCCTGGCCGAGATGACCACCCCGCACGGCAAGCTGAACCTCGGCCTGGGCCTCTGGATCCAAGACCTCGGCCCGCACGGCACCATCGTCCACCACAACGGCGGCGCCCCGGGCGGCTACGGCGCCCTGATGATCAGCACCCCCGACGGCCACAAGACCCTGACCGCATCCGTGACCACCGGCGACATCGACCCGGCCGGCGTGTTCCCCACGGCGTTGGACGGCCTCATCAAGGCGGTGTTCTGCACCGAGCAGCCTCAGCCAACCGCCTGACCCCTCAACCCCGACCCGGCCGCGCCGAGCTCCCACTGAGCCCGGCGCGGCCGTTCACGTGCGGGTCAGGCGGTGAAGCCCTTGAAGATGTTCGTGAACTCGTACTGGGTCTGGCTGATGCTGCTGCACGTCGGCGAGATGCCGCCGCCCGGGCAGCCGCCGTTGTCCCGGCCCACCGACCAGAAGCCCAGCAGGCCGATGCGGTTCGTGTTGGCCCACGCCACCAGCTTCCGCGCGTGCGCCTGGGTGAAGACCTTGCCGTTGAAGTTGCGGCCGATCATCGGGGTCACGCCGAGCAGCCGCTTCAGCTCCGCGTCCGACTTGGCGGGCCAGATCTGCTTCAGCTGCCGCAGGCTGCTCTCGGCGGCGGCGATGACGGCGTCGCCCCAGTCGGCGCGGGAGGAGCCGAACTCCATGGTCATGGGGTTGACGAGGACGGTCAGGCCCTTGGCGGCCGCGTTCTGCAGGATCTGCACCGAGTACGGGTCCATGCCGTAGTCGTCGCCCTGCACGCGCATCGTGTAGCTGATCGACGTGCCGCGCTCGGTCTGCAGGCGCTTCAAGGCGGTGTTCACCAGGTCGTGCGGGATGGTGGCCTCGACGTCGACGTCCAGGTGGTTGCTGCCGACCGCGTCGAGCACCTTCTTGTACGCCGCCAACAACGCGTCCGCGGTGGAGCACGAGTACTCCAGGTACGGCCCGGCGGCGCCTCCGGTCGCCACGATCACGTCACCGCCCATGGCCTTCAGCGCACGCACGTCGTTGACGATCCGGCTGTCGTGCAACGGGATCGTGCCGCCCCACGACGGGTTGCAGCCGCTGCTGTCCGCGAGCGCGAAGGCGAGCGTGAACACCTTCTGGCCGGTGGCGCGGGCGACCGACTCCAGCGACGGCGTCGGCATGGTGATGTCCACGTACGGCGCGGACTTCAGGCTGCCGGGGAGAGGTGGTTGGTCCGAAGTAGTGGTCGTCGTCGTAGTTGTGGTGGTAGTCGTGGTGCCGCCGGTGCAGGGTTGGCCGTTGAGCTTGCAGTTGGCGGGCAGGCCCGTGCCGTTCACCAGGAACCCGAACGACGTGGACGCGCCCGCCGCGAGCCCGCCGTTGTACTCACGGTTGGTGAACGTGTGGTGCGAGCCGCTGCTGGTCAGCGTCGCGTCCCAGTACGAGCCGGGCGAACTGCCCGCCGGCAGGTCGAACTCGACCTTCCACCCGGACACCGCGCTCGACCCCGCGGTGACGGTGAACTTGCCCTGGTAGCCCGAACTCCACGTGGAGTCCTGGGTGAACACGGCCGTCGGGGTCGGCGCCGCGCCCGCGGGGGCGGCGAGCAGCAGACCGGCGGTGACGGCGGCGGTGGCGCCTGCCGCGAGTGCGGCCAGGCTCGTGCGCTTGAGGGACATGGGCACCTACTCCCGTGCAGGGGGGACGGGGTGGGAGTGGTGCGGGAGCGCGGGGCGCGGCACGCCCCCACACCACGTCGTGGCGGTGCCCGCGAACACCGTCGGCACCGACAAGGTGACCGTAGGTGGACTGGACCACCTCGTCAATGGGTCTAGACCTTTTCGGTCACGAACGGCCGACCGCCCGTAGTGGGAGACTGTCCGGGTGGATGCCCTCCCTTGGTCCGCCGGCGCCGCGACCGGCGTCGGCTCGCTACCCGGAACCGACCCGCTGGAGGCCGCCAGGATCGTTCTCGGCGAACTCCCCGACCTCCCTCACCTGCCCGAACTCCCCGCCCGGGGCGTCGGGGCGGACATGATCGGCCGCGCCGCCGCGCTCCTGGTCGACCTGCCGGTCGAGGTGGTCCCGTCCGGCTGGCGGACCGCCGCGCACGCCGGCAAGGACCACCGGCGCGCGGTCGACCTGCTGCGCCGCGACCTGGACGCGTTCGAGGAGGCCGCCGAGCCCGCGCCGCCGTCGGTCGTCAAGGTGCAGTCCGCCGGACCGTGGACGCTCGCCGCGAGCGTCGAGCTGCCGCGCGGCCACCGGGTGCTGACCGACCGGGGCGCGCTGCGCGAGCACGCCGAGTCGCTGGTCGAAGGCCTCAACCGGCACGTCGCCGAGGTCGCCAAGCGCACCGGCGCGAAGGTCGTCGTGCAGCTGGACGAACCGGCGCTGCCCGCCGTGCTCAAGGGCCTGCTGCCGACGCCGTCCAAGCTCGGCACCGTCGCCGCCGTCCCCGAGCCGGACGCCCGGGCCCTGCTCCAGACCGTGATCGACGGCCTCGACGCGGACGTGATCGTGCACTGCTGCGCCCCGGCCCCGCCAGTGACGCTGATCCGGCAGGCGGGCGCGCGGGCGGTCTCGTTCGACGTCACGATCCTCGACGACACGATGTGGGACGAGCTCGGCGAGGCGTGGGAGGAGAAGACCCAGCTGTTCCTGGGCCTGGCCCCGAGCACCGACCCGACCGCCCCGAGGACGCTGAGGTCGCTGGCCCAGCCCGCGTTGGACCTGGTGGACCGGCTCGGTTTCCCGCGGTCGATCCTGGGCACGCACGCGGTGCCGACGCCGACGTGCGGCATGGCGGGCGCGAGCGCGAAGTGGGTGCGACGGGCGTTGGCGCTGACGCGTGACGTGGGCAAGGCGTTCGTGGAGCCGCCCGAGGACTGGTGACCCCGCCTACAGGTCGCTGAACGGCGCGGCGTAGGTGAAAGGCCCGGTGAGGGCCGGCGTGTAGGCGGACAGGGCCCTGGCCTGGAAGTACGGGGCCCAGTCCGGGTCCGGCGGCGTGATGCCGTAGGTCGACGCCAGCGCAAAACCGAAGCGGGAGTAGTAGGCCGGGTCGCCCAGGAGGATCACCAACGGCTCGTCGAGGGCGTCGGCGGCGCCCAGGACGGTGTGCATCAGGGCCTTGCCGACGCCGGAGCGCTGGTGGGCGGGCAGCACGCTCAGCGGGCCGAGGCCCAGCGCGGGAGCTCCGCCCACGGACCCGCGCGTGCACACGACGTGACCGACCACGGCGCCGTCCACCTCGGCGACCAGGGACAGGGCCGGGATCCAGCCGGGGTCCGCCCGCAGCGCCGCGACCAGCCCCACCTCACCGCCCGGTCGCGCCGCGAACGCGGCCTCCGTCACGTCGTGGACGGCCTGGATGTCGGCGGTGGTCTCGCGTCGGATCAGCACGACACAGCACCTTACGACCCCACCAGGTGAACCCCCGAGGGCATTTCCGCACCGCGCAGGAACGCCAGCAGCACGCTCTGGAACGCGCGCCCGGCCGACGTCGGCGCCACGTCGGTCCGATGCGCCAGGGCCACCGTCCGCGTGGTCGCCGGGGTCAGCGGCGTCCCGTGCAACGACCGCGTGGCCAGCACCGTGCTCGGCACGATCGCCACCCCCAAACCCACCTCCACGAACCGCAGCACGGCGTCCATCTCCCCGCCCTCCACCGCGAACCGCGGCTCGAACCCCGCCTGCCGGCACGCCGCCAACGTCGTCTCCCGCAGGTCGTACCCCGGCCGGAACATCACCAGCGGCTGCTCGCGCAGGTCCGTCAACCGCATCCGGGGCACGCCCAGCGGCGCCGCCGACGCCACCACCAGCTCCTCCCGCAGCACCGGCACCACCGTCAACGCCCGGTCCGCGTCCGCCGGCGACACGATCACCAGCGCCAGGTCGAGCTGCCCCGCCTCCAGCGCCGCCACCAGGTCGCGCGACCCGCCCTCCGTCACCGACACCTGGATCCCGGGGTACGCGTCGTGGTAGCGCTTGATCACGTCCGCGAACAGGCTGACGCACAGGCTCGGCGTCGCACCGACCCGCACCCGTCCCCGCCGCAGCCCCACCAGCTCGGCCACCTCGAGCCGCGCCGTGTCCACATCGGACAGGATCCGGGCGGCCACCGGCAGCAGCGCCTCACCCGCCGGCGTCAACGTGACGTTCCCGCGCGCCCGGCTGAACAGCTCCGCGCCCAGCTCCTTCTCCAGCGCGTGGATCTGCTTGGACAGTGAGGGCTGCGCCACACGCGCCTCCGCCGCCGCGCGCGTGAAGTGCCGCGTCCGGGCCACTGCCAGGAAGTACACGAGCTGCTGCAGCGTCATAGCCCCAGGCTATCTTCAGGCAGCTCACGATGTATTGGACGACTCGTCACACCGGTTCCTAGCGTCAGCGACGTGGACACGATCGGGCTCTACCGCACCACCGTCGGCAAGAAAGTCGTCATGGCGGTCACCGGCGCCGGACTGCTGCTGTACGTCGTCGTGCACATGCTCGGCAACCTGACCGTCTTCTCCGGCGCGGACGCGATCGACGGCTACGGCCGGTGGCTGCGCGAGATCGGCGCGGTCTGGCCGACGCGGGTCGCCCTGCTCGCGTGCGTGGGGCTGCACTTCGCCGCCGCCTACCAACTGACCGCGAAGGCGCGCAGGGCCAAGGGCCGGTACGAGCACCGCCGACGCGTCCAGGGCAGCTACGCGGCCCGCACCATGCGCTGGGGCGGCGTGATCATCGCCCTGTTCGTGGTCTACCACCTGCTCGACCTCACCGCCGGGTGGCTCAACCCCCACGGCGTGCCCGGCGAGATCCACGCGAACGTCGTCGCCGACTTCCAGCACTGGTACGTGGTGCTGGCGTACGCGGTGGCCGTGCTCGCGCTGGGTTTCCACATCCGCCACGGCGTGTGGAGCGCCACGCAGACCCTCGGCGTCACCACCTCGCGCGTGATCGGCCTCGGCGTCGCCGTGGTCGTCTGCGCCGGTTTCCTCTCCGTTCCCTTCGCCGTCTTCACCGGATTGGTGAGCTGACATGTCCTACACCGAAGGCGCGCCGATCGCCGACCAGCGCGTGCCCGCCGGGCCGATCGAGACCCGCTGGGACCGCCGCCGCTTCTCCGCCCGCCTGGTCAACCCCGCGAACCGGCGCAACCGCAGCGTGATCGTGGTGGGCACCGGCCTCGCGGGCGGCTCGGCCGCGGCGACGTTGGCCGAGCTCGGCTACCAGGTCAAGTCGTTCTGCTACCAGGACAGCCCGCGCCGCGCGCACAGCATCGCCGCGCAGGGCGGCATCAACGCGGCCAAGAACTACCGCAACGACGGCGACAGCGTGCACCGGCTGTTCTACGACACGGTCAAGGGCGGCGACTTCCGCTCCCGCGAGTCGAACGTGCACCGGTTGGCGCAGATCAGCGTCGAGATCATCGACCAGTGCGTGGCGCAGGGCGTGCCGTTCGCCCGCGAGTACGGCGGCCTGCTCGACACCAGGTCGTTCGGCGGCGCGCAGGTCTCCCGCACGTTCTACGCCCGCGGCCAGACCGGCCAGCAACTCCTCCTCGGGGCCTACCAGGCCTTGGAACGGCAGATCGCCGCCGGACGCGTCGAGATGCACCCGCGCACCGAGATGCTCGACCTCATCGTGGTGGACGACCGGGCGCGCGGGATCGTCGTGCGCGACCTCGTCAGCGGCGCGGTGTCCACCCACTTCGCGGACGCCGTCGTGCTCGCCACCGGCGGCTACGGCAACGTGTTCCACCTCTCCACCAACGCCAAGGGCTGCAACACCACCGCGATCTGGCGGGCGCACCGGCGCGGCGCGCTGTTCGCCAACCCGTGCTTCACCCAGATCCACCCGACGTGCATCCCGATCAGCGGCGACCACCAGTCGAAGCTCACCCTGATGAGTGAATCCCTGCGCAACGACGGCCGCGTGTGGGTGCCGCGCGACCAGCACGACACGCGTGCGCCGAACGACATCCCCGAGGCCGACCGGGACTACTTCCTGGAACGCATGTACCCGGCGTTCGGCAACCTCGTGCCGCGCGACATCGCGTCCAGGGCCGCCAAGAACATCTCCGACGAGAAGCGCGGCGTCTACCTCGACTTCGCCGACGCCATCCGCCGACTCGGGGCGCTCGCCGTCGAGCAGCGCTACGGGAACCTGTTCGAGATGTACCAGCGGATCACCGGCGACGACCCGTACCGGACGCCGATGCGCATCTACCCGGCCGTGCACTACACGATGGGCGGGCTGTGGGTCGACTACGACCTGCGTGCCACGATCCCCGGCCTGTACGTGATCGGCGAGGCGAACTTCTCCGACCACGGCGCGAACCGGCTGGGCGCGTCGGCGCTGATGCAGGGCCTGGCGGACGGCTACTTCGTGCTGCCCGGCGTGATCGGCGACTACCTGGCCGACGCGCCGTTCGGGCCACTCGACGACAGTCACCCGGTCGTGGCCGACACGGTGTCCGAGGTGCGCGGTCGGGTGAAGACGTTGCTGGCCGTGAACGGTGACCGCACGGTCGAGTCGTTCCACCGCGAGCTCGGCCGGCTGATGTGGGACGAGTGCGGCATGGAGCGCGACGAGGCGGGGCTGCGCAAGGCGTTGGAGCGGATCCCCGAGCTGCGCGAGGAGTTCTGGCAGCGGGTGAAGGTGCCCGGCGACGGCGAGCGGCTCAACCAGGAGCTGGAGAAGGCCGGCCGGGTCGCGGACTTCTTCGAGCTGGCGGAGCTGATGTGCGTGGACGCCCTGCACCGCGCCGAGTCGTGCGGCGGGCACTTCCGGTCGGAGAGCCAGACGCCGGACGGCGAGGCGTTGCGGGACGACGCGAACTACTCCTACGTCGCCGCGTGGGAGTACACGGGCGTGGGCCGACCACCCGTGCTGCACAAGGAAGAGCTGGTCTTCGACCACGTCACGCCGAGCACCCGGAGCTATTCGTGAAGCTGACCCTGCGGATCTGGCGGCAGAGCGGCGCCACCGGGCGCCTGGTGGAGTACGCCATGGACGACCTGTCGCCGGACATGTCGTTCCTCGAAGCGCTGGACGTGCTCAACGAGCGGTTGATCACGTCCGGGCAGGAGCCGGTGGCGTTCGACCACGACTGCCGCGAGGGCATCTGCGGCATGTGCGGGATGATGATCAACGGGATGGCGCACGGGCCGGAGAAGGCCACCACGGCGTGCCAGCTGCACCTGCGGCACTTCCGCGACGGCGACGTGGTGACCGTGGAGCCGTGGCGGGCCGAGCCGTTCCCGGTGGTGCGCGACCTGGTGGTGGACCGGTCGGCGTTCGACCGGATCGTGGCGGCCGGCGGGTACATCAGCGTGCCCGCGGGGTCCGCGCCGGACGCCCACGCGACGCCCGTGCCCAAGCCGGACGCGGACACGGCGTTCGAGGCGGCGGCGTGCATCGGCTGCGGCGCGTGCGTGGCGGCGTGCCCCAACGGGTCCGCGATGCTGTTCACCGCCGCGAAGGCCACCCACCTCGGCGTGCTGCCGCAGGGTCAGCCGGAGCGGTACTCGCGGGCGCGGGACATGGTCGCCGAGCACGACGCGTCGGGCTTCGGCGGCTGCACGAACACCGGCGAGTGCACGTCGGCGTGCCCCAAGGGCATCCCGCTGACCACCATCGCCCGGCTCAACGCCGACCTGCTGCGCGCTCACACCACCCGCAGCGACAGGTAACCCGTCCCGCACACCAGGAGCGTGGAGAGCAGCCCCAGGAGGAGCGCCCTGGGGCTGGTCCGCACGAGGCTCTTGAGCCGCACCGACGTGCCCAGGCCGAACAGCGCGGCGGCCAGCACGACCGTCGTCGCGGTACCGGCCACGTCCACGACAGCAGCCGGCACCAGCGGGCTGACCAGCATCAACGCCAGGAAGCCGAGCAGGAAGCCGGGCACCGGCGGAGCGCCGCGACCGCCGACACCGGCCACGATCGGCGCCAACAACGCCACCCGCCCGAGCTTCACCGCCATCGCCGTCGCCAGACCGCCGGCCGGTGCGGCGGCGGCCACCTGCGCCACCTCGTGCACGCTCAGCCCGATCCACTGCGGTGAGGCGTGCAGCAGCGGCAACGCGACCATCGCCAGCGTGCCGTAGAGCGTGACGAGGGCGACGCTGGTGGCCACGTGCTCGTCCTCGCGGTCGACCCGCCCCTCGACGGCGGCGATGGCCGACGCGCCGCAGATCGAGAAACCGCTGGCCACGAGGATGTACAGGCCGCGTGGCAGGCGCAGCCAGCGGCCGAGCAGCACCGTGCCGAAGAACGTCACCGAGACCGTGGCCAGGATCGCCACCAGAACGCCCGGTCCCAGGTTGAGGAGTTGCACGACGGACAGTTGCAGACCGAGCAGCACCACCCCGGTGCGCAGCAGCTTGCGCGTGACGCCGCTCAGATCCGGCAGGCGTCCACCCACCAGCACACCCAGGACCAACGCGGCGATCAGCACACCGTCCAGCCTCCGTCGGCGCGGGCGCTTCCGGTAGGCGGCAGTCGACCCCGCGGTCATACCCTGGGGCTATGACCCCGGACCTCGAATCGCTGCGCCTGCTGGTGCTCGTCGGGGAGCTGGGCAGCCTCGGCCGTGCCGCCGAGCAGCTCGGCATCGCGCAACCGTCGGCGAGCAAGCGGCTGTCCACCCTGGAACGGCGACTCGGCGTCGTGCTGGTCGACCGGGGCCGGCGCGGCTCCGTGCTCACGCCCGCCGGCGTGGTGGTGACCGAACGGGCGCGGCGGGTGCTGGACGAGGTCGCCGGGCTCGTGGAGGGCGCACGGGCGCTGCGGTCGGCGCAGGAGGCCGAGCTGCGGGTCGCCGCGAGCATGACCGTGGCCGAGCACCTCGCGCCGAGCTGGATCGGCGAACTGCGCCGCGCCCGACCCGACCTGCGCGTGGGACTGCGGGTGACCAACTCGGAGACGGTCGGCGCCCTCGTCCGCGACGGCGCGGTCGACCTCGGGTTCGTCGAAGCGCCAGGCCCCCTACCAGGGCTTTCGTCGCGGGAAGTGGCCGTGGACCGGCTCGCGGTGATCGTCGCGCCCGGCCACCCGTGGTCCCGCCGGCGACGGCCGCTCACCCCGCCGGAACTGGCCGCGACACCGCTCGTGATGCGCGAACGCGGCTCCGGCACCCGCGACACGCTCGACCGGGCGTTGCCCGACGCGTGCCCGCCCGCGCTGGAACTCGGCTCCACCACGGCGGTGCGCGGCGCGGTGGTCGCCGGCGTCGCCCCCGCCGTGCTGAGCGTGCTCGCCGTGGACGTCGACCTCGCCGAGGGCCGACTGGTCGAAGTGCCCGCGGAACTCGACCTCCGACGCGTGCTGCGCGCCGTGTGGCCCGGCGGGCGCAAGCTCGTGGGACCCGCCGCGGAACTCCTCGCCGTGGCCGACCGCCGCGGCCGGCCGCCGCGGTCCGGCGCCGCCGCGGATCCGGGCACGGCCGCGGTCCGGCCGTAGTTCAATGGAGCCATGAGCTGGTTCCGCCGACGCACCGAACCCGAACCCGCGCCCGTCCACCTGCCCAACCCGGCCGAGGCCGCGGTGGCGTTCTGGCAGGAGTGGTTCGAGCTGCTGCCGACCGTGAGCGCGGCCCTGGGCGACGGCGAACCGTTCCGCGTGGAGGGCGACCTGGGCGCGATGGTCGCCGCCATGCACCCCGACCTGGAGTTCTCCCTCGAACGCGGCCACCGCGCGATCTACGCCCTGGTGATCACCGGCCGTGAAGACCCGAAGCTGCGGCCCTACACCGACGCGTGGATCGCCGCCGCGCCGGCCGAGGACATGATCTGGGAGTACCACGACTCGGTGCCCGCGGTGCCGGACCCGACCCTGGTCACCATCAACCTCGGGCCGCGCCGGATGCGCCTGGCCGACGTGCGGGTGGTCGCGCAGGTCTCGGACGGCCTGGTGGACGTCGCCGTCTACCACCCGGAGTTCGCCGGCCTCGACGACAAGGCCAGGCAGACCATGACGTTCCTGCCCTTGGACGTCACGCTCGGTGAGCGACTGGCCGGTGAACGACTCGGCCGGGTGGAAACCGCGTCCGCCGAGCCGGAGGGCACGATCGGCCTGCTGGAACTGCGCGACCTGGTCCGGGCGATCGCCGAGGATCCCTCCTGAAATTGTCGGACCCCCTCGATACCCTCATGCCGTGACCAGCAGCGACTCGTTGAACCCGGCCCAGGCTCCCGCCGAGGGCGTCGAGGACGTGCCCGTCGACGTGCGCGTGCGGCACGCCGCGTTGGCCGAGGTGGTGCGCGGGCACCAGTTCCGCTACTACGTCCTCGACTCGCCGACGGTCAGTGACGGCGAGTTCGACGCGCTGCTCCGGGAGTTGGAGGCGCTGGAGCAGGCGCACCCCGGGCTCGCCACGCCCGATTCGCCCACGCAGCTCGTCGGCGGCACGTTCTCGACCGAGTTCAAGGCGGTCGACCACCTGGAGCGGATGCTCAGCCTCGACAACGTGTTCTCGGCCGAGGAGCTGCAGGGCTGGTTCGAGCGGGTGCGCAAGGAGGTCGGGGCGGACGCGCACTTCCTGTGCGAGCTGAAGGTCGACGGCCTGGCGATCAACCTGCTCTACGAGCACGGGGTGCTGGTGCGCGCGTTGACCCGGGGTGACGGGCGGACCGGCGAGGACGTGACGCTCAACGTCCGCACCCTGGAGGACGTCCCGGATGTGCTGAGGGGCACCGACGAGTACCCCGTGCCCGAGCTGGTCGAGGTGCGCGGCGAGGTGTTCTTCGCCGTGGAGGACTTCCTGGAGCTGAACGCACGGCTGGTGGAGGCGGGCAGACCACCGTTCGCGAACCCGCGCAACACCGCCGCCGGGTCGTTGCGGCAGAAGGACCCGAAGGTGACGGCGTCGCGCCGGCTGCGGATGATCTGCCACGGGCTGGGCAAGCGCGAGGGGTTCGAGCTCACCCGGCAGTCCGAGGCGTACGAGGCGCTGAAGGCGTGGGGGCTGCCGGTGTCGCCGCACACCGCGGTGCTGAGCACGTTCGAGGAGATCAGCGCGCACGTCGCGCACTGGGGCGAGCACCGGCACGACGCCGTGCACGAGATCGACGGCGTGGTCGTCAAGGTGGACGAGGTGTCGTTGCAGCGGCGGCTCGGCAGCACGTCGCGCGCGCCGCGGTGGGCGATCGCGTTCAAGTACCCGCCGGAGGAGGCCACGACCACCCTGCTGGACATCAAGGTGCAGGTCGGCCGCACGGGCCGCGTGACGCCGTTCGCGGTGATGGAGCCGGTGAAGGTGGCGGGTTCGACGGTCGCCCGCGCCACCTTGCACAACGCCAGCGAGGTCAAGCGCAAGGGTGTGCTGATCGGCGACCGCATCGTGATCCGCAAGGCCGGCGACGTGATCCCCGAGGTGCTGGGGCCGGTGATCGACGCCCGGCCCGATGACGCCTACGCGTTCGAGATGCCCCTGACGTGCCCCGAGTGCGGGCACGAGTTGCGCCCGATGAAGGAAGCGGACGTCGACATCCGGTGCCCCAACGCGGCCGGGTGCCCGGGTCAGCTGCGCGAGCGGTTGGCGTACCTGGCGTCGCGGTCGGCGTTGGACATCGAGGTGCTGGGCTTCGAGGCGGCGGCGGCGCTGGTCGACTCCCCGGTGTACGGCGACGAGGGCGACCTGTTCGACCTCGACGCGGACAAGCTGGCGCGGGTCGCCCTGTTCCGCACCAAGGACGGCGAGCTGACCGCGAACGCCGTGAAGCTGCTGGACAACCTGGAGACGGTCAAGCAGCGTCCACTGTGGAGAGTCCTGGTCGCCCTGTCCATCCGCCACGTGGGCCCCACCGCGGCCCGTGCGCTGGCGCGGGAGTTCGGTTCCCTGGACCGCATCGTCGCCGCGACGGAGGAGGAACTGGCCGCCGCCGAGGGGGTGGGCCCGACCATCGCCACGGCCGTGCGCGAGTGGGTCGAGACACCGTGGCGTCAAGCCGTCGTGGCGAAGTGGCAGGCCGCGGGGGTGCGGATGGCCGAGGAACGGGACACTTCGGTCCCGCGCAACCTGGAGGGGTTGTCGATCGTGGTGACGGGTTCGCTGGAGACGTTCTCGAGGGACGAGGCCAAGGAGGCGATCCTGTCGCGCGGCGGCAAGGCGGCGGGTTCGGTGTCGAAGAAGACGGCGTTCGTCGTCGTGGGCGAGTCGCCGGGTTCCAAGGCGGAGAAGGCGGAACAGCTGAAGGTCCCGATCCTGGACGAAGCAGGCTTCCGCATCCTGCTGACGAGCGGACCGGAAGCCGCCACCAAGGTCGCCACCATCGCCGAGGACCCCACCGGATACCCCACCGAAGACCTCGCCGACCCCCCACCTCTCACCGACCACTCCACCACCCCCACCACCTAACCTCAACCCCCACGCCGCCCTGACCAGCAACTTCCCCAACTACACCAACCACGACCGAGTGATCACGATAGGAGGACCAAATCAAAACACCGTTATCCGCCACCTGAAACGTCGGTTGAAACAACGAGGCCGGCAACCAACCCCCGCCCCACCCCCACCAACCCCCGCCCCACCCCCACCAACCCCCGCCCCAACCCAACCCGGCCGGCCACTCCAAGCAGCCGGCCACTCCAAGCAACTGACCGCTCCAGGCAGCCAGCCACTCCAAGCAGCCGGCCGCTCCAGACAGACGGTGGTCGTCTCCCGGAACTCCCTCCAGCCCGTGCCTCCAGCCAACGTCGCCCGCAGCACCCCACTTCTGCGCCTCGCCGTCCAGCGAAACCCGCCCGCCGCGCCACAGCCCGCCCGCCACGCCGCAGCCCGCCCACCGTGCCGCAGCCCGATCAACGGGTCCTGCTCGGCCAACGGGTCCTGCTCGGATCCTGCTCGGCCAACCCTCCACCCCCCGCAAGGGCATGACAGCTCGCGCGAGCGTCCTCCTCGGTGAGGTGTCAGGGATGTCGCCCACCAACACAGCCCGGCGAGAACGGCCGCCAAGCGGTTAACCCGCCGACGTCACATTCGGGAAGCGTGCGACCCACCGCTTCTGCCACGGCGTTTCCACCGCACGCCGGTTGTAGTTGGTCCGCGCCCACGCCACCGCGTCACCCGACGGGACGCCCGCCAGCACGGCCAGGCACGCGATCACGGTGCCCGTCCGCCCGACCCCGCCGCCGCACGCCACCTCGACCCGCGCACCGGCGACGGCCCGTGCGTGCAGGTCCCTGATCAGCACGACGGCGTCCGCCGGCGCCTTCGGCAGCCGGAAGTCCGGCCACTCGACCCACTCGTGCTTCCACGAAGGAGCGTCCACGCGGGCCATCACCGCGCGTCGCATCCGAGGCGATCCCAAGTACAGGCCGTAGTCGGGCGTGCCCTCAGGTGTGGGGTTCCGCAAGCCCCGACCGCGCACGAGAGCGCCGTCGGGCAGTTCGATCGCACCGGGAAGGCTCATCGCCCCATCATCGCGACCCGCAGTCTTGCGGCCAAAGGCAGGTGCCGCGGACGACATCGGGCCGGAATCTTGATCGCACCGTGTCGGGGCAGTTGTCTGGACGACAATCGGGGACTGTCCGATGACGTGGAAGGGAACCAGATGGCCGACATCGTGGTGAGGCCCGCCAGGGAAGACGAGTGGGCGGCGGCGGGTGCGATCACCGTGGCCGCCTACCAGGCCGACCGCCACATCGACAGCCACACCGGCGGGTACGCCGACACGCTGGTCGATACGCGCACCCGTGCCCGCGAGGCGGAACTGCTGGTGGCGGTGGACGTCGAGAACACCGTGCTCGGCACCGTCACGGTGGTCCGGCCCGGCACCCCCTACGCCGAGGTCAGCAAGGACGGCGAAGTGGAGTTCCGGATGCTCGCGGTCAGCCCGTCGGCACGGGGCCGTGGCGTCGGCGAAGCGTTGGTGCGCGCGGTGATCGTGCGGGCGCGCGAGCTCGGCGCACACCGGCTGGTGATGAGCAGCTCCGAGCACATGACCACGGCGCACCGCCTCTACCAGCGGCTCGGTTTCCAACGACGTCCCGATCGCGACTGGCGGCCGGTGCCCGGCGTGGACGTGACCGCGCTCGGGTTCAGCCTCGAACTCGCATGATCTCGTCGCGCAGCGAGCGGTCCCGCGCGGCCCGGTCGTAGAGCAGTTCCACCAGCGTCGCGTGGTCGAGCTCGGCGAGGCGGACGCGCAGCTCCTCGTCCTCCGCGTCCGGCGGCGGCACGGTCAGGCCCCGCTCCAGCAGCACCAGGCCGACCGCGACGCAGTGCTTGCAGAAGAAGCCCTGCGACCCGTACGGGCAAGTGCACGCGCCGGCCAGGCGGGTGTCGTCCCACTGGAGCGTCACCCGGTACTCGGCCGCGCCGACCACGACGCCTTCCACGTGCCGCGAGCGCACGGCCAGCTCGACCACGGCGTCCCGGTAGGTCAGCCCGCGCCAGTACGACTTGGCGCCCGCGTGGTGGCGCAGCAGGGCTGAGGTCAGCGTCGGCATGGCGGTATCCAACACCTTGTGGTTCGGTGGGTTTCGTGCTCCAGGCCTGTCTGAACGGCGCCCGGGAGCCGGGCAGCCACCCTAGTGTGCCGATCACGCCGCAGCAGCTGGCGGCCGACGCCGCGGCGTGCGGCGAGCTGGGCGTGACGTCCTTCCACGTGCACCCGCGTGACGTGGTGGGCTTGGAGGTGCTGGCCGGCCCGGAGGTCGCCACTTCGGTGTCCGTGGTGCGGTCCCTGGTGCCGCACGCGGAGATCGGCGTGACGACCGGCGCGTGGATCGTGCCGGACCCCGTGCGGCGGGCGGAGCTGGTGCGCGGGTGGGCGGGGCTGGCGGCGGGACGTCCGGACTTCGCGTCGGTCAACGTCCACGAGGACGGGTGGCTCGCCGTCGCGGAGGCGTTGCACGACGCGGGCATCGGCATCGAGCTGGGCGTGTTCCACGTCGAGGCGGCGCGGACGTTGCTGGAGGTCGGCGTGCCGCCGGGGACGGTGCGGGTGCTGGCGGAGGTGCAGCCGGGGGAGACCCCGGAGGACGCGGCACGGCTGCTCGACCTGCTGGGGCCGCTCGGGGCGCCGATCCTGCTGCACGGCGAGGACGACAGCGCGTGGCCGGTGCTGGACTACGCGGTGACGCGCGGGCTGGACACCCGGATCGGCCTCGAGGACACGCTCACCTCGCGTGACGGCACGCCGGCGGCGGACAACGCGCAGCTGGTGGAGCTGGCTCTCTGACGCGGGAAAACCACTGGTAGCGCGGTCGCGTGCCGTGGTTTCGTTGCGCCATGGTGTCCACCGACCGGCTTCTCGCCTTCGCGGCCATGTCGTTCCTGCTGATCGTGATACCGGGGCCCAGCGTCCTGTTCGTGGTCGGGCGGGCGTTGGCGCAGGGTCGCCGGGCCGCGTTGATCACGGTCCTGGGGAACACGCTCGGCGCCTACGCCCTGGTCGTGGCCGTCGCGTTCGGCGTCGGGGCGATCGTCGAGCGGTCGGCGGTCGTGTTCATGACGTTGAAGCTGGCCGGCGCCGCGTACCTGGTCTACCTGGGGGTGAAGGCGGTGCGGCAGCGCGCGTCGCTGCACGCGACGTTCACCGCCGGCGGTCCGGCGCGGGGCGGGCTGCGCACGTTGTGGGAGGGCTTCGCGGTCGGCGTGGCGAATCCCAAGACGATCGTGTTCTTTGCCGCCGTGCTGCCGCAGTTCGTGGACCGCGCGCAAGGCCACGTCATCGCCCAGATGCTGCTGCTCGGGCTGGTGTTCAACCTCATCGCGGTGGCGTCCGACAGCGTCTGGGGCCTCGCCGCCGCCACCGCCCGGACGTGGTTCGCCCGCTCACCCCGCCGGCTGGCCCTGGTGGGCGGCGCCGGAGGCCTGGCCATGATCGGCCTGGGCGTCACCATCGCCACCACGGGCCGCCAGGACTGACCGCCCGCGTGGCGAACCTCCAGGACCGCCGAATTCACCGGACGTGGAACTCGGGGGTCCTGAGCGTTCGACCGGCGCGGGTCAGTCGGGGAGGACGACGGAGACGATGCCGGCCAGGTGCGCCAGGCGGGCGACTTCGGCGGCGCGGAACATCGGGCCGCCCGGGCGGCCCACCAGCAGGACGCGGTCCGGCTTGCCCAGCGGGGTGGCGGCCAGCTCGGTGCCCAGTTCCTGCCACGTCTCCGGCACCCACGAGTCCTCGCCGTCCAGGACGGTGGCACGGGCCAGGGGCAGCCACGGCGGGGTCTGCAGCTTGGTCTCCGGAGCGGCCGAGGAGGAGGTCAGGCGGTGCACGGCGCCGCCGTCCCACGACACGACCACCGCCCACCCCGCGCGGATGATCTTCGGCACGCCCTCGGTGAACACCGCGAGCCCGTTGCGGGGGTCCTCGGCGACCTCCTCCACCAGCTCCAGCTCGCGGTGGGTGTCCAGCACGCCGGCGTACGGCCGGACCGCGTCCACCTCGACGCCTTCGATGGACTCCGCGGCCGTGATCAGCACGTCGGGCAGCCGCCCGGACGGCAGCTCGACCACCAGGTCGTCGATGGCCAGGCCCGCCCCGCGCTCCACCACGTCCACGCTGAGGATGTCGGCCCCGATCTCGCCGAGCGCGGAGGCGACCGCGCCCAGGGTGCCGGGACGGTCCGGGAGCTGGACCCGGATCAGGAAGGACACGGTGCACGCCTCCAAAGGCTGTGGTGGAGCATCGAGGTGGAAACTCGCCGGTCGATGATTCTCGCAGACGCAGCTTCGCTTTCCGACCCACCAGGCGCGTTGCGCGCGGGTAAAATCGCGCACCCACGCGCGCGAGCGCGGGTAACCCGGTCGGAGGTCGGCCTGACCAGCCAATAGACTCGGCAGGTCCCAAATCCGAAAAACCGACCCACGGGGGTTGACGAGGTGCCCAGCATCTCCCGCGACGAGGTCGCGCACCTGGCCCGCTTGGCGAGGCTCGCCGTCACCGACGACGAGCTGGACCTGTTCGCCGGCCAGCTCGACGTGATCCTGCAGTCGGTGGCCACGGTGGGCGACATCGCCACCGCGGACATCCCGCCCACTTCGCACGCCGTTCCGCTGACCAACGTGTTCCGCGAGGACGTGGTGCGTCCCAGCCTCGGTCAGCAGCAGGCGCTCGCGGGCGCCCCCGCCGCCGAGGACGGACGCTTCCGCGTGCCCCGCATCCTGGGGGAGGAAGCATGACCGCCGACGTTATCTTCCGCGCGGAGGCGGAATCATGAACAGTCTGATCCGCAGCACCGCCGCCGAGCTCGCGGCCAAGATCGCGAGCCGCGAGGTCTCCGCGGTGGAGGTCGCCCAGGCGCACCTCGACCGGATCGCCGAGGTCGACGGCGCGGTCAACGCGTTCCTGCACGTCGACACCGAGGGCGCGCTCGAGGCCGCCCGCAAGGTCGACGACGACATCGCCGCCGGCGCGCACGTCGGTCCGCTGGCGGGCGTGCCGATCGCGCTCAAGGACGTGCTCACCACCGAGGGCGTGCCGACCACGGTCGGCTCGAAGATCCTCGAAGGCTGGGTCCCGCCCTACGACGCCACGGTCACGCGCAGGCTGAAGGAAGCCGGCGTGGTGATCCTCGGCAAGACCAACATGGACGAGTTCGCGATGGGCTCCTCCACCGAGAACTCCGCGTACGGCCCGACCCGCAACCCGTGGGACCTGGACCGCATCCCGGGTGGCTCGGGCGGCGGCTCGGCGGCGGCGCTGGCCGCGTTCCAGGCGCCGCTGTCGATCGGCACGGACACCGGCGGCTCGATCCGCCAGCCCGGCGCGGTCACCGGCACGGTCGGCGTGAAGCCCACCTACGGCGGTGTGTCCCGGTACGGGCTGGTGGCGTTCTCGTCCTCGCTGGACCAGGCCGGGCCGTGCGCCCGCACGGTGCTGGACGCGGCCCTGCTGCACGAGGTCATCGCCGGGTACGACCCGATGGACTCCACCTCGATCAACGCACCCGTCCCGCCCGTGGTGGCCGCCGCGCGCGAGGGCGCGAACGGCGACCTGTCCGGCGTGCGCGTCGGCGTGGTCACGCAGTTCAGCGGCGAGGGCTACCAGCCCGGCGTGCTGCGCAGCTTCGAGGCGGCCGTGGCGCAGCTCAAGCAGCTCGGCGCGGAGGTCGTCGAGGTCTCGTGCCCGAGCTTCGACTACGCGCTGCCCGCGTACTACCTGATCGCGCCGAGCGAGGCGTCGTCCAACCTGGCCCGCTTCGACGCGATGCGCTACGGCATCCGCGTGGGCGACGACGGCACCCGCAGCGCCGAGGAGGTCATGTCGCTGACCCGCGAGGCCGGTTTCGGCCCCGAGGTGAAGCGACGCATCATGATCGGCACGTACGCGCTGTCGTCGGGCTACTACGACGCCTACTACGGCTCGGCGCAGAAGGTGCGCACGCTGATCAGCCGCGACTTCGAGGCCGCGTTCGCCACCGTGGACGTGCTGGTCTCGCCGACCACGCCGACCACCGCGTTCCCGATCGGCGAGCGCACCGGCGACCCGATGGCGATGTACAAGGCCGACCTGTGCACGATCCCGGCGAACCTGGCCGGCAACGCCGCGATGAGCGTCCCGAGCGGACTGTCCGACGAGGACGGCCTGCCGGTGGGCCTGCAGATCATGGCGCCCGCGTTGCAGGACCACCGGATGTACCGGGTGGCGGCGGCGTACGAGGTGGCTCGGGACGCGGCGCTGGGCGCGACGGTGATCAGCGGCGTGCCGCAGTTGGCGGGTGTGCGGTGAAGCGGGCCCGTACGGTGCTGGCCCTCGTCGGTGCCGCGGGCGCGGCGACCAGCGCGTTCTCCACGTTGAAGGCGGCTCGCGGCAAGAACGACAAGCTCGCCCTGGCCAACGCGGCGGCGAGCATCCTGGTGGCGATCACGGGCGCGGCGCTGGCCGTGCGGGGTCTGCGGAAGGACGGGAAGGCATGACGTCGGTGCACGAGCTGATGGACTACGCCGAGGTCATCGAGCGCTTCGACCCGGTGCTGGGGTTGGAGGTGCACGTCGAGCTGCACACCAACACCAAGATGTTCTGCGGCTGCGCGAACGTCTTCGGCGGCGAGCCGAACACGCAGGTCTGCCCGGTCTGCCTGGGCATGCCCGGCGCGCTGCCCGCGGTCAACGGCACGGCGGTGGAGTCGGCGATCCGGATCGGGCTGGCGCTCAACTGCGAGATCGCCGAGTGGTGCCGGTTCGCCCGGAAGAACTACTTCTACCCGGACATGCCGAAGAACTTCCAGACCTCGCAGTACGACGAGCCGATCGCGTTCAACGGCTTCCTGGACGTGACGCTGGACGACGGCTCGCTGTTCCGGGTCGAGATCGAGCGCGCGCACATGGAGGAGGACACCGGCAAGTCGTTGCACGTCGGCGGCTCGGACGGCCGCATCCACGGCGCGGAGCACTCGCTGCTGGACTACAACCGCGCCGGCGTGCCGCTGATCGAGATCGTCACCAAGCCGATCACGGGCACCGGCGAGCGCGCGCCCGAGGTGGCGCGCGCCTACGTCACCGCGTTGCGCGACCTGTTGAAGGCGCTCGACGTGTCGGACGTGCGGATGGACCAGGGTTCGCTGCGCTGCGACGCGAACGTGTCGCTGATGGCCAAGGACGCGACCGAGTTCGGCACGCGCACCGAGACCAAGAACGTGAACTCGCTGCGCAGCGTCGAGCGGGCGGTGCGGTTCGAGATGACCCGCCAGGCGGCGCTGCTGGCGGCCGGCGGCACGATCACGCAGGAGACCAGGCACTTCGACGAGTCGACGGGGTCCACCTCGTCGGGCCGCACGAAGGAGACCGCGGAGGACTACCGGTACTTCCCGGAGCCCGACCTGGTGCCCATCGCGCCCTCGCGCGAGTGGGTGGAGGAGCTGCGCGGCACGCTGCCGGAGCTGCCGTGGGAGCGCCGCAAGCGCGTGCAGCAGGAGTGGTCGCTGACCGACGCCGAGCTGCGCGACCTGGTCAACGCGGGCGCGGTGGACCTGGTGGCGGCCACGGTGGAGGCGGGCGCGACGCCCGCCGAGGCCCGGTCGTGGTGGGTGGCCTACCTGACCAAGGAGGCCAACGCCCGCGGCGTCGAGCTGGCCGAGCTCGGCATCACGCCGGCGCAGATCGCGCGGGTCATCGCGCTGGTGAACGCCGGTGAGCTGACCAACAAGCTCGCGCGCGAGGTCGTCACGGGCGTGCTGGACGGCGAGGGCGAGCCCGAGGCCGTCGTCGAGGCGCGCGGCCTGAAGGTCGTCTCGGACGACTCCGCGCTGGAGAAGGCGGTGGACGAGGCGCTGGCGGCGCAGCCGGACGTGGCGGCGAAGATCCGCGACGGCAAGGTGGCGGCGGCCGGCGCGATCGTCGGCGCGGTGATGAAGGCGACGAAGGGTCAGGCGGACGCGAAGCGCGTGCGCGAGCTGATCATCGCCCGCTGTTCGTAGGGGTCGGTTCGGCGGTGGGGCGGTGTCGCGGTCGCGGCGCCGCCCCACCGCCGTTTTCGCGTCCGCGGGGGATGGGTCCACGCGGGAGCGGTCCATTCGGGATTCGTCCTACTCGGACACTGTTCGTCACCATTTCGGGACGGCCCGTGTCCGAACCGGAAATGACCCGGGTGTGATTCCACGTCGGACGGACCGGGTGGACGCGCCTTATTGCGGACCCTGGGTGCCTGCAGCCTGTTAACACATTCCTCCATTCGAGTGGTAACACTTTCCGAACGGCCCCTCCCGTGCTGGTCAGCGAAGCTCAAGATCGACACGTTGGTCGCTCTCGGTAAATTTCCACCTCCCCAGGTGCGTCCATCTGTGTCAGGCTTGGGCCGTTCGGCAGGGCCGGGGGGCCACCGAAACGACCTGGATCAGCCGCCGAGGATCCCCCGATCAGGGGGTCCCGTTGTAGGGGAGGCAACGTCATGACCCGCACTGACCCGAAGCTCGTCGCCGAGATCGACGCCATCGAGGGCGACGTCGTCGACGGGGCCGTCGACACCGATCAGAGCACCACGGACCTGGTCGACATCAGTGGGCTGGAGCCGACCGGCGGCCCGTACAAGCCGACCACCGACGACCCCGAGGTCGAGCGGCTCGTCAAGCCGATGGGCGGCCCTTACAAGCCGACCGGTGACCCGGAGACGAACGGTGGCCCGTACAAGCCGACCACCGACGAGCCGGCGGCCGTCACCCAGACGAAGTAATACGGGTCGCCGACAATCACGGTGACGTCACGCTGAATGCCGCCGGCCACAGGTCGGCGGCATTCCTCTGCCGCTTGTGATCTCATATGAGCGTGCCTGGCGAAACGCGTGGCTCCTCCGGACCGGATCACGCCGTCAGACGGGCCCGGCAGTTGCACCGCCGCGCGCTGGACGCGGCCACCGCCGACCGCCACCCGTCCGCCATCCGGCAGATGCGGAGGGGTCTGGCGCTGCTGGAGGCGCCCGGGATCGACCCCCAGGAACGCCTCGAGGTCCGCACCCGGCTGCTCAACACGCTGGCGTTCTGCCTGGCCGAGACGGGCAAGGTCGACGACGGCCTCACCCAGCTCGCCGGCGTCGACGCCGAGCTCGCCGGGCTGCGGGACGAGGAGCTGCGCGCCCACCTGTCGACCCTGGTCAACCTCAACCGCGCGGCCCTGCTGTGCCGGGTCGGCCGCATCGACGAGGGCATCGCCCAGCTCGACCGCGAGATCGAGCGCAGCGCACGGCGCCTGCCCGAGCACGCCGACCCCGAAGCCGTCGACCTGCTCGCGCTGGCCCTGTCCAACCGGGGCAACGCGCACGGCGAGGTGCACCGCTACGACAAGGCCGCCCGCGACCTCGACCGCGCGGTCGAGCTCGCCGACGCGCACGGCCTGCCCCTGCGCGCCGCGATCGCCAAGCACGCGCTGGGCAACGCCGTGCAGCGCGCCGGCGACATCCCGGCCGCCCTGCGCCACTACCACGAGGCCAACCGGGCGTTCCAGGACCTCGAACCCGGCCTGCTGCTGCGCCTGCGCATCGACCAGGCCGAGGCGATGATCAGCGTCGGCCTGGCCGACGAGGCGGGCCGGCTGCTGGACGAGGTGCTGCCGGAGCTGCGCCGCCAGCGCATCGGGCAGGACGTCGCCGAGGCCGAGCTGTTCCGCGCGGCGGCGGCGTTGCAGGACGGGGACCTCGTCCTGGCCCGGCGGATGGCGACCTCGGCGCAGCGCAAGCTGGTCCGGCGCGGCAGCCCGGCGTGGGCGGCGGTGGCGGGGCTGATCGCGTTGCGGGTGGACGTGGTCCGCGCGCTCGGCTCCCGGCGCCCGGTCGCCGGGGTGGTGCGCCGGGCGGTCGAGCTGTCCGCCGAGCTGTCCGCGTTGAAGCTGCACGACCAGTCGGCGTTCGCGCTGGTGCTGGCCGCACGGCTGGAGATCCGGCGCGGCGACCCGGACCGCGGCGCCGACCTGCTGCGCAGCGTGCCCAAGACGCGCCGGATCACGCCGATCGACCACCGGATGCTGCTGCGGCTGTGCCGGGCGGAGCTGGCGCTGGCCCGCGGCAACCAGCGGGTGGCGCTGGCGCAGGCCAAGGCGGGGCTGGCCGAGCTGGGCCGGATGCGGGACCGGCTCGGCGGGCTGGAGCTGGTGTCCGGCACCGCCGTGCACGGCCGTGAGCTGGGCGAACTCGCCGTGCGCCTGGTGCTGGGCGGCACGGACTCGGCGGCCAACGCCAAGCGCCTGTTCACCTGGCTGGAGCGCACCAGGGCGCAGCTGTACCGGTACGACCCGGCCGTGTCCACTGTGGACTCCGAGCTGGGCGAGCGGATCGCCGAGGTGCGCACGCTGAGCCGGGCCCTGCTGCGGGCCCGGCTGGACGGCCTGCCGACCGGCGAGCTGGAGTCGCGGCTCAAGGCGAGCCAGCGCGCCGCCACCCGGATGGGCTGGAGCGCCAGCCCGTGGGGCACGCCGCGCCCCGTCGTCACGCCCGAGGAGGTGCTGTCCCGGCTGGACGGGCGGGCGATGGTGAGCTTCGCGGTGTCCGGCGACGAGCTGATCGCCGTGGTGTTCGCGGGCGCCCGCGTGCGCATGGTGCGCCTCGGGTCGGCCGCCGGTGCCACCGAGGGCGCGCGCCGCCTGCACGCCGACCTCAACGCGCTCGCGCCCGACCACCTGCCGCCGCCGTTGGTGGAGGTCATCTCGGCGTCCGCGCGCCGTGAGGCGGAGAAGCTGGACCGGCTGCTGCTCGGCCCGCTGGCGCCGATGATCGGCGACCGGTCGCTGGTCGTGGTGCCGACCGGCGCGCTGTACGTGGTGCCGTGGGGCGTGCTGCCCACCTGCGTGAACCGGCCGACGACGGCGGTCCCGTCGGCCACCGCGTGGGTGTCGGCGATCCGCCAGGAGCGCGACCACGTCGAGGGCGTGCTGCTGGTGCGCGGTCCCGGCTTGCAGGCCGCGCAGGGCGAGATCGACCGGCTCGCGGGCTACCACGGCGACGCGAAGCTGCTCGGCGTCGACGAGGCCAAGGTCGGCGCGGTGCTGGAGGCGTTGGACGGGGTCGAGCTGGCGCACATCGCCGCGCACGGCGAGCACGAGCCGGAGAACGCGCTGTTCTCCCGGCTGGAGCTGGTGGACGGCGCGATGTTCGCGCACGAGGTCGGCCGGGTGCGCCGCCCGCCGCACCAGGTCGTGCTGGCCGCGTGCGAGCTGGCGCTCAACCGGGTGCGGCCCGGCGACGAGCCGCTCGGGTTCGCGGGCGCGTTGCTGGCAGGCGGCGCGCGGACGGTGATCGCCGCGTCCAGCCGGGTCGGCGACCAGCCCTCGGCGGCGGCGATGGCCGACTTCCACCGCAACCTCGCGGGCGGCGCGTCGCCCGCGGTCGCGCTGGCCGAGGCGGTCGCGGTCGACCCGCTGCGTCGCCCGTTCGTGTGCCTCGGTTCGGGGTAGCGCGGCTGACCAGCCATTCGACCGGTTGACCTGGATCACCCGCACCCACTAGTCAGGGTGGAGGAGTTCCTCGGCGATCACCCCTAGGGGGCCCGGTGCGCTGGTTGACGCTCACGGTGCTGTTGCTGGCCACGATGACCACCCCCGCGACCGCCGCGCCCGATGCCGGCCGGGCGCACGAGCCGGGCAACGGGCCCGAGCGCAACCAGGTCGCCGCCGTCGACCCGCCGCTGCACGCCACCGCGCGCGGCGACAACCGGCCCGACGCCAACCCCGGCTACCCGCGCCGCACGCTGCTCCGCGCGTACCCGGAGGACCAGGCCGACCGGGCGATCAAGCTGGGCCTCGCGCCGTACCACGCGCTCGCGCCGCGCCTCAACGACCTGCAACGGCGCAGCGACCGGGTGTCCGTCGAGGTCGTCGGCCGCTCCACGCTGGGCCGCGACCTCTACCTGGTCACGCTCACCGCGCCGGAGACGCCGGCGGAGACCCGAAGGCAGGACGCGTGGCGCGACCGGATCGAGAACGACCCGACCCGCGCCGCCCGCGACATCTTCCTCCGCACCGGCTACAAGGCCCCGGTGTGGATCAACGCCAACATCCACGGCGACGAGTGGGAGGGCACCGACGGCGCGCTGCGCGTGATCGAGGACCTCGCCTCCGACCCGGCCGCCGGTGACTTCCTGCGCCGCCACCGGGTCTACGTGAACCTGACCGCGAACCCGGACGGCCGGGTGGCCGGCACGCGCGCCAACGCGACCGGGTTCGACCTCAACCGCGACTTCGTCACCTCGTCGCAGCCGGAGTCGCGGGCGATGCGGGACGTCGTCAAGCGCATCCAGCCCCTGCTGGTGCTCGACGAGCACGGCTACGTGGCCAACACGCTGATCGAGCCGACCACGCCGCCGCACGGCCAGAACTACGACTTCGACCTCTACATCGGGCACGGCTACGCGGGCGGCCTGCGGATGGAGGACGCGGTCCAGGCGCTCGGCCACCCCGAGGCGGCCTCGCCGGAGATCCCGTTCCGCGACTACGAGCCGGGCGTGTGGGACGGCTGGGCGCCGATCTACACCGCGCAGTACTCGATGTACCACGGCGCGGTGTCCTACACGATCGAGATCCCCATGCGCGTGAACCGGGGCGACTACACGACACAGCCGGTGACGGAGTTGCGGCGGCGTTCGGCCATCAACACCGACGTCGTCGAGGCGACGATCCGCAGCGCGCTCACGTACGTGAACGAACACCGGTCCGCCATGGTGGACAACCAGATCGAGATGTTCCGCCGCGGCCTGGCGGGCGAGCCGCAGCGGGCCGTGCCGGACGGCTTCGTGCCCGGCTTCGGCCCCGAAGACCGCTACACCACGGAGTTCCCGCGCGGGTACGTCATACCGGTGGGTGACGGGCAGCGGTCCGGGCAGGCCGCCGCACGGCTGGTCGACCACCTGGTGGCGCACGACGTCCGGGTGAAGCGCGCCGACCGACCGTTCACGCTGGGTGAGCGCTCCTACCCGGCCGGGTCCTACGTGGTGGACCTGCACCAGCCGAAACGGGCGCTGGCGAACGTGATGCTGGAGGCGGGCCGGGACATCTCCGCCACCGTGCCGGTCATGTACGACATCAGCGGCTGGAGCCACCGGCTGCTGTGGGGCGCGTCGGTGGACGTCGTGCGGGACGGGCCGCTGGACGTGCGCGGGCGGGAGGTGTCGGCGGCGTCGCCCTCGGGCTCGCTGCGGGCGCCCGAGGGCAGCGACCTGGCGCTCGTGCTGGCCGACGGCAAGGACGTGGCGGCGGTGAACGACCTGCTCGCGCGGGGTGTCGGGCTGCGCAGGCAGGACGACGGCACGATCGTGGTGCCCGCGTCGGCGCGGTCGGCGGCCGAGGAGGTGTCGGACCGGTACGGGGCGCGGTTCACGGCGGCGGCGCCGGGCGGTGCGCCGCTGCGGCGTCCCGTGGTGGCGGGCGCGGTCGCGGCCGACGAGCTGAAGGCGTTGCGGGACATGGGCTTCGACATCCGGCCGGTGTCGACGGCGGTGCTGGAGCAGGGGTTCGACCTGTCCGGTGTCGACGTGCTGCTCGTGTCGTCGGGGTTGCGGTACGACCAGCTCGGCGCACCGGCCAGGGCGGCGGTGGACGGGTTCCTGGCGCGCGGCGGCGTGGTGACGCGCGGCGCGACGGGTGTGCGGTTCAACGCCGACGCCGGGGTGCTGCCGGTGCGCGCGGTCGCGGGCCGGGAGGACGCGAACGGCGTCGTCTCGGTGGTGGACGAGGCGGGCGCGGTGGGCCACTCGTTCGTCTACGCGCCGTACTGGTTCACCGACCTCGGGGCGGGCGTGAGCGCGCGGCAGCGGTACCAGGGGCTCGTCGCCGGGCACTGGGCGGCCCGCCCGGACGGCTCGGGGGGCAGCCGTGACGCGGCCGGGCAGGCGGCGGTCGTCGCGGGCACGTCGCCGCGGGGCGCGCGGGCGGTGCTGTTCGGCACCGAACCGCTGTTCCGCGACCACCCGAAGGGCCTGTACGCGCAGGTGGCGGACGCCATCTACCGCACCACGGCCCCCTGACCGCGCTGCGACACCTGACCCGCGCTGCGACACCGGACCGGACCGCGACACCCGACCGGACCGCGACACGCCACCGCACCGCGAGGCCCGGACGTCAGTCCTTGCCGCCGACGGGGCCGCCCTGGCGCACGATGATCACCACGCGGTCGTCGCTGGAGACCGGCGCGCCGCCCTGGTTCTTGTTCACCGTGCCGGCCAGCGCGGTCGTGTCGTCCAGCATCAGCAGCGGACCGAGGCGGCCGAAGCCGTCCTCGCCGTGCATGCTCGCCTCGGGCTTGCCGGTGAAGCTGCCGTCCGGGTTCATCGGCAGGTTGAGCACGCCCGGGGTGGCGCTCGCGGCCACCATCACGGCGTTCGAGAACGACGCGCAGCCGGCGACGCCCGGGCGCTCGGGCCACGACCACGCCGGGTCGCCCAGCGCCTTGCCCGGCTCGACCCGGTACAGCAGGTCGGCGGTCGCGCCCGCGTCGGTCACCCACGCCTTCGTGCCGTCGCCGGACACGCACAGCCCGCCGGGCGACTTCAGGCCGCTCGCCAGCACCCGCGAGCCCGCCGTCGGGTTGCCGCGCGCGGGCTGGCCCGTGGCGTCGATCCGCAGCACCTTCCCGGCCAGCGAGTTCGGGTCGGCCGCCGCGCCGGGGTTGCCCGCGTTGCCCGTGGCCACCAGCAACGCGCCGGTGCGGTCGTAGGCGAGCACGCCCCGGTTGCCGGTCGGGCCCTTCGGGATGCCGGTCAGCACGGGCTTGGGCACGTCGCCCGGCGCGATCCGCAGCACCCGGTTGTCGGTCGCGGTGGTCACGTACACGAAGACCAGCTGGTCCTCGGCGTACGTCGGCGACAGCGTGAGCCCGGTGAGCCCGCCGTCGCCCGCCGCGTCCACCTCGAGCTTCGCCACCTCGACCGGGTCGACGTCCTTGGTCACCTTGAGCAGCCGCCCGGTGGTGCGCTCGGTGGCCAGCGCCGTCACCGCGCCGGTGGTCTGGTTGACGTCGGTCAGCGCCACGCCGGAGATCGGGTTCAGGCACGTGCCGACCACGGCGGGGTTGAAGTCCTTGCAGCCCTGCGGCGGTGGCACGGGCGTCGGCTGCTGACCGGGCTGCTGGCCGCCGACGGGACCCTTCGGCAGCTCGCCGGGCAGCTCGGGCACCGGCCCGGCCTGCGGCGTCAACTGCTGGGCCGCGCTCCACCCGGCCGGTCCCGGCTGCTCGGGGAAGCTCGCGCAGCCCGCGGCCAGCAGGCCGAGGGCCGAACCGATCAGCACTCCACGCAGTCGCGACACGAGACCCAGGTTAAGCGCGTGGCCGTGAACGCGAGGTGAGCGGCCCTTCCACGTCCTCGTGCACGGCCCGGCGCACGGCGTCGGCCCGGTCGAGCAGGAGCTCCAGCTCCTCCGCCACCACCCGCGGGTCCTCCAGCGGGAGGAAGTGCGTGTTCGGCAGCACCCGCACCCTGGCCTGCGGCAGGGCGGCGACGGGGCCGAGCACGCCGTCGGCCGAGGCCAGGAAGTCGTACCGGCCCGCCAGCACCGTTGTGGGGCACGTCACGCCGGTCAGGTCGAGCCGGGGCGTGCGGCCCAGCGCCAGCGCGAGGGTGAGGTACCAGCCCCAGTCGTGCCGGAGGTAGCGGCGCAGCGACCCGAGCAGCGGCCCGCCGACGTCCGGCACCGGCACGCGGTGCAGCACGGCGTCCAGCAGGGGCGCGGCGGCCTTCAACGCCGTCAGCCCGCCCACGCCGAGCAGCCGCCGCACCGGCTCCGGCACGCCGGGGATGCCGAACACGCTCGCGAACGTGTCGCCCGGCGCGCCCGTGACCAGCAGCAGGCCGCTCACCCGGTCCGGGTGCCGCAACGCCAGCGCGGCGGCCACCGTCACGCCCATCGACCAGCCCATCACCACGCACCGCTCGACGCCGCCGTCGTCCAGCACAGCCAGCGCGTCGGCGACGTGGTCGGCCAGCTCGACGCGGGACGGGTCGGCCGGCCGGTCCGAGTCGAGGGTGCCGCGGTGGTACCAGCCGTGCACGCGGGCCGACGGCAGCTCCGGCCACGCCGTCGGCACGGCGCCGAGGCCGTGGCTGAGCAGCACGTCCGGCCCGTCCGCGTCGGTGCGCCACAACCTGATCCGCGTGCCGTCCGCGGAGAAGATGTCGTGCTCCCGCATGGCGGCAAGTGTGCCGTAACGTGCGGTCCCGTGAGCCTCACCGTGCTGGTCCCCGACGACCTGGGTGTCCGCGTGCTGTCCGACGTGGAGGGTGTGCGGCCCGTCCGCTACGAGCCGGGGCAGCCGCTGCCCGCCGAGGCCGCCCACGCGGAGGTCCTGGTGCCGAAGTTCCTGCTGGGCACGGACCCGCGCGACGTGTTCGGCCGGCTGCCGGCGCTGAAGCTGGTGCAGCTGCTGTCGGCGGGCGCCGAGCGGTTCATCGGCGTCGTACCCGATGGTGTGATGCTGTCGACGTGCCGCGGCGCGCACGGCGGCAGCACGGCGGAGTGGGCGATCGGCGCGCTGCTCGCGATCTACCGGGACTTCCCGGTGTTCGAGCGGGCCAGGCAGGAACGCCGCTGGGACTACCACCTCACGGAGACGTTGCAGGGCAAGGAGGTGCTCGTGGTCGGCGCGGGCGACCTCGGCGAGCAGTTCCGGCGCAGGCTGGAGCCGTTCGACGCGACCGCGACCCTGGTCGGCCGCACCGCCCGGCCCGGCGTGCACGGCGTGGACGAGCTGCCCGACCTGCTCGGCCGGTTCGACGCGGTGCTGGTCGTGGTGCCGCTGACCGAGGAGACCACCGGGATGGTGGACGCGAAGTTCCTCTCCCGGATGAAGGACGGCGCGATCCTGGTCAACGCGGCGCGCGGCGCGGTGGTCGACACCGGCGCGTTGATGGCCGAGCTGTCCTCGGGGCGGCTGCGCGCGGCGCTGGACGTGACCGACCCGGAGCCGCTGCCGTCGGACCATCCACTGTGGACCGCGCCGGGCCTGTTCCTCACGCCGCACGTGGCCGGCAGCTGCACGGGCCACGCCGAGCGCGCGTACGCCGTGGTGGCCGCCGAGGTCGACCGGTTCGCCCGCGGCGAGCGGCCGCGGAACCTGGTCAAGGGCGACTATTAGCCCATTCGGGTGAATTCGGTCGGCTGAACGGACGCTCGCGGACGTCGTCCGAACCTCCTAACGTGCGGGTGCGTGGCTACTCACGACGACCGCTCGAGGACATCTGGCGGCTACTCCGACGACGGGTTCTACTCGACGAGTGGCGTTGGCGGAGGAGTTCACCACTTCGACGACGGCACGCGGACGATCGACGGCGACGCGTTCGGCAAGGACACCAAGGGCTTCGACGCCTCCGGCTACACGCCGATCGCGGACTTGGAGGACAAGCCCGCTTCCCACTACGACACGTTCGAGGACGAGGACGAGCGCAAGCAGTTCGGCTGGAGCGCCAGTGCCGACATCGGCCTGCTGGTGCTGCGGCTGGCGCTGGGCGGCGCGTTCGTCATGCACGGCCTGCAGAAGGTGTTCGGCCTGTTCGGCGGGCCGGGCATCGACGGGTTCGCCCAGTACCTCCAGTCCACCGGGTTCCGCGAGGCCCGGATCCTGGCCTGGGTCACCGGCATCACCGAGCTCGGCGGTGGTGCCCTGCTCATCTTCGGCCTGTTCACGCCGCTCGCGGCGGCCGGTGTGCTCGGCGTGATGGCGAACGTCATCGCCCTGAAGTACCGGGGCGGCTTCTTCGCGCCCAACGGCGTCGAGCTGGAGGCGGTGTACGCGGCGATGGCGTTCGCGACGCTGTTCGCCGGCCCCGGCCGGGCCGCCCTGGACTACAACCGCAGCTGGTTCCGCCACCCGCTGCTGTCCGGTTTCATCTGCCTGGTGATCGCGGCCGGCGCCACCGCGGCCACGCTCTACGTCTTCCGGTAGTGGACCAGCGGGTCGTGGTGGCGGGCTTGCAGCTCGCGCTCGTGGTGGTCGGGGTGCCGGTGGTCTACCTGGTCGCGTTCCCGATCGGCCTCACCGCGCGCTCGCTGCTGCCGCCCGTCGGGTTGCTCGCGGGCCTGGTCGTGGGCGGGTTGGTGGCCACCAGGGCGCGAAGACCCGTCGTCGGGCCGCTGGCCGGGTGGGCGGTGTTCCTCGCCGCCCTGGCCGCGGTCCGGCTGCTCGGCTAGGCCGTCGACCAGCGAAAACCCGGCCGGTGAAGGATGTCCGGCCGGGTTTTCCCGCACCTACTTGTTCACGTCCCGCACCGCGCCCGTGGATGCGTCCGTCGCCATCCGGGCGTAGGCGCGCAGCGCCGCGGTCACCGGGCGGACCCGGTCGACCGGCTGCCACGGCCGCTCCGACGCCTCCACCTTGGCCCGCCGCTCGGCCAGCGTGGTCTCGTCCACCAGCAGCTCCAGCCGCCGCTCGTGAACGTCGATCAGGATCCGGTCGCCGTCCTGGACCAGGCCGATCACGCCGCCGCCCGCCGCCTCCGGCGAGACGTGGCCGATCGCCAGGCCCGACGTGCCGCCGGAGAACCGGCCGTCGGTGATCAACGCGCACTTGCGGCCGAGGCCCGCGCCCTTCAGGAACGCGGTCGGGTGCAGCATCTCCTGCATGCCCGGCCCGCCCGCGGGGCCCTCGTAGCGGACCACGAGCACGTCACCGGGCTGGATCTCCTTCTTCAGGATCGCCGAGACGGCCTCCTCCTGGGACTCGACCACGCGCGCCGGCCCCTCGAAGTGCCACAGCTCCTCGTCGATGCCCGCCGCCTTGATGATCGCGCCGCGCTCGGCCAGGTTGCCCCGCAGCACGGCCAGGCCGCCGTCCTTGGTGTACGCGTGCTCGACGTCGCGGATGCAGCCGCCCGCCGCGTCCGTGTCCAGCTTCGACCACCGGTTGGACGTGGAGAACGCCTGCGTCGTGCGCACACCGCCCGGCGCCGCGTGGAACAGCTCGACGGCCCGCGGCGACGGCGACGGGGCCCGCACGTCCCACTCGCCCAGCCACGACGCCAGGTCCGGGCTGTGCACGGTGTGCACGTCCTCGTTGAGCAGGCCGGCCCGCCACAGCTCGCCGAGCAGGGCCGGGATGCCGCCCGCCCGGTGCACGTCCTCCATGTGGTAGTCCGAGTTCGGCGACACCTTCGACAGGCACGGCACGCGGCGGCTCAGCGCGTCGATGTCGGCCAGCGTGAAGTCGATCTCGCCCTCGCGCGCGGCGGCGAGGATGTGCAGCACGGTGTTCGTGGAGCCGCCCATCGCCATGTCCAGCGCCATGGCGTTCTCGAACGCCTTGCGGTTCGCGATCGAGCGCGGCAGCACCGACTCGTCGTCCTGCTCGTAGTACCGCTTGCACAGCTCCACGACCGTGCGGCCGGCCTCGGCGAACAGCTCGCGGCGCGCGGCGTGCGTGGCCAGCGTGGAGCCGTTGCCCGGCAGCGCGAGGCCCAGCGCCTCGGTGAGGCAGTTCATCGAGTTCGCGGTGAACATGCCCGAGCACGAGCCGCAGGTCGGGCACGCCGACCGCTCGACCTCGGCCAACCCGGCCTCGTCCACGTCCGGCGAGGCGGACGCGGAGATCGCGGTGATCAGGTCGGTCGGCGCGACGGCGACGCCGTCCACCACGACCGCCTTGCCCGCCTCCATCGGCCCGCCCGAGACGAACACCACGGGGATGTCGAGCCGCATCGCCGCGTTGAGCATCCCGGGCGTGATCTTGTCGCAGTTGGAGATGCACACGATCGCGTCGGCCTGGTGCGCGTTGACCATGTACTCGACGGAGTCGGCGATGATCTCCCGCGACGGCAGGGAGTAGAGCATCCCGCCGTGGCCCATCGCGATGCCGTCGTCGACCGCGATGGTGTGGAACTCGCGCGGCACCCCGCCGGCCTCGCGGATCGCCTCGGCCACGATGTCCCCGAGGTCGCGCAGGTGCACGTGCCCCGGCACGAACTGCGTGTAGGAGTTGGCGATGGCCACGATCGGCTTGCCGAAATCGCTGTCGGTCATGCCGGTCGCGCGCCACAGCGCGCGTGCGCCCGCGGCGTTGCGGCCGTGGGTGGTGGTGCGGGAACGGAGCGGTGGCACGGCTCCTCCAGAGGTCTTTGCCAAGAAGAGAATCGCGAACGACGCGCGCGGGGTGTGGGGCGCGGAAAGCGGGAGCGGTGCCTCAGAGATTACTCCGCCGCAACGCCCCGACGACCAGCACGGCGGCGAGCGCGAGCGTGATGACGTGCACAGCCGTGCACCACAGGCAGATCTTCCCGATCAGCAGGAACTCGGCGGCCACCAGGTACACCACGAACAGCACGCCGACGCCGACGGACACCAGCCGCGCCCAGTGCAGCGCCTCGTTGCGCCAGGCGAACGGCAGGCAGGCCACGGTCATGAACGCGAAGAACACCAGGCCCAGCACCGCGACCGGGATGCCGAACAGCTCCGACTGCTCGCTGGTGGTCACCGTGCCGCAGTCGATCACCTCGCCCTCGGCGCACAGCAGCGCGCCCGCGCTGAAGTGCGCGACGGTGAGGTAGGCCGAGACCGCGAGCCCCGCCAGCGACAGCACCAGGCTGAGGACGGGCACCCACTGTGTGCGAGAACTCACCCGTCGGACTTTACGGGCGGCGGCGTTTCGTCCTGGTCAGGCCCGGCGGGCTCCTCCTCGGCCGCCGCGTCCTCGGGCACGGCCGTCGGATCGGCCACCCGACCGCCGCTGACCTGCGACAACACCGGCAGGTGCGCGGCGCGCACGGCGGGCAGCCGGACGAGCGAGCCGTCCGCGAGCACCGCCGACAACCACCCCTTCGGGACCACCTTGATCGCCTTCACGTCCGACCACGGCACCTCGCGCGCGCCGAACGTGCCGCGCGCCACGATCCGCTCGCCGTCCACGGTCGTCCGGTTGCGCAGCACCCACCACGCGAACGCCGCCGGCAGCAGGTAGAGGACCTGGAGACCCGGCACGCCCCACGCGACGGGCGTCGCGCAGATGGCCGCGGACCCGGCCGCGAGCAGGGCCGGTGTGGGGATGCGGAACACGACTTTCGGCACGAATCGAGATGCTGCCACCCATCGTCCGAGCGGGTGACTCCGGCCCGCGTCCACGCACGTGCGGGCTTCCACCATCCGGGAGTGCCGTCCCGCACAGTTGACGCTCCACCTCCTTGACGGTTAACGTCAGCCCCATGCAGCGCAACCTCGTTCTCGTACTTCCCAGGCGCGTCGACGCCTAGGCATTCGAGCTTGCGTCGACGCGCGACCCTCGTGCGACCCGTTCGGGTTGGCGAGGGTTTTTTCGTGCCCGGACCGTGCATTCTCCTTACCCACGAGGCAGACAGATGACCAGCGCAACCTCGCGACCGGCTCCCGGGGAGTCGTCGTCGCCCCGCCCTGGACCGCGGCCGAAACCGGCCCCGCCGAGCGGCGCTCCCATCCGCGTGACCGGTGCCCAGTCCCTCGTCCGCTCGCTGGAGGCAGTGGGCTGCGAAGTGGTCTTCGGCATTCCCGGCGGCACGATCCTGCCTGCCTACGACCCCCTCCTCGACTCCACCAAGGTGCGCCACATCCTGGTCCGCCACGAGCAGGGCGCGGGCCACGCCGCCACCGGGTACGCCCAGGCCACCGGCAAGGTCGGCGTCTGCATGGCGACCTCGGGGCCGGGTGCGACGAACCTCGTCACGCCCCTCGCGGACGCCAACATGGACTCCGTCCCGGTGGTCGCCATCACCGGCCAGCAGTCCCGCCCGCTGATCGGCACCGACGCGTTCCAGGAAGCCGACATCTGCGGCATCACGATGCCGATCACCAAGCACAACTTCCTCGTCACCGACGCCGCGGACATCCCGCGCGCCATCGCCGAGGCGTTCCACCTGGCCGCCACCGGCCGACCCGGCCCCGTCCTGGTGGACATCCCCAAGGACGTGCTGCAGGAGATGACCTCGTTCTCCTGGCCGCCGGAGCTGCGCCTGCCCGGTTACCGGCCGACGACCCGGCCGCACGGCAAGCAGGTGCGCGAGGCCGCGAAGCTGATCGCCGCGGCCCGTCGCCCCGTCCTGTACGTCGGCGGCGGCGTGATCAAGGCCGAGGCGTCGGCCGAGCTGCTGGAGCTGGCCGAGTCCACCGGCATCCCGGTGGTGACCACGCTGATGGCGCGCGGCGCGTTCCCCGACTCGCACCCGCAGCACATGGGCATGCCCGGCATGCACGGCACGGTCGGCGCGGTCGCCGCGATGCAGAAGTCGGACCTGCTGATCGCGCTGGGCGCGCGGTTCGACGACCGGGTCACCGGCCAGCTGTCCACGTTCGCGCCGGACGCGCAGGTCGTGCACGCCGACATCGACCCGGCCGAGATCTCGAAGAACCGCCGCGCGGACGTGCCGATCGTGGGCGACTGCAAGGAGATCATCCGCGACCTGGTCGACGCGGTGCGCGCGGAGAAGGAGAACTCGGCCCGCACGGTCGACCTGGCGCCGTGGTGGGAGCAGCTCGACGCGCTGCGCGAGACGTTCCCGCTGGGCTACGACTGGCCCGAGGACGGCACGCTGTCCCCGCAGTTCGTGATCGAGCGGATCGGCCTGCTGACCCCGCCGGACACCCTGTTCACCGCGGGCGTCGGCCAGCACCAGATGTGGGCCGCGCAGTTCGTGAAGTACGAGCGCCCGCGCACGTGGATCAACTCCGGCGGCCTGGGCACGATGGGCTACGCGGTCCCCGCCGCGATGGGCGCGAAGGCCGGCGTGCCGGACGTCCAGGTGTGGGCGATCGACGGCGACGGCTGCTTCCAGATGACCAACCAGGAGCTGGCCACCTGCGCCATCGAGGGCATCCCGATCAAGGTCGCGGTCATCAACAACGGCAACCTGGGCATGGTCCGGCAGTGGCAGACGCTGTTCTACGGCGAGCGCTACTCCAGCACCGACCTGGGCACGCACAAGCACCGCATCCCCGACTTCAAGCTGCTCGCCGAGGCCTACGGCTGCGCCGGCCTGCGCGCGGAGTCGCGCGAGCAGGTCGACCCGGTCATCCAGCAGGCCATGGAGATCAACGACCGGCCGGTCGTCATCGACTTCGTGGTCGGCAAGGACGCCCAGGTGTGGCCCATGGTGGCCGCCGGCACCGGCAACAGCGAGATCATGGCCGCGCGTGGCATCCGCCCGCTGTTCGACGAGGACGAGTGACCCCTGATGACTAGGCACACCCTGAGCGTTCTGGTCGAGGACAAGCCCGGTGTCCTCGCCCGTGTGGCGGGTCTGTTCTCGCGGCGCGGCTTCAACATCGAGTCGCTGGCCGTCGGCCGCACCGAGCACCCGGACATCTCCCGGATGACCATCGTGGTGTCGGTCGAGGAGCTGCCGCTGGAGCAGGTCACCAAGCAGCTCAACAAGCTCATCAACGTCATCAAGATCGTCGAGCTCGAGCCCGCCGCGTCGGTCCAGCGGCAGCTCCTGCTCGTCAAGGTGCGCGCCGACGCGACGGTGCGCAGCCAGGTCCTCGAGACGGTGCAGCTCTTCCGCGCGAAGGTCGTCGACGTCTCCCCGGAGGCGGTCACCGTCGAGGCCACCGGCACGTCTGAGAAGCTCGACGCGCTGCTGCGGATGCTGGAGCCCTACGGGCTCCGCGAGATCGTCCAGTCCGGCATGGTCGCCATCGGCCGTGGCGCCCGCTCCATCACCGCGACCGCGGTGCGCTGATTTTCCAGTTCCGAGGAAGGAAGTACCACCAGTGAGCGTCGAGATCTTCTACGACGACGATGCCGACCTGAGCATCATCCAGGGGCGCAAGGTCGCGGTCATCGGCTACGGCAGCCAGGGTCACGCGCACGCGCTGAGCCTGCGCGACTCGGGCGTCGACGTCCGGATCGGCCTGCCCGAGGGCTCCAAGTCCCGCGCCAAGGCCGAGGAGGAGGGCCTGCCGGTCGGCACGCCCGCCGAGGTCTCCGCCGAGGCCGACCTGATCATGATCCTGGCGCCGGACACCGCGCAGCGGCACATCTACGCCAACGACATCGCGCCGAACCTGAAGGACGGCGACGCGGTCTTCTTCGGCCACGGCTTCAACATCCGCTACGGCCTGATCACCGTGCCGTCCAATGTGGATGTCGCGATGGTCGCGCCGAAGGGCCCCGGCCACCTGGTGCGCCGCCAGTTCGTCGACGGCAAGGGCGTGCCCGCGCTGATCGCGGTCGAGCAGGACGCCTCCGGCACCGCGCAGGCGTTGGCGCTGTCCTACGCCAAGGGCATCGGCGGCACGCGCGCGGGCGTCATCAAGACGACGTTCAAGGAGGAGACCGAGACCGACCTGTTCGGTGAGCAGGCCGTGCTCTGCGGTGGCACGTCCGCGCTGGTGCAGGCCGGTTTCGAGGTGCTGACCGAGGCCGGTTACGCGCCCGAGGTCGCCTACTTCGAGTGCCTGCACGAGCTGAAGCTCATCGTGGACCTCATGTACGAGGGCGGCATCGCCCGGATGCGGTACTCGATCTCCGACACCGCCGAGTTCGGCGACCTCACCCGCGGCCCGCGCGTCATCACGGCGGGGGTCAAGGAGGAGATGCGCAAGATCCTGGGCGAGATCCAGGACGGCACCTTCGCCACCGAGTGGGTGAACGAGGACGACGCCGGCCGCGGCAACTACAAGAAGTTGCAGCAGGAGGGCGAGCAGCACCCGATCGAGGAGGTCGGCAAGAAGCTGCGCGGCCTGATGTCCTGGGTCGACCGCCCCATCACCGAAACGGCGTAAGATCAGCGGTTTTTTCACCCGGGCCCGCGGTTTCGACCGCGGGCCCGGGTATACCTAGGCCCCATGACCGACAGCGCGCCCATCTACGACGACAAGGCCCACGTCCGGGGCAACCTCGACCTCGGCGGAGCCGAGTGGATCCGCAGCGACGAGGGCGCGGAGGACGAGGAGGAGCACGTCGAGATCGCGTTCGTCGAGCACACCGACGGCGTGACCTACACGGCGATGCGCAACTCCGCCCACCCCGACGGCCCGGTCCTGGTGTTCACCCCCGCCGAGTGGGAGGCCTTCATCCTCGGCGTCAAGGACGGCGAGTTCGACGAACCCTGGTGACGCGCCACCCGCGCTCCCAGCCTCCGAACCGCGCGCGTCCCGCGTTCCCGCCGCGCGTGTCGAACGTTCAGGACGGCCGTGCCGAACGTTCGCGTACCCCGAGTCCACCGTTCCCGTCGGCGGCGCGGTCGTGGTGCCCGCCGGTGGACGGGGTGTCGCAGGACACGTCGGTCCCGTGAAGGGCCCGGTGGCCCGCGGGCAAGTAGGGGCATGACGAGGACGACTGCGAGCGCGGCGGGGCCTGGCCCGGGGCCGCCGCTCGACGACGACCCGGACCTGTCGGGGCCGGATCCGGGAGCGGTGTTCGGGCGGCTCTTCGACGACCACGCCGGGTCGCTGCACGCCTACCTGGCCCGTCGGGTCGGGGACCAGACCGCCGACGACCTGGTGTCGGAGACGTTCCTGGTGGCGTTGCAGCAACGGCACACCTACGACCCGGAACGCGCCGGCGTGCGGCCGTGGTTGTACGGGATCGCCAGCAACCTGCTGCGGCGCCACGTGCGGCAGGAGGTCCGGGGCTGGCGCGCCAGGGCCCGGGTGGCGGGGTCGGAACGGGCGCAGGCGGAGTCGCCCGAGGTGCGCACGACCGAGCGGGTCACCGCGCAGCAGCGGATCCGGCGGCTGGCCGGCGCGCTGGCCGCGCTGGAACCGGGGGACCGGGACGTGCTGCTGCTGACGTCATGGGGTCACCTGAGCTCGACCGAGGTGGCCCAGGCCCTGGGCATCCCGGTGGGCACGGTCTACTCGCGCCTGCACCGGGTGCGTCGGTGGCTGCGATCACACGGTTCCGGTGCGACCGGTGGAGCGGAGGACGGCGATGCGTGAAGGGGATCGGGGCGGGGTCCGGCAGGTGTGGACCGAGGACGAGCTCGACCGCGCGCTGACCGGGCTGTACCTGGAGGTCGAGACCGATCAACGGGGTCTGGCCGGGGTGCGTGAGCACGTGGTGGCGGCGGCGGACGGCCAAGCCGGGCCGCGGCCGGGCCAGGTCGAGGCAGGGGAGGGAAGGCGGCGGCCGTTGCGCCGATGGTTGGCCGCGGCGGCCGCGGTCGCGGTGCTCGTGACCGCGGGCGTGCTCGCGCCGACGGTGTTGTTCTCCGACAGCACCGCCACGGCGCAAGCGCGGGAGGCGTTGACCAGCGCCGCCGACCTCGCCGCACGGGCCGAGGACCCGGTGCTGACCGACGGCCGGTACCGCTACGTGGCCACCCACGCCTGGTGGATGAGGACGACGGGCACGGAGGGCGAGAGCTTCTCCTTCCTCAACGAGAACGTCGTCGAGACCTGGATCCCCGCCGACCCGGGCGGGGAGTGGCTGCGGCGACGCGGGGAGACCGGCAACCGCAAGTGGGTCGTGGGCACCGAGGCCGAAGCCCGTGCGGCGGGGGCCGTCATCGAGGAGCTGCCGTGGCCGGAGCAGCGCGCCAAGGGCGGCGTCTTCACCGCGGGGGCCCCCGAGCACGGCAACTGGCAGTTCCCCGAGCCGGAGTTCCTCGCCGGCCTGCCCACCGACCCCGAGCGGCTGTACGAGCGGTTGCGCCAGGACAGCGGGGGCGGGAAGCGATCGCTGGTCTACGCCGCCGACGCGTTGCGCACCGGTCTGCTGCCCGCCGCGGCCCGCGCGACCCTGCTGCGGGCGTTGACCCACCTGCCCGGACTGGACGTCACGGATGACGCCGCCGACCTCGACGGCCGCCGGGGCGTGGCGCTGGGCATCTCCGAGGACGGGGAGCGCCAGGAGATCATCATCGACCCCGGCACGGGCGAGGTGATCGGGGAGCGCACGGTGTCCGACTCGATGTTCGCCGGCATCCCGAGGGGCACCGTCACCGGCTACTCCTCCACCACCACGGCGGTGGTCGACGGCATCGGGACCAAGCCGACCCGTTGATCCGGTGGCAGCCCGGTGGTGGGCGCGGACCCGAGCCCACCACCGGGCTGTCGTCGGTCGGTCGACGGTCGGGGCACCGGCGGACTTCGCCGAGGGGCGACCGCCCCGGCACCGGGCCCTCCCCGCGCGACCGGGGCGCTTCGCGGGACGCGCGTACCGTGTTCCAGCAGGTGAAACGGGGCACCCGGGTGTCAACCGCCGGGCGGGTGCTGACTATGCTCGTTAACAACCCGGACACATTGCCGTGGCCGGCCGGCGCGGGTGACGACCTGCTCGACGGCCCCGCGCTCCCCACCCGTTCACACCTCCGGGAGCGACGTCCGTGACCAAGCCCGTTGTCCTCATCGCCGAGAAGCTCGCACCGTCCGTTCTCGACGTCTTCGGTGATGGCATCGAGGTGCGCCACGTCGACGGCACCGACCGTCCCGCGCTGCTCGAAGCCGTCGCCGACGCCGACGCACTCCTGGTCCGCTCCGCCACCAAGGTGAACGCCGAGGTCTTCAAGGCCACCACCAAGCTGAAGGTCGTCGCCCGCGCGGGCGTCGGGCTCGACAACGTCGAGGTGCCCGCCGCCACCGAGCGCGGCGTCATGGTGGTCAACGCGCCCACCTCCAACATCGTCAGCGCCGCCGAGCACGCGGTCGCCCTGCTGCTCGCCACCGCGCGCCAGATCCCGGCCGCGCACGCCACGCTGCAGAACCACGAGTGGAAGCGCAGCAAGTTCAACGGCGTCGAGGTCCAGGGCAAGACCGTCGGCGTGGTGGGGCTGGGCAAGATCGGCCAGCTGTTCGCCGCGCGCATCGCGGCCTTCGGCACCGAGCTCATCGCCTACGACCCGTACGTCAGCGCCGCCCGCGCCGCGCAGCTCGGCATCGAGCTGGTGACGCTGGAGGAGCTGCTGGAGCGCGCCGACTTCATCTCCATCCACCTGCCGAAGACCCCGGAGACCAAGGGCCTGATCGGCGCCGAGCAGCTGGCCAAGGCCAAGCGCGGCGTGATCATCGTCAACGCCGCCCGCGGCGGTCTGGTCGACGAGGAGGCGCTGGCCGAGGCCGTGAAGGAGGGCCAGGTCGGCGGCGCGGGCATCGACGTGTTCTCCACCGAGCCCACCACCGAGAGCCCGCTGTTCGGCCTGCCGAACGTCGTCGTAACGCCGCACCTGGGCGCGTCGACGACGGAGGCGCAGGACCGGGCGGGCACGGACGTGGCCAAGTCGGTGCTGCTCGCGCTGGCCGGCGACTTCGTGCCGGACGCGGTGAACGTGCAGGGCGGCGGCGTGGTCGGCGAGGAGGTCCGCCCGTACCTGCCGCTGGTGCAGAAGCTGGGCACGGTGGTCGCGGCGCTGAGCGCGAAGGCCCCGACGAGCGTCACCGTCGAGGTGCGCGGCGAACTGTCCAACGAGGACGTCGCGGTGCTGCCGCTGGCCGCGCTGCGCGGCGTGTTCTCCAGCGTGGTCGAGGAGCAGGTCACCTTCGTCAACGCGCCCGCGCTGGCCACCTCGCTCGGCGTGAGCGTCGACCTGCTCAAGGAGCCGGAGAGCGCCAACCACCGCAGCCTGGTCACGGTGCGCGCGGTGCAGGCGGACGGCGCGGTCATCACGGTGTCCGGCACGCTCACGGGGCTGGACCAGGTCGAGAAGCTGGTCGGCATCAACGGCCGCGGCTTCGACCTGCGCGCCGAGGGCAACGTGCTGCTGCTGGAGTACCCGGACCGGCCGGGCGTGATGGGCGCGGTCGGCACGCTGCTCGGCGAGGCGGGCGTGAACGTCGAGGCCGCCCAGATCAGCCAGACCAAGGACGGCGCGGACGCGTTCATGCTGCTGCGCGTCGACCGCCCGGTGGACACCGCGGTGCTCGACCCGATCGGCGCGGCCGTCGGCGCGCGCACGGTGCGCTCGGTCAACTTCGAGTGATCGGCTAGTCCCCGAAACGGAGTAACGCCGCCGAGACCTGTCGATGTATATCGTCGCAGGTCTCGGCGGCGTCACAGTTAACCGTTAGTTGTCAAAACTGTGGTTGCCGTCACTCGTATGGGCTAACTGATCAGCTCGATCGAGCGATTAGGTTCCTCGCACGAGGTTGACCCGGTGCCGTAGAGGGCACGGCACCACGCGGGCAGTGCCCCCACTGGAGAAGACGCTGCCTGCCCGGTCGAATCCGACCTCGCTTGGGGCACGTTGTGAGCCGATCTCGCGTTTTCGCCAGATCTGCCGTACCGGTGTTGGCCGCGATGCTCGTCGCCGGGTCCACCGCCGGTACCGCACTGGCCGCGGAAGATCCACTGGCACCGTCCGTCGCGAACGCGCGCGGTCTGGATGCGGGCAAGTTGCAGTTGAAGGTGTCCGACCGGCTGACGGCCGCCAAGGGCAGGGTCACCGCGTTCGTGGAGTTGGAGGCCAAACCGGCCGTCGACGCGTTCGCCGAGCAGACCAGCCAGGGCGCCACGAAGCAGCAGGCCAAGGACGCCGCCAAGGCCACGAAGAACGACACCGGCCGGGTCACCGACGTCGTCGTCGACGCCTTGAAGGGCAAGGACTCCGCCACCAGGGAGCTGTTCCGCACCGCGAACGGCGTGCCCGGTGTGGTCGTGCAGGCCGACGCCGCGAAGGTGCGCGAGCTGGCCCAGCGCGCGGACGTGAAGTCCGTGCGCACCGTGGTGCCGAAGAAGCGCCAGAACTCCAGCGCCGTGCAGCTGACGAACACGCTCAAGGCGTGGCAGGAGTACGGCAAGCTCGGTGACGACACCCGCGTCGGCATCATCGACACGGGCATCGACTACACCCACAGCGACTTCGCGGGCCCCGGCACCATCGAGGCGTTCCAGGCGATCGACGAGACCAAGGTCGACGCCTCGTACTTCCCGACCGCCAAGGTGGTCGGCGGCTACGACTTCGTGGGCAACGCCTACGACGGCGAGAGCGACGACCCGGCGATCAACACCCCGAAGCCGGACCCGAACCCGCTCGACTGCAACGGCCACGGCTCGCACGTCGCCGGCACCGCCGCGGGCTTCGGCGTCAACGCCGACGGCTCCACCTTCAAGGGTGACTACACCAAGCTCACCCCCGAGGCGCTGGACGCGATGCGCATCGGCCCCGGCACCGCGCCGAAGGCCCTGCTGTTCGCGCTGAAGGTGTTCGGCTGCGAGGGTTCGACCAACGTCACCGCGCAGGCCCTGGACTGGGCGCTCGACCCCGACGGCGACGGCGACTTCTCCGACCACCTCGACGTGGTCAACCTGTCGCTCGGCTCGGACTACGGCGCGCCGGACGACCCGGACAGCCTGTTCGTGCGCAAGCTCAACGCCTCCGGCGTGCTGACCGTGTTCTCCGCGGGCAACGGCGGCGACCTGTACGACATCGGCGGCTCGCCGGGCAGCACCCCCGAGGCGCTGACCGTGGCCAGCACCCGTGACGCGTACGTGCTGCGCGACGCGGTCGAGGTCACCGCGCCCGCCGGCTCCGCCGGGTCGAAGCCCGGCCAGTACAGCGTGGCCTACAACTACGAGGGCGCGAACGTCAGCGGCTCCGTCGTGGCGATGAGCGACGCGGCCAACAAGGACGGCTGCCTGCCGTTCTCGGCCGCGGACAAGGCCGCCGTCGCGGGCAAGATGGTGTGGCTCGAGTGGGACGACAACGACGCCACGCGTCGCTGCGGCTCGGTCGGCCGGAGCAACAACGCCACCGCCGCGGGCGCCATCGGCGCGCTGTTCACCTCGAACCTGGAGCACTTCAACGCGGGCATTTCCGGCAACGCGGCGATCCCGGTGTTCCAGCTGACCGGCTCGGCGACCGCGGCGCTGCGCCCGGCGCTGGCCGCGGGCACGCTGGCCGTCCGCCAGGCGGGCGACCTGCGCACCTCGCTGCCCACCTACGACCAGTCCATCAGCGACACCCCGAGCTCGTTCACCTCGCGTGGCGTGCGCGGCCCGGTCGTGAAGCCGGACGTGGCCGCGCCCGGCGACTCCATCGCCTCCGCGCTGGTCGGCTCGGGCAACAAGACGATGGTCAACTCGGGCACGTCGATGGCCGCGCCGCACATCGCCGGCATCGCCGCGCTCGTGCGCCAGGTCCACCCGGACTGGACGACCGAAGAGGTCAAGGCCGCCGTCATGAACACCGCGGGCCACGACGTGAAGGCCGACGGCAAGACCTACGCGCCCAACCGCGTCGGCGCCGGCCGCGTCGACGGCAAGGCCGCGGTCGAGAACCAGGTCCTCGCGTACGTGCAGGACAACCCGGGCTCGGTGTCGGCGTCGTTCGGCACGGTCGAGGTGGCCGCGCCGGTCAGCCTCACCAAGACCATCAAGGTGGTCAACAAGTCCACCAAGTGGGTCGACTACACCGTGGGCTACGAGGCGCTGACCCAGATCCCGGGCGTGCGCTACGAGCTGTCCGCGAACACCGTGCGGCTCAGCCCGCGCGGCATCGCCCGGATCACCGTGACGCTGAAGATCGACGACCCGGCGGCGCTGCGCAAGACCGCCGACCCGACGATCGAGGCGAACCACCTCGACGTGCCGCGCCAGTACCTGGCCGACGCGTCGGGCCGGGTCGTGCTCACGCCGAAGTCCGGTTCCGCGGTGTCCCTGCGGGTGCCGGTGTACTCCGCGCCGAAGCCGGTGGCGGACATCGCCGTGGCCAACGGCGTGCGGGTCAACGGCAAGGGCCAGGGCGTGCTGAACCTGACCGGCCGGGGCGTCGACCAGGGCGCCTACCGGTCCCTGGTGAGCGTGCTGGAGCTGCAGGCGTCCTCGCCGCAGCTGCCCGAGTGCCGCCGCAACGTCACCGACAACTGCGTGCTGAACGACACCGCCAAGGGCGGCGACCTGCGGCACGTGGGCGTGGCCTCGACCGCGCCGCTGGCCAAGGCGCAGGGCAGGCCGCAGGACGCGATGCTCGCGTTCGGCCTCTCCACCTGGGGCAACTGGTACAACCTGGGCAGCAACACCATCCCGTTCGTCGACGTCGACACCAACGGTGACGGCACGTTCGACTACGAGGTCTACGCGACCAAGCTGACCGACACCGACCTGCTGGTCGCGGCCACGGTGGACCTGAACACGGGCGCCACGGTCGACCTCCAGGGCGTCAACGGCCAGTTCGGCGACGTCGACACCAACGTGTTCGACACGAACGTGGTGGTCCTGCCCGTGCTGCTGTCGGCGCTGGGCATCGACGCCTCGGCGGACACGTCGCGGATCAGCTACCAGGTCGGCGTGGCCGGGTACTACGTGGCCCCGGGCTCGTCCAACGGCCTGGTCGACGCGATCGCGAGCCCGCTGTCGTTCGACCCGCTCAAGCCGGGCCTGTGGGTGCAGGGCGGTGGCGACCCCGCGCTGTCCTACCTGGCGCGTCCGGCCACCGCGCTGGTGGTCAACCACGACGCCGAGGCCGCGGCGGCCGACGGCGCGGACAGCCTGCTGGTCCTGCACCACCACAACGCCTCGGGTGACAAGGCGGACGTGGTGAAGGTGCGGGCGAGGTCGACGGTCGGCGTGGCCGTCCGCCCAGTGGCCTGATCGTCGTGCACCGCTCTGGCCGGTCGGGGGTTGCCCCGGCCGGCCAGAGCCGTTTAAGCGCATCGGGTGACGCCCGAACGGGTGCACTGGACCGTTCGGGTGTCCCGCAGTCCGGGAGACATGACCACGGAGGGGTGTTCCGAGTGCGGTTTCACGGCCTCGGACCGGTAGCCTTTCGCAATGGAAACTAGTCCCGTGCAATGGGACTGATACCTGGGAGGTGTGTGGATGCGGCTCGCAGTGATCCCAGGAGACGGGATCGGGCCCGAGGTCGTCGCCGAGGCCCTGAAGGTGCTCGGTGAGGTCGTTCCAGCGGCTGAGATCACCCGCTACGACCTCGGCGCGGCGCGCTGGCACGCCACAGGTGAGTTGCTGCCGGAGTCCGTGCTCGGGGAACTCCGCCAGCACGACGCGATCCTGCTCGGCGCCGTGGGCGACCCGTCGGTGCCGAGCGGAATCCTGGAACGCGGCCTGTTGCTGCGGCTCCGGTTCGAGCTCGACCACCACGTGAACCTGCGCCCGGCCCGGCTCTACCCCGGTGTGCGCAGCCCGATCGCCGACCCGCCCGAGATCGACATGGTGGTGGTGCGCGAGGGCACGGAGGGGCTGTACGCCGGCAACGGCGGCCTCCTGCGCAAGGACACGCCGCACGAGATCGCGACCGAGGTGTCGATCAACACGTCGTTCGGCGTGGAGCGGGTGGTGCGCGACGCGTTCGCCCGTGCCGCGAACCGGCCGCGCAAGCACCTCACGCTCGTGCACAAGACCAACGTGCTCACGCACGCCGGGTCGTTGTGGTCGCGCGTGGTGGAGGAGGTGTCGTTGCAGCACCCCGACGTGACGGTGGCCTACCAGCACGTGGACGCGGCGACGATCCACCTGGTCACCGACCCGGGCCGGTACGACGTGATCGTGACGGACAACCTGTTCGGCGACATCCTGACCGACCTGGCGGCGGCCGTGACCGGCGGCATCGGGCTGGCGGCGTCGGGCAACCTCGACGTGACCAGGCGCAACCCGAGCATGTTCGAGCCGGTGCACGGCAGCGCGCCGGACATCGCCGGGCAGGGCATCGCCGACCCGACGGCCGCGGTGCTGTCGGTGGCGCTGATGCTCGACCACCTGGGCGAGTCGGAGGCGGCGCGGCGGATCGAGGCGTCGGTGGCGTTCGACCTGGCCACCCGCGACCACTCGTCGCCGGGCGCGACCTACGCGGTGGGCGACCGCCTGGCCGCCCTGGTCTCCTCGAACGTGAGGACGGCCTAGCCGCGAGCGCACTACGTGATCAGGGCCACCACGGCGACGTCGTGGTGGCCCTGACCGCGTCACGGGCCGTAGGGTCGCCGGAGCCGCCCGTGGGGGAAGTCCGGTCGAATTCCGGCGCTGACCCGCAACGGTAGGCCGGACGTCGTGCTGCACGACGTCCGGCGAGCCCGATCACCCGTGGGCGGTGGGAAGAAGCTCCAACTCCTGCCGTGGTCTGCGGGACGGGTGCGCCGGCCTGCCGCGAGCGGGTGCGGGTGGCCGGTCTGGGCCACCCGTCCGAAAGGCGACCGGTGACCTCCACCAGCAACCGGGGCAACACCGACCACACCCCGCCGCCGACACCGCCCACCGCGCCGACACCGCCTACCCCGATTACCTCGGCGGCACCGGGCACCGCGCCGACCCGCCGCCGCCCACCGACGCCGAGCACCCCGTCGGCACCTCGTCGGCCGCCCACCGGGGGCCTGTGCCTGGTCCTCGCCGCCGTCCTCGCCGCCTCGGTCGTCGCCGGCGTCGCGCTCGGACCGGTGAGCATCCCGTTCGGCGACGTCCTGCGCTTCCTCGCCGCCGCGCTCACCGGCGGCACGATCGACGCCGCCGAAGCGGGCCCCTACCGGATCGTCTGGGACATCCGCCTGCCCCGCGTCCTGCTCGCCGCCGTCGTCGGCGCGGGCCTGTCCGTGGTCGGCGTCGCCATCCAGGCCATGGTCCGCAACGCCCTGGCCGACCCGTACGTGCTGGGCATCTCCTCCGGCGCGAGCGTCGGCGCCACCGCCGTCGTGACCACGGGCCTGTTCGCCTCGCTCGGCATCTACGCCCTGTCCACGGCCGCGTTCCTCGCCGCGCTCGCCGCGATGGCCCTGGTCTACGTGGTCGCCGGCCGCGACCTCGCCCCGCTGCGCCTGGTCCTCACCGGCACCGCCCTGGCCTACGGCTTCTCCGCCGTCGCCATGCTGCTGGTCTTCCAGTCGCCACGCGGCGAGGCCGCGCGCGCCGCGATGTTCTGGCTGCTGGGCAGCCTCGGCGGCGTCACGTGGGGTTCACTGCCCGTCGCCGCGGCGGTCGTGCTGGCCGGCGTCGCCTACCTCCGGACCCGCGCCAAGCACCTCAACGCCCTCTCCATGGGCGACGAGACCGCCACCACCCTCGGCATCGACGTCTCCCGCACCCGCAAGGCGCTGTTCGGCGTCACGGCCGCCATGACCGGCGTGCTGGTCGCGGTCAGCGGCGCGGTCGGGTTCGTCGGCCTCATGCTGCCGCACCTGGTCCGCCTCACGGTCGGCGCGGACCACCGCAAGGTGCTCGCCGTCGCACCGCTCGCGGGCGCGTGCTTCCTGATCTGGGTGGACGTCGCCGCACGCCTGCTCGCCGCGCCCGAGGAGCTGCCGCTGGGCGTCATCACGGCCGCGCTGGGCGTGCCGTGCTTCATCCTGCTGATGCGCCGCCGCGGCTACGTGTTCGGCGGCCGCTGATGGACGTCCGGCTCGAAGACCTCACCGTCACCGACATCCTGCACGGCGTCGACCTGCACGCCCCGGAGCACGAGGTGCACGGCATCGTCGGACCCAACGGCAGCGGCAAGTCCACTGCGCTGCGCTGCGTGTACCGGGCGCTCGCGCCGTCCGGGGGAGTGGTCCGCCTCGGCGGCCGGGACGTCGCCGCGATGAAGGTCCGCGACACCGCCGAGCACCTCGCCGCGCTCACCCAGGACAGCCACGTCGAGTTCGACTTCACCGTCACCGAGGTCGTCGCGATGGGACGCCTCCCGCACCGCGGCACGCCCGAGCACGACGACGAAGTGGTGGCCGGAGCACTGTCCCGCGTGGACGCCTCGCACCTCGCCCACCGGGGCTTCCTCAGCCTGTCCGGCGGCGAGCGCCAGCGCGTCCTCATCGCACGCGCCCTCGCCCAGCAGCCGAAGGTGCTGGTCCTGGACGAGCCCACCAACCACCTCGACATCAGCCACCAGCTCGCCGTCCTGTCGCTGGTCCGGAGCCTGCACGTGACCGTCCTCGCGGTCCTGCACGACCTCAACCTCGCCGCCGCCTACTGCGACCGCCTGCACGTGCTCGACCACGGCCGCGTGGTGCGCAGCGGCACACCGGACGAAGTGCTCACCCCCGAGGTGCTGCGCGAGGTCTTCGACGTCCGGGCGCACGTCGTCCGCCACCCCACCAGCGGCGCGCCCCAACTGCTGTTCGAACACTAGGGAGCCCACCGAAGTGAAGAAGCTCGTCGCCCTCGCCCTCCTCCTCACGACGGGCTGCGGCGCGCAGATCGCGCCCACCGCCGCCACCGACAGGGTCACCGTCACCAACTGCGGCCAGGAGGTCTCGTACGCGAAACCGTCCCGTGTGGTCACCAACGACACCGGCATCGCCGAGCTCATGTTCGCGCTCGGCCTCGGCGACCGGATGGCCGGTTACGTGATCGGCGGCGGCCAGGCGCGCGACGTCGCCTCCTCACCGTGGAAGGCGGACTTCGACCGCGTGCCCAACCTCGGCGAGCAGATCACCAAGGAACTCGTCCAGGGCGCCAAGGCGGACTTCGTGTTCGCGGGCTGGAACTACGGCTTCTCCGAGGCGACCGGCTTCACCCCGGACGCCCTCGCCGACCTCGGCATCGCCACCTACCAGCTCACCGAGGCGTGCCGCAACGGCGTCGGCAAGCAGCGCGGCATCATGCCGCCGCTGGACGCCCTCTACACCGACCTGCGCAACCTGGGCCGCGTGTTCGGCGTGGAGCGGAAGGCCGAGGACCTGATCGCGGGCTACCGCGAGCAGGTGCGGGACGCCGAGCAGCTGGTCGGGCAGCACCGGCCGAAGGTCTTCCTCTACGACAGCGGCCTCGACCAGCCGTTCACCTCCGGCCGCAACGCCGCGCCGCACGACATCATCGGCAAGGCCGGCGGCGACAACGTCTTCGGCGACCTCGACGACAGCTGGACCACGGTCGGCTGGGAGGCCGTCGTCGACCGCGCGCCGGACGTCGTGCTGATCAACGACTACGCCGACGGCGAGGCGACGACACCGGACGAGAAGCGGGCGTTCCTGGAGTCCTACCCGCCGCTCGCCGACGTGCCCGCCATCAAGGCGAAGCGGTTCTTCGTGCTGCCGTACGCGGCCCTGGTGGAAAGCCCGCGCAACCCGGCCGCCATCGCCGCGTTCGCGAGGTTCCTGGCCGATAGCTACCACCCATAGTGTGGGACAACCCGTCCGTGGCTTGGTATCCGCGGACGGGTTGTGGCACCATCGGCCCGTGGCTCTCCACACCGTGATCATTATTTCTGAGCGCGTCGGGTAGTGCTTCCTCGAAGCACCCGGCGCGCCGACCTCTCGCATCCTGCGGGGGGTCTTTTTGTTTTCCAAGATCTCTAGGAGCCCTCTCGTGACCCCCCTCGGCGATTCATTCCACGTCTTCGACACGACCCTGCGGGACGGTGCCCAGCGCGAGGGCATCTCCTACTCGGTCAACGACAAGCTGGCCGTCGCCCGCCTGCTCGACTCGCTCGGCGTCGGCTTCATCGAGGGTGGCTGGCCGGGCGCCATGCCGAAGGACACGGAGTTCTTCGCCCGGGCGGCGGAGGGGGAGCTCACGCTCAAGCACGCGCAGCTCGTCGCGTTCGGCTCGACCCGCAAGGCGGGCGTCAAGGTCGAGCAGGACGCGCAGGTCAGGGCCCTGCTGGAGGCCCGGACGCCGGTCGTGACGCTGGTCGCCAAGTCCGACCGCAGGCACATCGAACGGGCCCTGCGCACGGACGTGGCGGAGAACTGCGCGATGGTCCGCGACACCGTCGCGTTCCTGGTGAACGAGGGCCGCCGGGTCTTCGTCGACGCCGAGCACTTCTTCGACGGCTTCGCCTACGACCCCGACACCGCGCTGCGCGTGCTGGAGTCCGCAGTGGAGGGTGGCGCGGACGTCGTCGTGCTGTGCGACACCAACGGCGGCCGGCTGCCCCTCGGCCTGGCCGAGACCGTCGCCGACGTCATCGCCCGGACGGGCTTCCGGGTCGGCATCCACTGCCAGGACGACACGTCCTGCGCGGTGGCCAACACCGTCGCCGCGGTGCAGGCGGGGGCGACCCACGTCCAGTGCACCGCGAACGGCTACGGCGAGCGAGCGGGCAACGCGGACCTGTTCGCCGTCGTCGGGAACCTCGTGACCAAGCTCGGCCTGCAGGTGCTACCGCACGAGTCGCTGGCCGAGCTCACCCGGGTCTCCCATGCGCTGGCCGAGATCGCGAACATCGCACCCGACACCCACCAGGCCTACGTCGGGTCGTCGGCCTTCGCCCACAAGGCGGGGCTGCACGCGAGCGCGATCAAGGTGGATCCGGAGCTGTACAACCACATCGATCCGGACACCGTCGGCAACGACATGCGGGTGCTGGTCACCGAGATGGCGGGTCGGGCCAGTCTCGAGCTCAAGGGACGTGAGCTCGGGATCGACCTGACCCGCCGGCCCGAGGCGCTCACCAACGTGGTGCGCAAGGTGAAGGAGCTGGAGGCGGGCGGCTGGTCGTTCGAGGCCGCCGACGCCTCCCTGGAACTGCTCCTCAAGGCCGAGCTGTCCGATCTGGACGCGCCACCGTTCGTGCTGGAGTCGTACCGCGTGGTGCTCGACCACCACCAGGACGGCTCGATCGTGTCCGAGGCCACGGTCAAGGTGCACGTGGCGGGCGAGCGCGTCATCGCCACCGCCGAGGGCAACGGCCCGGTGCACGCGCTGGACGCCGCGCTGCGCAAGGCGCTCCTGCCCCACCTGTCGTGGTTGGACGCGGTGGAGCTGAACGACTACAAGGTGCGCATCCTGACCGATCAGCACGGCACCGACGCCGTCACCCGCGTCCTCGTGGAGTCCACCGACGGCGAGCGCGAGTGGACCACCGTGGGCGTGCACGGCAACATCGTCGAGGCCAGCTGGCTCGCCCTGTGCGACGCGCTCGTGCACAAGGCGCTGCGGGTCAGCCCGTCACGAGCGTGAGGCGCTCGGCGGCCAGGACGCGGTTGAGCGGCTCGAAGTAGGACGAGCCGCCGACCGAGCAGTTGCCGCTGCCGCCCAGCGAGTGGCCCTGGGCCTGCGAGCCGGTGAAGATCGGGGCCCACTGGTCGCCGGGCTCGGTGCACACGTTCGCCCGCGTCAGCCCGTAGACGACCCCTTCCGGGTAGTTGACCGTGACGTTCTTGGCCTGCACGGTGCCGCACCGCAGCCCGGTGGTGCGGCCCGCCGCGCACACCGACCCGCCGACCGGCGTCTCCGCCGAGCCGGTGATGACACCGGTGCGCCCGGCGATGGTGGGCCGCTGGACCCAGGCGGCGGTGTTCGTGATCCGGACGATCGCGTAGGTCGTCCGGACCGCGACCACCGGACCTATGTCCACCATGTTGGGCCCGCGGACGACCGTGCCGACGATCCCGCACGACGGCGGCACGATCAGGAAGCCGCGGGCGTTGAAGCCGTTGGCGCAGCGCCCGCCGTTGTACGCGTAGAGGGGCGTGCCCGCTTCCAGCGGGGTCGGCAGGGCGGCGGTGGTCGCGGCGGCCGGCGCGGCGGCGGCGACGAGCAGGGTGAGCACGAGCAGCAGGGTTCGCATCCCTCCGACGCTAGGCACGCACGGTGGGGATTCAAGCCGCCGGTTAGGGTGATCTCCGTGCGCATTGCCCGTATCGCCCAACCCGACGGCCTGGCCTTCGCCGCGATCGAAGGCGACGGCGACGACCTCACCGCGGTCGAGATCGCCGACGACCCCTTCGCCAACCCCACGTTCACCGGTCGCCGCTGGCCGCTGGCCGACGTCCGCCTGCTGGCGCCGTTCCTGCCGCCCAAGATCGTGGCGATCGGCCGCAACTACGCCGAGCACGCCGCCGAGCTGGGCAACGAGGTGCCCGCGGAACCGCTGATGTTCCTCAAGCCCAACACCGCCGTGATCGGGCCGAACGCGGACATCAAGCTGCCCGCGGTGTCCGAGCGGGTCGACTTCGAGGGCGAGCTGGCCGTCGTCGTCGGCGTCGGCGGCCGGGACATCCCCGCCTCACGGGCCCGCCAGTCGATCCTCGGCTACACGATCGCCAACGACGTCACCGCGCGCGACCTGCAGAAGACCGACGGCCAGTGGACGCGGGCCAAGGGCTTCGACACGTTCTGCCCGCTGGGCCCGTGGGTGGAGACCGAGTTCGACCCGTCCGACGTGGCCATCCGCACCGAGGTGGACGGCGTGGTCAAGCAGGACTCGCGCACCTCGCTGCTGCTGCACGACATCCCCGAGCTGATCGAGTACATCTCCTCGGTGATGACCCTGCGACCGCTGGACGTGATCCTCACCGGCACCCCCGCCGGCGTCGGCCCGCTGACCGCCGGCCAGACCGTCTCGGTGACCGTCGAGGGCCTCGGCACGCTGACGAACACCGTCACCAACCGCTGAGCTCAGCTGCGCTCGATGCGCTCGGGCGCGCGCCGTGCGAAACGCGGCGCGTGCTCGGGCCGCAGCCCGATCGCCACCAGGTAGGCGGGCACGCCCTGCAGCCGCGGGAACCGCCCCATCAGCCGGACCGGCAGCGGCGGCCGCCCCGGCGCGGCGCTCGACGTGCCGGTGAGCGTCGGCTTGAGGAACGAGTCCTGGATCCGCCGCTGGATCGCCTGGGTCACCGCCGTGGGCAGCCACCGCCTGCGCCGCACCTTCGCCAGCACCTTCGGGTCCAGCCGGCCGCGGCGCAGCGGCGCGGCGACGAGCGTCGCGGCGGCCACCGCGTCCTGCACGGCCAGGTTGATGCCGACGCCGCCGATGGGCGACATGGCGTGCGCCGCGTCACCGATGCACAGCGCGCCGTCGGCGTGCCAGCGCCGCAGGCGGTCGAGCTTCACGTCCAGCAGCTTCACGTCGTCCAGCGACTCGACGGTCTCCATCCGCTCCGCCAGCCACGGCACCAGCTCCACCACCCGCTGCCGGAACGCGGCGATCCCCTCCGCCCGCAGCAGCTCGTCGGTGCCCTTGCGGATGAGGTACGCGCACTGGAAGTAGTCGCCCCGGGGGATCAGCACCATGGCCTGGCCCTGCGTGAACCGGCCGGTGGCGCCGCTGAGCTCGCCGGGGTCGCGCGGCAGCCGGAACCACCACACGTCCATCGGCGCGCCGAACTCGTGCACCGGCAGCCCGAGCTCCTCCCGCACCAGCGAACGCCGTCCGTCGGCCGCGATGACCAGGTCGGCCGCCAGCTCGCCGGTCTCGCCGCCCGGCGTGCGGTAGCGGACGCCGGTCACCTTGCCGCCGCTCCTGAGCAGCCCGGTGAACTCGGTGTTCATCCGCAGCGCGAACGTCGGCTCGCGCTTGCCCGCGTCGGCGAGCAGGTCCAGGAAGTCCCACTGCGGCACGAACGCGATGTGCTTGTGCCGCCCGGGCAGCCGGGTGAGGTCGCCCATCGTCTGCGGGCCGCTGTCCAGCAGCACCTGCACCTTGTCCACGAGCTGGTGCGGCACCTCGGCGAACGACGGCCCCAGGCCCAGCTCGTCCAGCAGCGTCAACGTCGACGCGTGCACCGTGTCGCCGCGGAAGTCGCGCAGGAAGTCGCCGTGCTTCTCCAGCACCGTCACCTCGACACCGGCCCTGGCCAGCAACAACCCGGCCACCATGCCCGCCGGGCCGCCCCCGACGACCACGACACCAGTCCTCTCCATGATCCACCCCTCTGCTTTTCAACACCGGTTGAATAAGTTCAGGATGCTCCTGCGCGGCGTCGCGGTCAAGCCCGATACGCTGATCGGGTCATGAGCGCATCAGCAGCATCTCCAGAGGTCCGCGTCCGCTTCTGCCCGTCGCCGACCGGCACGCCCCACGTGGGGCTCATCCGCACCGCCCTGTTCAACTGGGCGTACGCCCGCCACACCGGCGGCTCCGTGGTGTTCCGGATCGAGGACACCGACGCGGCCCGCGACTCCGAGGAGTCGTACCTCTCGCTGCTGGAAGCCATGCGCTGGCTGGGCCTGGACTGGGACGAGGGCCCCGAGATCGGCGGCCCGCACGCGCCCTACCGGCAGAGCCAGCGGCGCGACCTGTACGACGACATCGCCAAGCGCCTGTTCGAGGCGGGCGAGCTGTACGAGTCGTTCTCCACGGCCGAGGAGATCGAGGCCCGGCGCAAGGCCGCCGGTCAGGACCCGAAGCTGGGCTACGACGGCCACGACCGCGGCCTGACCGAGGAGCAGCGGGCCGCGTTCCGCGCCGAGGGCCGTCAGCCGGTGCTGCGCCTGAAGATGCCCGACGAGGACATCACGTGGGACGACCTGGTGCGCGGTGAGATCACGTTCAAGGCGGGCAGCACGCCCGACCCGGTGCTCGTGCGCGCCAACGGCGACCCGCTGTACCCGTTCGTGAACCCGGTCGACGACGCCCTGATGGGCATCACGCACGTGCTGCGCGGCGAGGACCTGCTCCCGTCGACCCCCCGCCAGATCGCGCTGTACCGGGCGTTGACCCGGATCGGCGTCACCACGTTCACGCCGCGGTTCGGGCACCTGCCGTACGTGATGGGCGAGGGCAACAAGAAGCTGTCCAAGCGCGACCCGCAGTCGAACCTGTTCCTCTACCGCGACCGCGGTTTCCTGCCCGAGGGCCTGCTGAACTACCTCGCGCTGCTCGGCTGGTCCATCGCCGACGACCGCGACATCTTCAGCGTGGCCGAGCTGGTCGAGGCGTTCGAGCTGGAGAAGGTCAGCCTCAACCCGGCCCGCTTCGACCTGAAGAAGGCCGAGGCGATCAACGCCACGCACCTGCGCGCGCTGCCGGTCGAGGACTTCGTCAGCCGCGTGCTGCCCTACCTGGTCAAGGACGGCGTGCTGCCCGCCGAGCCGACGCCCGAGCAGGTCGCCCTGCTGTCGGGCGTCGCGCCGCTGGTGCAGGAGCGGCTCGTGGTGCTGTCCGAGGCGTCCGGGATGGTGCGGTTCCTGTTCGCCGCGGAGGAGGACTTCGCGCCCGAGGAGGACTCGGCGGCCAAGGCCCTCGGCCCGGACGCCCGGCCCGTGCTCGAGGCGAGCATCGCCGCCCTGGAATCGCTTCCGGAGTGGACGACGGCCGCCGTCGAGGAGGCGCTGAAGGTGTCGCTTGTGGACGGATTGGGCCTCAAACCGCGCAAGGCCTACGCGCCGGTGCGGGTCGCCGTGACGGGCCGTACCGTCTCGCCACCACTCTACGAATCCATGGAACTACTGGGTCGGAGTCGCTCGATCGGGCGATTGCGCCGCGCGCTCGGGGCAATCTGACTGGTTCGTTCGGGCGGTTCAGGGGTGCTTGACCGTGCAAGAACCCATAGATATCACCTCTCTGGTCGAGTCGGACGAGGGGTGACCGCACCTAGCCTCACGGGGTGACAACCGCAGCCCCGACTTTCACCCCTCGGAGAACCGGCGAGATCCGGGCCGTGTGCCTCGACGTCGACGACACCCTCGTCGACTACAGCACCTCGTCCCGGGCCGCCCTGGCCGCGATGGTCGGCAACGCCGACGCCTGGCCGCTGTGGCAGCGCATCACGGACGAGCACTGCGAACGCCTCCTCGCCGGCGAGCTCGAGTACGAGACGATGCGCAACATCCGCACCCGCGCCTTCTTCGCGGCCCTGGGCGAGGAGTTGGACCAGGACGAGGCGACCCGCCGGGAACTGCTGCGGCAGGAAGTCCTCGCGTCCGGCTGGCGGCTGTTCCCCGACGTCGTGCCGTGCCTGGAGTGGCTGCGGGCCACCGGTCTGCCCATGGCGGCCGTGAGCAACGCCTCAGGGCGCCACCAGCGGGTGAAGATCGCCTCGCTGGGGCTCGCGCAGTACTTCGACACGGTCCTCATCGCCGGCGAGGTCGGCGCGGCGAAACCGGACCGGGTGATCTTCGACACCGCGTGCGCGGACCTGGGCGTCGACCTGGGTGACACGGTGCACATCGGCGACCGCCTGCACGCCGACGCGATCGGCGCGCGCGACGCCGGCATGAAGGGCGTGTGGCTGAACCGCCAGGGCCCGCGCGAAGGCGCGCTGCCCGCCGGCATCGCCGCCATCAGCAGCCTCGCTGAGCTGCCGGAACTCCTCGTCTGCGAGCTCTCGACCGCCTCGGCGTGACCCCGATTTCCGTTCCGCCGGGTACGTGGTCTAGTATTCCTCCCGGCGGAACGGAGAGGCCCCCCAAAGGTCAACGGAGTCAAGACCGATGGGGAGTCGAACCGGGAAACCAATGGGGTATGGTGTAATTGGCAGCACGACTGATTCTGGTTCAGTTAGTCTAGGTTCGAGTCCTGGTACCCCAGCTGCGAAGTGGCAAATCGAGTGTGGTAAGCTACTCGCAACGCAGGACAGCAAGACATGATAAAGTGAATATCGAAAGTTCCTGGCCCCGTCGTCTAGCGGCCTAGGACGCCGCCCTCTCAAGGCGGTAGCGTGGGTTCGAATCCCATCGGGGCTACAGATCAGGGAGATCCCTGTTTCGCTGACGCGAAACGGGGATCTTTCGCATTTACACCGGGGGTGCGACCCCCGGACCCCGCGCAGGAGGGCTTCGCCCCCTGCACCCCCGGCGTCGGTTGGTGCCGTGTTCGGGGTCGGAGGGCCGCTGGCGGTTGGCAGCGGTGGTGAGTTGGATTCGTGCCCACGGCGCCGGCACTCGGTGAGTTGGGTGCCCCCGCCTGGTGCTGGTGGCGGGGGCGGTCCGAGGACTGGTGAGCGGGCCGGGCCTGGCTGCTGGGCTGGACTGCGGGCGGCCGGTAGGCGGCCGATCAGTGCGAGCCAGAGCGGTCAGAGGCGCGATTGGAGGGCTTCGGCGGCGGCCAGGAGGTCGGCGGCCCAGCGGGCGCCCGGGCGGCGGCCCATGCGGTCGATGGGGCCCGAAACCGAGACCGCGGCGACGACCGTGCCCGTGCTGTCGCGGACCGGGGCGGAAACCGAGGCTACGCCCGGTTCGCGTTCCGCTACCGATTGCGCCCAGCCGCGGCGGCGGACTTCCAACAATGTGCGCTCGCCGTAAACGGCGTCGGCGAGAACGGAACGTTGAGTTCCGGGATCGGCCCACGCCGCCAATACCTTCGCGCCGGATCCCGCCGTCATCGGCAATCGCGCGCCGATCGGCACGGTGTCGCGCAAACCACTCGGTGGTTCCGCGGAGGACACGCAGATCCGCTGCATCCCGTCCCGCCGGTACAACTGGACGCTCTCGCCCGTGATGTCGCGCAACCTCGGCAACACCGAGGACGCCGCGTCGAGCAGCGGGTCGGTGGCCCCGCCCGCCAACTCCGCCAGTGCCGCGCCCGGGCGCCAGCGGCCGTCGGAACCCCGTCGCAGCAACCGGTGCACCTCGAGCCCGACCGCCAACCTGTGCGCGGTAGCCCTCGGCAAGCCCGTCCGGTTGCACAACTCGGCGAGCCCACACGGATCCTTTGCGACGGCGTTCAAGACGGCCACTGCCTTGTCGAGCACGCCGATCCCGCTATGCTGTCCCACAAGCCGATACTAACTTCCCACTGTCTGGGAAGTCCAGATCTATCGACTGTCCAGATCTTGGGAGAGTTGCGATGAGCCGCACGCTCGCGGAGAAGGTGTGGGAAGCACACGTCGTGCGCCACGGCAGTGGCGCGGAGCCGGACCTGCTCTACATCGACCTCCACCTGCTGCATGAAGTGACCAGCCCGCAGGCGTTCGACGGCCTGCGCCTGGCGGGGCGAGGGCTCCGCCGCCCGGACCTCACGATCGCCACCGAGGACCACAACGTCCCGACGGTCGACATCGAGCTCCCCATCGCCGACCCGGTCTCGCGCACGCAGGTCGAGACGCTGCGCAAGAACTGCGCGGAGTTCGGCGTGCGGCTGCACCCGATGGGCGACGCCGAGCAGGGCATCGTGCACGTCGTCGGCCCGCAGCTGGGCCTGACCCAGCCCGGCATGACGGTGGTCTGCGGTGACAGCCACACGTCGACGCACGGCGCGTTCGGCGCGCTGGCGTTCGGCATCGGCACGTCCGAGGTGGAGCACGTGATGGCCACCCAGACGCTGCCGCTGCGGCCGTTCAAGACCATGGCCGTCACCGTGGACGGCGAGCTGAAGCCCGGCGTCACGGCCAAGGACATCATCCTCGCGGTGATCGCGAAGATCGGCACCGGCGGCGGCCAGGGCTACGTCCTGGAGTACCGGGGCAGCGCGATCGAGGCGCTGTCCATGGAAGCGCGCATGACCGTGTGCAACATGTCGATCGAGGCGGGCGCCCGCGCGGGGATGATCGCGCCGGACCAGACCACGTTCGACTACATCAAGGGCCGTCCGCACGCGCCGGCCGGCGCGGACTGGGACGCGGCCGTCGAGTACTGGAAGACCCTGCGCACCGACGACGACGCCGAGTTCGACGCCGAGGTCCGCCTCGACGCCGACGAGCTCACGCCGTTCGTGACCTGGGGCACCAACCCGGGCCAGGGCCTGCCGCTGGGCGCGGCCGTGCCGGACCCCGAGACCATCGTCGACGAGAACGAGCGGGTGGCCGCCGAGAAGGCGCTGACCTACATGGGGCTGGAGCCGGGCACCCCGCTGCGCGACATCCACGTCGACACGGTGTTCCTCGGCTCGTGCACCAACGGCCGGATCGAGGACCTGCGCGCGGCGGCGGACGTCCTGCGCGGCCACAAGGTCGCCGACGGCGTGCGGATGCTCGTCGTGCCCGGGTCCATGCGGGTCCGCGCGCAGGCCGAGACCGAAGGGCTGCACGAAGTGTTCTTGGCGGCCGGCGCCGAGTGGCGCCAGGCCGGTTGCTCGATGTGCCTGGGCATGAACCCGGACCAGCTCAAGCCGGGCGAGCGCAGCGCGTCGACCTCCAACCGCAACTTCGAGGGCAGGCAGGGCAAGGGTGGGCGCACCCACCTGGTTTCGCCACTCGTGGCCGCCGCCACCGCCGTCCGCGGCACGCTGTCGTCGCCCGCCGACCTGGTCTGAAGGGAGTCACACCGAACATGGATGCGTTCACCAGGCACACCGGGGTCGGCGTTCCGCTGCGCAGGTCCAACGTGGACACCGACCAGATCATCCCGGCCGTCTACCTCAAGCGCGTGACCCGCACGGGCTTCGAGGACGGCCTGTTCGCCGCCTGGCGCGGTGACGAGCAGTTCGTGCTCAACCAGGAAGCCTTCCGGGCGGGCAGCGTGCTCGTCGCCGGGCCCGATTTCGGCACCGGGTCGTCCCGCGAGCACGCCGTGTGGGCGCTCATGGATTACGGCTTCCGGGTGGTCATCTCGTCCCGGTTCGCCGACATCTTCCGGGGCAACGCGGGCAAGCAGGGCCTCGTGGCGGCCCAGTGCGAGCAGTCCGATGTCGAATTGCTGTGGAAGCTGCTCGAGAACGAGCCCGGCACCGAGGTGACCGTCGACCTCACCCTGAACACGGTTGTGGCGAAGGACTTCACCGCCCCCTTCACCGTCGACGAGTACACCCGCTGGCGGCTGCTGGAGGGATTGGACGACATCGCCCTGACCCTCCGGCACGCCGACGACATCGCGGAGTTCGAGCAGCGCAGGCAGGGTTGGTTGCCGACTACCGATCCGCTGCCCGCGGGGTGACCGGCGAAGGGGTCGGATTCCCCCCGAACAGCGGGAATCCGGCCCCTTCGATCCCTCCGCCGGCCGCCCGGGTGTCCCTCGACAGGTCGTAATTGCCCACGCCACAACAAGAAATCTGGCGTGGCGATTGGTATTTCCTTGCATATGGGCTTACCGTGGGCAATCAGTCGGCCCGACTAGGGCCGTGAGCGTCCTGGGAGGGACTGAAGGTGAACAAGGCCCAGCTCATCGAGGCGCTCGCCGAGCGCCTTGGCGACAAGAAGAACGCGGCTGCCGCTGTCGACGGCATCGTCGACGTCATCGTCCGCAGCGTCCACAAGGGCGAGAAGGTCAACATCACCGGTTTCGGTGTCTTCGAGAAGCGTGCCCGTGCGGCGCGCACCGCTCGCAACCCGCGCACCGGTGAGACCGTGAAGGTCAAGAAGACCAACGTTCCCGCGTTCCGCGCGGGTTCGACGTTCAAGGACGTCATCAGCGGCACGAAGAAGCTGCCGCGCGTCACGGCCGCCAAGCCCGCCGCCGCGGCGGCGAAGCCTGCTGCCGCGACGAAGGCGCCGGCGACCCGCAGCACCACCGCTCGTGCCACCACTGCGCGTGCGACGCGCAGCACCGGCACGGCCACGCGTGCTGCTGCGGCAGCCACCAAGGCACCGGCGACCCGCCGGACCGCCGCGGCCGCGAAGCCCGCCGCCACCGCCACCAAGGCCGCGCCTGCGAAGAGCACCGCGACCAAGGCCACCGCCGCGAAGGCGACGACGGCGAAGGCGACCGCGGCGAAGCCCGCGGCGGCCAAGAAGGCCACCACGGCCAAGGCGACGACGGCGAAGGCCACCACGGCCGCAGCCGCGAAGCCCGCGGCGAAGAAGGCCCCGGCCAAGAAGAAGTGAAGTCGGGCCGGGTGATCACCGGCCAGGCACGCAACACACGCTCAGGGCCCGGTGCGGACGCGCACCGGGCCCTGAGCGCTGTCTACCCCTTGGTGCGCCGTTCCGATCCGGCACGGGCGTTCTGAGCCCCGTTTTCGCGCCCCTACGGACGGCCTCTTCACCTCGGAACCCCGAACCTCTTCTCCTCGTCCTCCCGCACCCTCGCGTGTCCTACGTCCGGGACCCCCGAGTGGAACGCCCGGAACGGGGTGGGGTGCGGCTTGAACCTGTGAGCGCTCGGCGCTTCGAACGTGCGATATGCGACCTGGACGCGTGGGTGTTTCGCACTCGGAACGCGCGGGGCGCGGCCTGGACGCGTGGGTGTTTCGCGCTCGGAACACGCGGGCGCGGTCGGGTCGGCGAGTGTGTTCGGCCACTCGGATAGAGCAGTCCGGTCGGCCGTTGTGCCGGCCCCGAAACCCGGCGTTCGCGCGGTGGAGATGCTTCGCAGGGGTCCCCGCCGGGGGATCCCCGGTTTTCATGCTGCCGGCTCGGTCTGACGATTTCGGCCCGGTTCGGGCCGCCTGTGGAGAACTCACCGTGCCCGGACGGACTCCCGGCGTGACCCGACCGGACTAGTGGAGGTGTCAGGCGGTGGGCGCGGGCAGGGCGGTGGGGAAGTAGTGGGCCGAGACCAGGCGCGGCCAGGACCGGTGCGAGTCCGATGTGGACCAGCCCGGCTCCGGCCGGCGGAACGCGAGCAGCCACGCGCTGCCCTTCTTGCACGGCGTGCCGCCCAACGACAGACCGCCCAGGTCGGCGAGGGTGGCGACGACGTCCGGGATCACACCGCCCTGGCTGCACACGACCGGCGTGCCGGCCCCGTCCGCGATCTCCAGCAGGCGCACCAACCCGGCCTCGCGGTCCGGCCAGTACCCCTCCTCGGACAACCGCGGCTCCAGCAGCACGCCGACACCCAGGTCCTCCGCCACCCCCTGAACGGTCTCCACGCACCGCACCCGAGGCGCGGAGTGCACCCGTGACGGACCCCACAACGGCAGCATCGACCGCAACCCGCCGGCCTGCCGCCACCCCGCCGAGCTCAACGGCCGCAGGTCGTCGTCACCCGGCCAGTGGTCGCGCTTGCCCGCCTTCGCGTGCCGCACCAGCAACACCGTCGCCAACTCCGCCGGCTCCGCCGCGAACGCCGCCAGCACCGAGCGGTCGGTGTCCGACGTCACCAGCGAAGCCGCCTCGGCGACCGGCAGCCACCGCAGCTCGTCCACCTCGTCGTTCGGCGCGAACGCACCCGACGCGACCCGCGCGCTGAAGTAGTCCACGACCTTCGGCCTGCCGAAAGCCCGGTACGACACCTGGCACAGGTACCGACCCAGCACGGCGTGGAACCCGGTCTCCTCCAGCACCTCGCGCACCGCCGCCGCGGGCACGGTCTCGCCGGGGTCCACCTTGCCCTTGGGCAGGGACCAGTCGTCATAACGCGGCCGGTGCACGACCGCCACGGAACCCTCGCGCCACAGCACGGCGCCGGCTGCCCGGATCACCGGCTCACCCGATCGCGCGGCGGTTGCGCAGCATCTCGGTCTGGTGGTCGCGCACCCTGCTGCCGTCCGCCGGCGACGCCTCCCACTCGCCGTCCGGCTGCAGCACCCAGCACCGCGTGGTCGGCTCCAACGCCGAGTCCATCATCGCGTCGAGCTGCGCGGTGAGCTTCGGGTCGGTCACCCGCAGCTGCACCTCCACCCGCCGGTCCAGGTTGCGGTGCATCATGTCGGCGCTGCCGATCCAGTGCTCGGCCGAGCCGACGAAGTGGAACACCCGCGAGTGCTCCAGGAACCGGCCCAGGATGGACCGGACGTGGATGTTCTCCGACAGCCCCTTGATGCCCGGCTTCAGCGCGCACACCCCGCGCACGACCACGTCCACCCGCACGCCAGCCTGCGACGCCCGGTACAGCGAGTCGATGACCTGCTCGTCCACCAGCGAGTTCACCTTGATGCGCACACCGGCCGGCGCGCCCGCCCGCGCGTGCTCGATCTCGCGCTCGATGCGCTCCACGATCCCGCGCCGCACGCCGTAGGGCGCGACGAGGAGGCTGCGGTAGTGGTCCTGCCGGGCGTACCCGGTGAGCACGTTGAACAGGTCGGTGAGGTCCGCGCCGATGGTCGGCTCGGCGGTGAGGATGCCGATGTCCTCGTACAGCCGGGCCGTCTTCGGGTTGTAGTTGCCGGTGCCGATGTGGCAGTACCGCTGGATCCGCGAGCCCTCCTGGCGCACCACCAAGGAGGTCTTGCAGTGCGTCTTGAGCCCCATCAGGCCGTAGACGACGTGCACGCCCGCCTTCTCCAGCGCACGCGCCCACTTGATGTTCGCCTGCTCGTCGAACCGCGCCTTGATCTCCACCAGCGCCACGACCTGCTTGCCCGCCTCGGCCGCGTCGATCAGCGCGTCGACGATCGGCGAGTCGCCCGACGTGCGGTACAGCGTCTGCTTGATGGCCAGCACGCGCGGGTCGGCCGCCGCCTGCTCGATGAACCGCTGCACGGACGTGGAGAACGAGTCGTACGGGTGGTGCACCAGCACGTCGCCCTCCCGGAGGGTGGCGAAGATGCTCTTGGGCGTCTCGCGCTCGCCGAACGCCGAGTGCGTCGCGGGCACGAACGGCGCGTCCTTGAGCTGCTTGCGGTCCACGCTGTAGAGCTGCCACAGGCAGGACAGGTCGAGCAGGCCGGGCACCTGGACCACGTCGTGCGGGTCGACCTCCAGCTCGCGCAGCAGCCGTTCCAGCATGTGCTCGGTCATGTCGTCGGCGATCTCCAGCCGCACCGGCGGCCCGAACCGGCGGCGCGCCAGCTCCCGCTCCAACGACTTGAGCAGGTCCTCGTCCTGGTCCTCCTCTACCTCCAGGTCGGCGTTGCGGGTCACCCGGAACGCGTGGCACTCGATGACCTGCATGCCCGCGAACAGCTCGCCGAGGTGCGCCGCGATGAGCTCCTCCAGCGGCAGGAAGGTCGCCGTCGGGCTGGTCCGGTCGCTCTCCACGCGGACCAGGCGCGGCACGTTGTCCGGCACCTTGATGCGCGCGAACCGCTCCGCGCCGCCCTCCGGGTCGCGGACGGTGATGGCGAGGTTCAGCGAGAGGCCGGAGATGTAGGGGAACGGGTGCGCCGCGTCCACGGCCAGCGGCGTGAGCACCGGGAAGACCTGGTCGGTGAAGTAGTTCGACAGCCGCAACTGCTCGAAGTCGGTCAACTGCGCCCAGTTGACGATGCTGATGGCGTGCTTCTCCAGCTCCGGCTGGATGTGGTCGAGGAACGCCCTGGCGTGCTGCTCGACCAGCTCCTGGGTGCGCTTGGAGATGTTGGACAGCTGCTCGCGCGGGGTGAGCCCGTCCGCGCTGCGCACGGACAGGCCGGTCTCGTCGCGGCGCTTCAGGCCCGCGACCCGGACCATGTAGAACTCGTCCAGGTTCGAGGCGAAGATGGCCAGGAACTTCGCCCGCTCCAGCAACGGCTGGGAGGCGTCCTCGGCCAGCGCGAGCACCCTGGCGTTGAAGTCCAACCAGGACAGCTCCCGGTTGAAGTACCGGTCGTCGGGCAGGTCGGCCTGCGCCTCGGTGGCCGTGACCGCGGGTGGTGAGCTCGGGAACGACCGGGGCGCGCCGTCGGCCGGCTGCGGCGCCGGTTGCTGCGCCGCCGTCGTGCCCGCGCGCGTGCCGGCGGCGCCGCGGCGGGTGGCCGGGCGCGGCCGGCGGCGGGGGGTGCTCGCGGCCGGCGTGGTCCGCGGCGTCCTCGTCCGTCGCTTGGGCGCGGGCTGGTCGGGGGTGTCGTCCGTGCTCACGATCAGCATTGTTCCCCAATACGGGCGGCCGCGCGCTGAGCTGAGCCGACGAGGAAGTGAACTCCGCGTCACACCGGGCGGAGCACGCCCCGCACCTCACCGGCGGCATCCCGCACGAGGGTGACCCGTTGGCCGGGTCGCAGCGAGCGCCAGCCGCCTTCGGCGACGGCTTCGGCCGACACGTCCACGAGCACGCCGTCGTCGCGCAGCACGGTGGCCGAGCCGTCCGGGTGCTGGGCGCTCACCGTGGCCTGCTCGTGTTCGGCGGGGTGGGTCACGGGGCAGAAGGTAGTCGATCGCCGGCGTTCCCGAGCGGGCTCAGCCGCCGACGGGGGTGAGGGCGGCGGCGGTGCGCGGGCCCAGGCCGAGGTCCGCGGCGAGGCGCAAGTCGTCGGCGGTGTCGACGTCGTGGCGCAGCGACGGCCACGGGCCCCGCAAGGGCGTGGCGCCCGAGGCCGCGTGGGCGGCGGCGGAACCGACGCCGAAGGCCGGGGCGAGGTCGCCGCCGGGGGACGAGAGCAGGAGGGTCGTTCCGGTTCCCTGGCGGTCCGGGCAGAACGAACGGCCGTCGGCGGTGGCCAGCGCGGCGGCGAGGTCGGTGGTCCGGAGGGCGGGCAGGTCGGCTTGCAGGGCGCCGACCACGGAGGTGGAGTCGCGGGACCGGAGCACGGCGAAGCCGTGGCGCAGGGACTCGTTGAGCCCTTCGGGGCCGGGGATCGACTCGACGCCGAGCGCTCGCAGCTCCGCCACGACGGACGGGTCGGACGTGACGGCCACCACACGGCGCACGGCCGGCAGCGCCGCGGAGATCGTGTCCAACGCGAAGGCCAGGGCCAGCGCCGGCCGGTCCAGCCGGGTGCCGACCAGCCGGGTCTTGGCCCGGTGCAGGGTCTTGACCGGGACCACCAGGTCGACGTCGGCTCCCACCCCGCCATACTCCCGGATGCCGGCTGGACCTGGCCAGGGGCCCAGGGCTGATTGTCGCCCCTGGCGACGTGGTGAAGACTCCAGGTCCACGACGAAGAGGGAGTGCACGTGGCCAAGGAGAAGGGCGGCTTCTGGGTCGGGCTCGCCGCGGCGGTCTTCTACCCCGCCACCGCGCTGATCGCGCGGCGGCGCAACGAGGGCGCGGAGCGGGTTCCCCGGACGGGCGGTGCGCTCATCGTGATGAACCACGTGTCGCACCTGGACCCGGTCTACGACGCCGTCTTCACGCACAAGCAGGGGCGCGTGCCGCACTTCCTCGCCAAGCACAGCCTGTGGAACGTGCCGTTCGTCGGCATGGTCGTCAAGGGCGCCCGGCAGATCCCGGTGTACCGGGGCACGGCCGACGCGCAGCAGAGCCTGCGCGCCGCGCACGAGGCCCTGGAGCAGGGGCTGGTCGTGATCATCTACCCCGAGGGCACGATCACGCGCGACCCGGACGGCTGGCCGATGGCCTCGCGGACGGGTGTGGCGCGGCTCGCGCTGGAGCACGACGTGCCGGTGCTGCCCGCGGCGCGGTGGGGCACGCGCGAGGTGTACGACCACTACCGGAAGAAGTTCCGGCCGTTCCCGCGCAAGACGGTGGTGACGAAGGTGGGCCCGCCGGTCGACCTGGACGACTACCGGAGCAGGCCGCAGAACCTGGCGCTGCTGCGCGAGGTGACCGACGTGCTGATGAACGAGGTGAAGGACCTGCTCGCGGACATCCGCCAGGAGCAGGCGCCCGACGGCTTCTACACCAAGAAGGCCTGACGTGGACCGGGTCGCGGTGCTGGGCGCCGGGTCGTGGGGCACCGCTTTCGCGAAGGTGCTCGCGGACTCCGGCACGGACGTGGTGCTCTGGGCGCGGCGCGCCGACGTGGCCGACGCCATCTCGGCGGAGCGGGTCAACGCCGACTACCTGCCGGGCGTGACGCTGCCCCCGAACCTGACCGCCACGTCGGACGCGAAGAAGGCGTTGGCCGGCGCGGGGGCCGTGGTGCTGGCGGTGCCGAGCCAGACGTTGCGGGAGAACCTGAGCGGCTGGCGGCCGTGGCTGCCGGCGGGCGCGACGCTGGTCAGCCTGGCCAAGGGCGTCGAGCTGGGCACGTTGAAGCGGATGAGCGAGGTGGTCCGCGAGGTCGCCGGGGTGCCGGAGGACCAGGTCGCGGTGGTGTCCGGGCCGAACCTGGCCAAGGAGATCGCGGCCGAGCAGCCGACCGCGACGGTCATCGCGTGCACCGACCACGATCGCGCGGTGGCGTTGCAGCACGCGTGCTCGAACTCGTACTTCCGGCCGTACACGAACGTCGACGTGGTGGGCTGCGAGCTCGGTGGCGCGTGCAAGAACGTGATCGCGCTGGCGTGCGGCATGGCGGCGGGCATGGGGTTCGGGGACAACACGATGGCCTCGATCATCACCCGCGGTCTCGCCGAGACGGCGCGGTTGGGCGCGGCGCTGGGCGCGGACCCGTTGACGTTCGCCGGGTTGGCCGGGCTGGGCGACCTGGTGGCCACGTGCGCCTCGCCGCTGTCGCGCAACCGGTCGTTCGGGGAACGGCTGGGGCGCGGTGACTCGCTGGCGCGGGCGCAGGAGGCCGCGCACGGCCAGGTCGCCGAGGGCGTGAAGTCGTGCTCGTCGATCCGGGAGCTGGCCGCGCGGGTCGGCGTGGACATGCCGATCACCGACGGTGTGCACCAGGTGTGCCACGAGGGGTTGGACCCCCGTGTGCTGACGGCGGCGCTGCTCGGCCGCGAGCGGAAGGCGGAACGGCAATGACCTGGGGTGACGGCACGCGGGTCGTGCACTCGACGCCGGCGGTGCAGGGCGAGCCGTTCCTGGCCGGTCCCGTGTTCGCCTCCGCCTACCACCTGGGTGGCGCCGACACCTACGGGCGGGCGCACAACCCGACCTGGCGGGCGTTGGAGGTGGCGCTGGGCGAGTTGGACGGCGGCACGACCGTGCTGTTCCCGTCCGGGATGGCGGCGATCTCGACGTTCCTGCGGGTCGTGCTCGCGCCCGGCGACGTGGTGGCGCTGCCGGGCGACGGCTACTACCTGACGCGCACGTTGGCCGCCGAGATGCCGGTGGAGGTGGTGGAGGTGCCGACCGCCGGGCCGTACCCGTCGTTCGAGGGCGTGCGGTTGGTGCTGCTGGAGTCGCCGTCGAACCCCGGTCTGGACGTGTGCGACATCACCGCGCTGGTGGAGGCGGCGCACGCGGCGGGCGCGCTGGTGGCGGTGGACAACACGACCGCGACGCCGTTGGGGCAGCAACCGCTGCTGCTGGGCGCGGACGCGGTGGTGAGCAGCGACACGAAGGCCGTCGCCGGGCACAGCGACGTGCTGCTGGGCCACGTGTCCACGTCGGATCCGGGGTTGGCCGAACGGGTGCGCGCGGCGCGGACGACCGGCGGCGCGATCCCCGGGCCGTTCGAGGCGTGGCTGGCGCACCGGGGTCTCGGCACGCTCGACCTGCGGTTGAGCCGGCAGGCGGCGAACGCGGCGGCGCTCTACGAGGTGCTCAAGGACCACCCGGCGGTCAGCGGGCTGCGGTGGCCGGGCGCCCCGGAGGACCCCGCGCACGAGGTCGCGTCGCGGCAGATGCGGCGGTTCGGCGGCGTGCTGACGTTCGTGCTGGCGGACGAGCGCGCGGTGGCGTCCTTCCTGGAGCGGTCACGGCTGGTGTTCGCGAGCACGAGCTTCGGCGGCCTGCACACGAGCCTGGACCGGCGGGCGCAGTGGGGCGACCCGGTGCCCGAGGGCCTGGTGCGGCTGTCCGCGGGCTGCGAGGACACCGCCGACCTCGTCGAGGACGTGCTCCGGTCACTCTGACGGGTCCACTGCGTGGGAGGGCTTGCGTGGCGGCGAACCGGCTGCCACCCTCGTCACCATGTCTTTTCGCGCCATGACCGACGGGCGGGGTCACATCGACCTCCGCCTGGTCGCCAGCGCGCTCTGTCCTTCCCGGTGATCGTCTCGCGTCCCGCGGGCCCGTGAGGCCCGCACACGTCACCGAGTGCCGAGAAGGACATCATGTTCGCCGTTCCGGAGAACACCATCGCCCTGCCCCAGTCGCACGCCGCGCTGCACCCCGTGCGGATCGCGCTCGACACGGCGGCACGGCGCGAGCGCTGGGCCCACCTGCTCCGCTACGACCCCGAGACCCGCTTCGCCGCGCTGGTCGACCGCACCGACGAGCAGGAGGTGTGGCTGATGAGCTGGTTGCCCGGCCAGCACGCCGACCTGCACGACCACGGCGTCACCAGCGGCGCGTTCACCGTGGTCAGCGGCTCGTTGACGGAGGTGGTCACGCCGGGCCCGGCCCAGGTGCTGCACCACCTCGTGGCGGGCCAGTCGCGGGTGTTCGGGCCGGGGTACGCGCACCAGGTGCGCAACGACGGCGTCGACCCCGCCGTCACGATCCACGTGTTCCGCGACGGCGGGCGCACCGTGCGGCCCGTGCGGTTCGACCCGGTCTCGGGGACTACGTCCGCGCGGTGACGTGCGGCGGGACGTCCCAGTCGCCGACCAGCGCCGGGTCCGGCTCGGGCTCGCCCCACGCGGTGCGCAGCGGCAGCACGCCCGCCCAGCGCGCGTTGGCGGCGACGTCCTCGTCCTCGTCGCCGGGCGGGCCGCTGCGGATCTTCACCGACGCCTCGGTCAGGTCGAGCGACAGCACGGAGGTCGCGGCCAGCTCCTTCGGCGTCGGCGGGCGGGCGTAGTCCCACGAGCCGGGCGCGATGTGCTCGGTGAGCACGCGCAGGGCGTGCAGCTTGGCGTCCGGGTCGGTGACGGGGACGGCGGTGCCGTGGACGACGGCGGCGCGGTAGTTCATCGAGTGGTCGAACACCGAGCGGGCGTAGACCACGCCGTCCAGGATCGTGACGGCGACGCACACGGGCACGCCCGTCGAGGCCTCGCGGAGGCTGCGCGCGCCGGTCGAGCCGTGCAGGTAGAGGGTGTCGCCGTCGCGGCCGTAGCCGGTGGGCAGCACGAGCGGCGCGTCGTCCACGACGACGGCCAGGTGGCAGACGAGGGCGGCGTCGAGGACGGCGTGCAGCGCCTCGCGTTCGGTGACGGCGCGGTTGCGCCCGCGCTTGATGGTGCTGCGGTCCGTCGGTGACAACGTCATGGGAGGAGCTTGTCGGGTAAAGTGGCCCTCTTCAAGTGCCAATCTCGGCGTTTCGAGGAGGCCACTATGGCGGAGACGGCGTTGGCGGTGGTGCTGGACCGCGAGTCGGCCGAACCGCTGGCGGTGCAGCTCGCGGACGCCCTGCGCGCGGCGGCGGGCGACGGGCGGCTGCGCAGCGGTGACCGGCTGCCCTCGACCCGGGCGTTGGCCGAGCGGCTCGGCGTGAGCCGGACCGTGACAGCGGCAGCATACGAGCAGCTGCACGCCGAGGGTTGGATCGCCGGACGGCACGGGTCGGGCACCTACGTGACGACCACGCCGCCGGGCGCGTTGAAGGCGCGGGCCCGGCGGGTGGCGGCGCCCGCCGCGCCGGTGGACGTGGTGGACCTCGCGCCCGGCGCGCCGTGGGCCGAGGGGTTGGACCGGGCGGCCTGGCGGCGGGCGTGGCGGGCGGCGGCGGACGTGCAGCCGTTGTTCCGGCCGGCGCGGGGCGGGTTGCCGGAGTACCGGGCGGTGGTGGCGGAGCACCTGTTGCGGCACCGGGGGTTGGCGGTGCGCGGCGGGTTGCGGGAGGAGCTGGTGCTGGCGACCGGCGGGACCACGGCGGCGTTGGTGGAGCTGGGGTCGGCCGTGCTGCGGCCGGGCGACGTGGTGGCGGTGGAGGAGCCGGGGTACCAGCGGGCGGTGTGGGCGTTGCGGTCGGCCGGGGTGAAGGTCGTGCAGGCGCCCGTGGACGCCGAGGGGTTGTTGGTGGAGGCCGTGCCGCCGGGTGTCCGCGGCGTCTACTGCTCGCCCGCGCACCAGTACCCGATGGGCGGGCGGATGTCGGCGGCGCGGCGGGTGGCGCTGGTGGAGCGGGCGCGGGCGGAGGGGTGGCTGGTCGTCGAGGACGACTACGACGGCGAGCTGCGCTACGACGTCGCGCCGTTGCCGTTGCTGGCGGCGTTGGCGCCGGACGTGGTGGTGCACCTGGGCACGACGAGCAAGATCCTCACGCCGACGCTGGGCGCGGGGTGGATGGTGGCGCCCGAGCCGATCGCGGCGGAGGTGATGGCGCACCGCGACCGGACCGGCACCAGCCCGTCCGCGGCGGGGCAGCGGGTCTTGGTCGAGCTGGCGCGCAACGGCGACCTGGGGCGGCACCTCCGCAAGCTCCGGCGTGAGCTGTCCGAACGGCGTGCGCTGCTGTCGGCGGCGTTCGCCGAGGCCGGGATCCCCGTGCTGGGCGACGACGCGGGCGCGCACATCGTCGTGCCGCTGCCGTCGGCCCAGGCGGAGCGGGACGTGCTGGCCGAGGCGCACGACCGCGGCCTGCGCCTGGACGGCCTCGGCCGCCACCACGCCGGCCGGTCGAAGGTGCACGGCGCCGCGATCGGCTACAGCGCCTGCTCGCGCGACCAGCTGACCGCGGCGATCCCCGACCTGCTCCGCATCCTCGCCACCCACACCCCGTCCTGAACGCCGAACGTTCAGGTACCGCGTGTCGAGCGTTCGAGACCCCGAGTTCTGCGCTCGGGTGTCCGGTGCGGGTGGCGGGTTACGCCATCCGGGTAGGGTCCGAGCCATGACACAGCGCAAGACCAAGGTCGCCGTGGTGTTCGGCGGGCGCAGCAGCGAGCACATGGTCTCCTGCCTGTCCGCCGGCAGTGTCCTGCCGCACCTGGACCGGGACAGGTTCGACGTCGTGCCCGTCGGCATCACCGAAACGGGCGCGTGGGTGATCGGCGCCGACGACACCAAGGCGCTCGAAGTGCGCGACCGGCAGCTGCCCACCGTCAACGCGCTGGTCCCCGTGTCCGGCAGCGAACTCGTGCCCGTGGCGCCCAACGACGTGCTGGCCGACGTGGAGGTCGTGTTCCCCGTCCTGCACGGCGCGTGGGGCGAGGACGGCACCATCCAGGGCCTGCTGGAACTGGCCGACATCCCGTACGTGGGACCGGGTGTGCTGGCCAGCGCGGTCGCCATGGACAAGGAGTTCACCAAGCGCCTGCTCAAGGGCGCGGGCCTGCCGGTCGGCGAGTTCGCCGTGCTGCGCCGCGAGCAGGAGACCCTGGCCGAGCCGGACCGGGAGCGGTTGGGGCTGCCCGTCTTCGTCAAGCCCGCGCGCGCCGGGTCGTCCGTCGGCATCTCGAAGGTCGTCGACTGGGCCCACCTGGACAGCGCGATCGCGTTGGCGCGCAAGACCGACCCGAAGGTGATCATCGAGGCCGCCGTCTCCGGCCGCGAGGTCGAGTGCGGCGTGCTGGAGTTCCCGGACGGCCGGGTCGAGGCGTCGCTGCCCGCCGAGCTGCGCATCGTCGGCGGCGCGGTCGACTGGTACGACTTCGACGCCAAGTACCTCGACGACGTGTGCGAGTTCGACATCCCCGCCAAGCTGGACGAGCACGTCACCCGCGACCTGCGCGAGATGGCCGTCGCCGCGTTCCGCGCGCTGGACTGCCAGGGCCTGGCCCGGGTCGACTTCTTCGTCACCGACTACGACGAGCTCGTGGTCAACGAGGTCAACACCATGCCCGGCTTCACGCCGATCTCGATGTACCCGCGGATGTGGGCCGAGACGGGCGTGGACTACCCGGCGCTGCTGACCACGCTGGTCGAGACCGCGATCGCCCGCGGCACGGGCCTGCGCTAGGCCGCGCTAGCCCCTGGTGTCCACGGGGCCCTTGGCGAGGGTGTCCCGGATCGTGGTCGAGACGTCCTGCAGGGGCCCCGTGCCCGCGTCCGACGGCACGGTCAGCGCCACGTACACGGGCCGGTCCACCACGTACCAGGTGGCCGAACCGCCCTCGGGCACCTCGAGCCACTGCACGTCCGAGATCAGCCGCAGCGCGGAGGTCGGGGTGAGGTCACCGGGGCGGTCCAGCCCGCACCGCAGCACGACGGGCTCGTGGTGCGCGTCACCCCACGCCACCGCGCCGGCCGGTGCGGGCGCGGCCAGTTCGCGGCGGGGCAGCGTGACGCCGCTGGACACCAGCTGCGCGGGCAGCGCACCCAGCAGCGCCTTGCACTCGTCCGACCCGGCCTCCGGCGCGGGCACCGGCACGAGCGCGACGGGCCCGGTGTGGACGGGGGGCGGGTCCGCGGAGTCGTCGCCGAGGAAGAGACCCGCCGCCGCGACGCCCGCCACGAGCAGCGCCGTCAGCCCGAGGACGACGACGAGCACCGGTCGGGGGAGCGGGGGAGCGGGTTCCTGTGCCACCCGGCTATGACAGCACGGACCTACAGGTGGACCACCGGACAGGTCAGCGTCCGGGTGATGCCCTCCACGTTCTGGATGCGGGCGACCACCAGTTGCCCCAACTGGTCGACGGTGTCGGCCTCGGCGCGGACGATGACGTCGTACGGGCCGGTGACGTCTTCCGCGGTGGCCACACCGGGGATGCCGGAGATCTCCGCCGCAACGGCGGCTGCCTTCCCGACCTCGGTCTGGATGAGGATGTATGCGTGCACCACGGCGTGCCCCTTCGTCGCGACAGGTTAGGTCGGGGTAGGAACGTGCACAGCAACGTACCCCAGTTGGGGTTCCGAATGCTCAGAACGGGAGGCAATCTTGCGTCCGGAGCCGCCGCGCAACGCGGACACGGTCGCTGAGGTGGGTGAGTTCGGTCTCATCCGCCGGGTGACGGCAGGTCGGACGCAGCCGCCCACCACGCTGCTCGGGCCGGGTGACGACGCGGCTGTGGTCGCGGCGCCCGACGGCCGCGTGGTGGTGTCCACCGACGTGCTGGTCGAAGGTGTCCACTTCAGACTCGACTGGTCGTCTCCCGAGCAGGTGGGGCGCAAGGCGGCGGCCGTGAACCTGGCCGACGTGGTGGCCATGGGCGCGATGCCGACGGCCCTGCTGATCGGCCTCGCGTGCCCGGCCGACACGCCGTCCTCCGTGGTGGAGGGGATCACCGCCGGGCTGTGGCAGGAGGCGACCGTCGCGGGCGCCGGAGTGGTGGGCGGCGACATGGTGTCGTCCGCGACACTGGTGATCTCCGTTACCGCGATGGGTGACATGGGCGGGTTGGAGCCCGTCACCCGTTCAGGCGCACAAGTGGGTGATGTCGTCGCGGTCTGCGGACGGCTCGGCTGGGCGGCGGGCGGGTTGGCCGTGCTGCAGCGCGGGTTCCGGTCGCCGGTCGCGGTCGTCGGCGCGCAGCGGAACCCCGAACCCCCTTACGAGGCCGGGCCCCAGGCCGCCGCGGCGGGCGCCACGGCGATGATCGACGTGTCGGACGGCCTGCTGGCCGACCTGGGGCACATCGCGGACGAGTCGGGCATCGGCATCGACATCCGCACGGAACTGCTGGAGGTCCACCCGCGGCTGATCGACGTCGCGGCGGCGCTCGGGGCGGACGCGCGGCACTGGGCGCTGACCGGTGGCGAGGATCACGCGCTGGCGGCGACGTTCCCCGAACCGGGGGCCGTTCCCGAGGGCTGGCGCACGATCGGCACGGTCCGGCACGGCAGCGGCGTGACCGTCGACGGGCGCGCGTACGAGAAACCCCCTGGCTGGGAGCACTGGCGCTAGGTAGCCTCACGTTTGTGGAACTATGCACGCTCGCGTATGACCATCCAGACTCGGTCAAGCTGATCGCCGACCTCCAGCAGGTCTACGTGGACCGCTACGGCGAGGGCGACGTCACGCCGGTCGACCCGGCCGAGTTCGCCGCGCCGCTGGGGCACTTCGTGGTCGGGTACCTCGACGGCGTGCCGGTGGCGTGCGGCGGGTGGCGGGCGCACGACGTGGCCAAGCACTCGTTGCGCCCCGGCGACGCCGAGATCAAGCGCATGTACGTGGGCGAAGCGCTGCGCGGGCGCGGACTGGCGCGGATCGTGCTGACGTCGCTGGAGACGGCGGCCCGGGCGGTCGGGCGCAGGCGCATGGTGCTGGAGACCGGGTTGCGCCAGCCCGAGGCGATCGGGCTGTACCAGGCCAATGGATACGCGCGCATCGACAACTTCGGCGTCTACCGGGATGATCCCGAAAGCCTTTGCTTCGCGAAGGATCTCTGAGGGCCGGGAGGACCGCATGGCGATCTACGCGTTGGGTGACTTCGAGCCGGTGATCCACCCGGACGCCTACGTGCACCCCGACGCGACGGTGATCGGCGACGTGCGGATCGGCGCGCACGCGTCGGTGTGGCCGCAGGCCGTGCTGCGCGGCGACTACGGGCGCATCGAGGTCGGCGCGCGGACGTCGATCCAGGACGGCACGGTCGTGCACTGCACCGAGGTCCACCCGACGCTGATCGGCGCGGAGTGCGTCGTCGGGCACAACGTGCACATCGAGGGCGCGACCATCGCCGACCGGTGCCTGATCGCCTCGGGGTCGGTGGTGCTCAACGGGTCCGTGGTGGAGACCGGCGCGATCGTCGGCGCGGGCGCGGTGGTGTCGTTCGAGGGCCACGTGCCCGCCCGGTCGATGGCGCTCGGCGTGCCCGCCCGCGTGCGCGAGGGGTACGTCGTGCCGGACGGCGCCTGGCAGTTCGCCGTGGACAAGTACGTGAACAACATCTTGCTGTACCGCAAGGAACTGCGACGCCTGGACTGAGGTAGGGTCCCGCCGTGGCACGTCCGCTTGAGGAGATCATGGAAGCCGGCTGGGCCGCGGCACTCGCGCCCGTGGCCGATCGCATCGCCGCGATGGGCGAGTTCCTGCGGGCGGAGGTGGCCGCGGGGCGGACATACCTGCCCGCCGGGGAGAACGTCCTGCGGGCGTTCCAGCAGCCGTTCCACTCCGTCCGGGTGCTGATCGTCGGCCAGGACCCGTACCCGACGCCGGGGCACGCGGTCGGGCTGAGCTTCTCGGTGTCGCCGGAGACCCGGCCCATCCCGAAGAGCCTGATCAACATCTACACCGAGTACGTGGCCGACCTGGGCCACCCCAAGCCCGCCAACGGCGACCTGACCCCGTGGACCGAGCGCGGCGTGCTGCTGCTCAACCGGGCGCTGACGGTGCAGCCGGGCAAGTCCAACTCCCACCGCAACAAGGGCTGGGAGCCGGTGACCGAGCAGGCGATCAAGGCGCTGGCCGAGCGGGACGCGCCGCTGGTCGCGATCCTGTGGGGCAGCCAGGCGCGCGCCCTCAAGCCGCTGCTGGGCGCCGACCGCTGCGTGGAGTCGGTCCACCCGAGCCCGCTGTCCGCGGCGGGCGGCTTCTTCGGCTCGCGGCCGTTCAGCAAGGCCAACGAGCTGCTGGTGAAGCAGGGCGCCGAGCCGATCGACTGGAAGCTGCCCTAGCCCGCCGACGGGTTTCCGCCACGGCCGGTGACGCCGGCCGTGGACGGGTCGCCGACTGGAGCGCGGACGTCTCCCGCACGTGCTCGGTGGCCCCAAGCCCGCGAAGAACGGCCCCCAGACGCCGAAAGGCCCCCGGAACGTGGTTCCGGGGGCCTTTCGCCAAGCTCAGGCGCGGGTCATCAGCCGCGCACCACCTTGCCCGCCTTCAGGCACGAGGTGCACACGTTCAGCCGCTGCCGCGTCGAAGAGGAAACCTTCGCGCGCACGGTCTGAATGTTCGGGTTCCACCGGCGGTTCGTCTTCCGGTGGGAGTGCGAGACAGAATGGCCGAAGCCCGGCCCCTTGCCACAGACGTCGCACACGGCAGCCACGTCAGCCACTCCTTAAGGTTCCTGATCGATACTCACGCCCCGGCGGGCGCGCAAGCGTGCACAAGCCTCAGCCGGGCATGGCAACCCAGACAGGGTAGCCGGTGGCGCGTTCTGCCACCAAACCGGGTCGAATACCCTCGCCGGCATGCAGGCTCTCGATGCGGTCGCGGTGCGCCAGTGGGCGGACGCCTGCGTTCGGTCCCTGGACGCCCACCGGGAGGACATCGATCGCATCAACGTGTTCCCCGTGCCGGACGGCGACACCGGGACCAACCTGCTCCAGACGATGCGCTCGGCGTTGGACGCGCTGCTCAGGACACCCGTCGACACGGTCGGCGCGGCGTTGGGCGCGCTCGCGCGGGGTGCGCTGGCCGGTGCGCGGGGCAACTCCGGGGTGATCCTGTCGCAGGTGCTGCGCGGCCTGGCGGAGGCCGCTCAAGGCGCCTCCACGGCGTCCGGAGCGTCGTTGCGGCGGGCGTTGTGGCGGGCCGACGAACTGGCCACCGCCGCGGTCTCGGAGCCGGTCGCGGGCACCGTGCTCTCCGTGCTGCACGCGGCGGCCGAGGCGGCCCGCGACTGCGCGTCCGACGACCTGGACGAGGTGGTCACGGTCGCGGCGAAGGCGGGCGCCGAGGCGTTGGCCGACACACCGCGCCAGCTGACCGCGCTGGCCCGGGCCGGTGTGGTCGACGCGGGCGGGCGGGGGTTGGTCGTGCTGCTGGACACGTTGGCGGCGGTGATCACCGGGCGGGTCGTCGAGGACGTGCCGGTCGTCGCCACGGTGCCGCGCGAGCCGCTGACCACCGCTCGGGAGGCCGGGTCGGCGGAGTTCGAGTACGAGGTCATGTACCTGCTGGACGGCTCGCCGGACGTGGAGGCGCTGAAGGCCGAGCTGACGGCCATCGGCGACTGCGTGTCCGTGGTCGGCGACGGCGACGCGCTGTGGACCGTGCACGTGCACTGCAACGACATCGGCGCGGCGGTGGAGGCGGGCATCCGGGCCGGCCGGCCGCACCGGATCACGGTGGCGCGCTTCGCCGACCAGATCGCCGCCCAGGCCCCGCGGTTCGTGCGCGACCGGGCGATCGTCGTGCTGGTCGAGGGCGAGGGCGCGGCGGAGCTGTTCCGGTCCGAGGGCGCGGTGGTGTTCGAGCCCGGTGACGAGGTGACGGCGGCCGACCTGCTGGCCGTGGTGGTGGGCACGCGGGCGCGGCAGGTGACCGTGCTGCCCGGCGACCCGACGTGGCGCGAACCGCTGGACGAGGCCGTCACGCAGGCCGTCGCCGCAGGTCAGGACGTCGTGGTCGTGCCGACGTTCTCGCCGGTGCAGGCGTTGGCGGCGCTGGCCGTGCACTCGCCGTCCCGGCGCGCCGGTGACGACGTGGTCGCCATGGCCGAGGCGGCGGCGGCCACCCGGCGCGGCGAGGTCGCGGTGTCCGACCGGGAGGCGATCACCTGGGTCGGCCGGTGCCGTCCCGGCGACCTGCTCGGCATGGTGGACGGCGAGGTCGTGCTGATCGAGCCCGACCCGGCCGGCGTGGGCGCGCTGGCGTGCCGGCTGGTCGACCGGATGCTCGCCAGCGGCGGCGAGCTGGTCACCGTGCTGTGGGGACGGGCCGCCCCGGACGGCGTCGAGCGGGTGCTGGAAGATCACCTGCGCGTCGCCCACCCGGAGGTCGAGCTCGCCGCGTACCCGGGCGGGCAGCGCGACGCGCTGCTGACTGTCGGTGTCGAGTAGTTGAATAGGCCGGGATGACGACCTTCGACGAGAAGCTGGTGTCGGTGCTCGGCAAGAAGAGCGCCGACGCGCTGGAGGCAGGGCTCGGCCTGACCACCGTCGGCGAGCTGCTGCGCCACTACCCGCGCCGGTACGACGAGCGCGGCAAGCTGACCGAGATCGCCGGGCTGGAGCTGGGCGAGCACGTCACCGTGCAGGCGCGGGTCAAGAGCGCGCGGCAGCGGCGGATGAAGTCGCGCAGCGGCGAGCTGCTGGAGGCCGTGATCACCGACGGCACCAGCGACCTGCACCTGGTGTTCTTCGGGCGCGGCTCGCGCAAGGTCGAGCGGGAGCTGCTGCCGGGGCGCGAGGCGATGTTCGCGGGCAAGGTCGGCATGTTCAACGGCAAGCTCCAGCTCGCGCACCCTGACTACCAGGTGCTCGACGGCGAGGGCGTGGCGGCGGCGGACTTCGCCGGGGCGATGATCCCGGTCTACCCGGCGGCGCAGGGCATCCAGTCGTGGAACGTCTCCAACTGCGTCGAGCAGGTCCTCGCGGTGTGGGACGGGGTGGCGGACGACCCGCTGCCGGAGTCGTTGCGGGCCGAGCGCGGGCTGATCGGGCTGGAGAAGGCGCTGCGCGACATCCACCGGCCGGACGGCTGGGCCGCGATCACCGTCGCGCAGCAGCGGTTGAAGTGGGACGAGGCGCTGGCGGTCCAGCTGACGCTGGCGCAGCGCCGCCGTTCGGCGACGGCCCGTCCCGCGCCCGCGTGCCCGCCCCGGGACGGCCTGGTGCGCGACGCGTTCGAGGCGCGGCTGCCGTTCGAGCTGACGGCGGGGCAGCGCGAGGTCGGCGAGCAGATCGTCCGGGACCTGTCCGGCGAGCACCCGATGAACCGGCTGCTGCAAGGAGAGGTCGGCTCGGGCAAGACGATAGTGGCGCTGCGGGCGATGTTGCAGGTCGTCGACGCCGGGCGGCAGGCGGCGATGCTCGCGCCGACCGAGGTGCTCGCGGCCCAGCACGCGCGGTCGTTGCGCGAGTTGCTCGGCGACCTCGGGCAGGCCGGTGAGCTGGGCGGGGCCGAGCACGCGACGCGGGTGACGCTGCTGACCGGGTCGATGGCGACGGCGGCGCGGAAGCGGGCGTTGCTGGAGATCGTGTCCGGCGAGGCCGGGATCGTGGTCGGCACGCACGCGTTGATCCAGGACAAGGTCGAGTTCGCGGACCTGGGGCTGGTCGTGGTGGACGAGCAGCACCGGTTCGGCGTGGAGCAGCGGGCCGCGCTGAGCGGGCGCGCGGGCGGGTCGACGCCGCACGTGCTGGTGATGACGGCCACGCCGATCCCGCGCACGGTGGCGATGACGGTGTACGGCGACCTGGAGGTGTCCGCGCTGCGCGAGCTGCCGCAGGGGCGTTCGCCGATCAGCACGTCCGTGGTGCCCGTGGCCCAGAAGCCGGGCTGGCTGGACCGGGCCTGGCAGCGGATCCACGAGGAGGTCGGCAAGGGCCACCAGGTGTACGTGGTGTGCCCGCGCATCGGCGACGGCGAAGCGGAGGACGACGGGGAGGTCCCCCCGAAAGAAGGGCCGGGCAAGGAGTCCGCCAAGGGCTCGCCGAAGGACGACGGCTCCGACCGCCGGCCGCCGCTCGCGGTGGTGGACGTGGCGAACAAGCTGGCCGAGGGGCCGTTGCGCGGGCTGCGGATCGACATCCTGCACGGCCGGATGGCACCGGAGGACAAGGACGCCGTGATGCGGGCGTTCGCGGCGAACGAGGTGCAGGTGCTCGTCGCCACGACCGTGGTCGAGGTCGGCGTGAACGTGCCCAACGCCACCGTCATGGTGATCATGGACGCGGACCGGTTCGGGGTCAGCCAGCTGCACCAGCTGCGCGGACGGGTCGGGCGGGGCAGCGCGCCGGGGCTGTGCCTGCTGGTCACCGAGATGCCCGACGGCACGTCGACGATGGAGCGGCTGCGGGCGGTGGAGTCCACTTTGGATGGTTTCGAGCTGGCGCAGCTCGACCTGGAGCTGCGGCGCGAGGGCGACATCCTCGGCGCGGCGCAGTCCGGGAAGCGGTCGGGGCTGAAGATGCTGTCGCTGCTGCGCGACGAGGACGTGATCGCCGAGGCCCGGGTGGTGGCGCAGGAGGTCGTGGAGGCGGACCCGGAGCTGACCGGGAACCCGGGGTTGGCCGGGCTCGTGGCGGGGTTGTTGGACGACGAGCGGGCGGAGTACCTGGAGAAGGCGTAGGCCGCTCGGTGGCCGGTGGCCGGTGGTCGGTGGGCCGGTGGGCTGGCCGGTGGCCGGGTGGCCGGGTGGCCGGGTGGGCTGGGCGGCCGGGGGTCGGTGGGCTGGGCGGTGGCGGGTGGCCCGGTGCCCGGGGGGCCGAGTCGGCTCGGGGTTCGGACGACTGGTCGGCCCGGTGCGGGTGCGTGGGGAAGGGCCGGCCGGCCTGTTGGTTACCCTGGCTTGTGCGCCGATTCCTGCTCGCCCTGGTTCCGTTGGTGCTCGTCGCCTGCACGGCGGCGCCCGCCGGTGACCAGGCCCCCACCACGTCCTCGCTGCCCAAGGGCGATCTGGCGGTCCTCGCCGAACGCATCGGGCAACGGCAGGCGGAGCTGGGCACGGCGACGTTCCACACCGAGAATTTCGCCTCGGACGGGCAGGCCACCGAGGTGCGCAACGTGGTGGACGGCACGCTGAGGCGCGACGGCGACGGCGTGACCGGCTCGATGACGATGGACGTGTCGACCGGCGGGCAGCCGAAGAAGATCGCGCTGGTGGTTGTGCGCGACGGCACGTACGTGCAGGTCGAGGGCGCGCCGATGCCCGCGGGCAAGAAGTGGGGCTTCTACCCGTCGGCGAGCGGTGGCGAGGTGTCCGCGTTGCTGCGCGGCTTCGGGCCGAGCGCGACGCCGGGCGCGGAGCTGGACTACGTGCAGCCGCGGGCGGCGTTGATCGTGGGCCGGTCCTCCGAGCAGGTGGACGGCGTGCCGACGACGCGGTTCGACCTGGTGGTCGACGCGTTGAAGATGGCGAAGGTCATCGAGGACCAGGACATCCAGCTGCAGCACACCCAGCTGGCCGAGTACGGGGTGACGATCTCGGCGTCGGTGTGGGTGGACGACACCAGCGCGCCGGTGCGGGCCGAGTACCGGTTCGAGCTGGACGGCAAGGTCGTGAAGCAGTCGACCACCCGGTTCCGCGGGTGGGGCGAGCCGGTCGAGATCACCGTGCCGGCGCCGGGTGAGGTCGTGCCGGCCGACCAGCTGCCCCAGTAGCCGGCTGCCCGGTAGCCGGCTGCCCGGTAACCAGCTGTCCCGGTGAGCGGGGGCGCGGACCTACTTGGACTGCCTGCCCTTGGGTACAGGCAGCTGGGTGGTCGGCTGCTCCGACGGGTCGACGTCCTTGGCCTTGGTGGCGGGCTTGCCGTCGGCCGGCTTGGGGTGGGGAGGCCTGGTGTCGGCCGGCTTGCTGTCGGCGGGCTTCGGGCCGGCGGGCTTGGCGGGCACGGGCTTGGGGGTCGCCGGTTTGGTCGGCGCGTCGCCGGCGTCGGCGGTGTTGGTCGCCTTGTCGGCGGCACGGTCGGCGGCCGCGTCGGCGGGTTGGTCGTCGGCCGCGGCTTCCTCGTCCAGCGGGGTGAGCGTGGCCACCGCCAGGGACACCGCTTCCTGCGCCGCGGCGAACTGCTCGCTCAACGCGCGGTGCACGCGGTGCAGCTCGGCCAGCTTCTCGTCGGCCGCCGTGGTGCGGCGGTCGGCGTGGGCGTCGGCCTCGGTGATGGTCTTCTTCGCGTGGGCGTCGGCTTCGGTGACCGTCTGCTCGGCGCGGGCGTCGGCTTCGGTGACCGTCTGCTCGGCGCGGGCGTCGGCTTCGGAGATGGTCTTCTCGGCGAGCGCGTTCGCCTCGGTGACGGTCTTCTCGGCGAGCGCGTTCGCCTCGCTCACCGCCTTCTCCGCCTTGGCCAGCGCCTCGGACTCCAGCTCGGCGACCTGCTTCTCGGTCTCCGCGCGCAGCGCCGCCGCCTCGGCCTGAGCGGCTTCGAGGAGCTTCGCGGCCTCGGCCTTGGCCTCGACCACGTGCACCTCGTGCTCCTTGCGGAGCTTGGTGCGCAGCTCGTCGTACTCCTTGTCGAGGTCGTCGTGGTAGCCCTTGTACTTCTGCTCCAGCTCGACCCGCTTCGCCTCGAGCTCGGCGGTCTTGGCCTCGAACTCCCCGGTGAGCTTCTCGCGGTCGGCGCGGGACTCCGCCATCAACGCCTCGTGCTCGGCGGTCAGCTTGGCCCGCAGCTCCTCGTGGGAGCGCTCCAGCTCGGCCCGGCGCTCGTCGAACTGCCGCTCCAGCTCGGTGGTCCGCTGCTGGTGGGCGGCCTCCAGCTGCCGCCGCCGGTCCTCCAGCTCGCCCATCGCGCGGTGGTGCGCCGCCTTGCCCTCGGCCGCCGCCCGCTCGGCCTCGGCGCGGGTGGCGTTGGCCTGGTCGAGCGCGGCCTTGCGGATGTCGGCGATCTCCTCCTCGGCCAACGTCATCATCACGCGCACGCGCTCGGTGACGTTGGACGCGCTGGAAGGGCTCGCGGCCAGCTTGCCCAGCTGGGACTTGACCTTGTCAAGCTCGGCGCGGGTGGAGTTGAGCAGTTTGCCCAGCTCCGCGACCTGGGCCGACGCCGCTTCCCGGGCCCGGTTCGAGTTCTTGAGGTCGAACTCGAGCCGCGTCACCCGTTCGTTCACCTGACGCTGGTTGTACCCGCGCAGTACGACGTCGAAATGGGTGCGGGCAGCAGGCTGCCCAGTCCCTTCAGCCCCGGCCATGGGCCAACCCTACCGAGAAGTCGCCGCCCGTAGTCACCCGATGCAGCGAACGCACCGTAACGAGTCGGTGATCCACCGTGCGGGGCGAACGCCGGTCGGCGGGCGGTGGGGTATGGGTCCCGCCGCGCGGACGTCAATCCGCCGCACGCGTGGGGGCTGCGCCGCGCGACCTCGCAAGGGAGAATCCCGGGGCGTGATCCCAGGTCGCGCCCGCCTTGACCGGAGGAGTGACCGATCACGATGACGTCCGTCACGTGGGATGGAACTCCCGAGGGGCGGGAAGCGCACGGTAGCGTGCCTTGATTCATCGAGTCCCGCCCGCGCTCGGGCGGGACTCGCCGAGTAACCGGGAGGGAACGCCGCATGTTCCGCAAGGTTCTTGTCGCCAACCGCGGCGAGATCGCGATCCGGGCCTTTCGCGCTGCCTACGAACTGGGCGCCGGCACGGTTGCCGTCTTCCCCCACGAGGACCGCAACTCCCTGCACCGGCTGAAGGCCGACGAGTCGTACGAGATCGGCGAGCCCGGCCACCCCGTCCGGGCCTACCTGTCCGTCGAGGAGATCATCAAGGCGGCGCGCAAGGCGGGCGCCGACGCGGTCTACCCCGGCTACGGGTTCCTCTCCGAGAACCCCGAGCTGGCCAAGGCCTGCGCGGACGCCGGCATCACGTTCGTCGGCCCGCCCTCGGACGTGCTCGAGCTGACCGGCAACAAGGCGCGCGCGATCGCCGCGGCCCGTGCCGCCGGCCTGCCGGTGCTCAAGTCCAGCGAGCCGTCCAGCGACATCGACGCCCTGGTCCGGGCCGCCGAGGACATCGCGTTCCCGGTCTTCGTGAAGGCCGTCGCGGGCGGTGGCGGGCGCGGCATGCGGCGGGTGGAAGCCCCCGCCGCGCTCCGGGAAGCCCTGGAAGCCGCGTCACGCGAGGCGGAGTCGGCGTTCGGCGACCCGACGGTGTTCCTGGAGCAGGCCGTGGTCGAGCCGCGGCACATCGAGGTGCAGATCCTCGCCGACGGCGGGGGCAACGTGATCCACCTGTTCGAGCGCGACTGCTCGGTGCAGCGCCGCCACCAGAAGGTCATCGAGATCGCGCCCGCGCCGAACCTGGACCCCGGGCTGCGCGACCGGATCTGCGCCGACGCCGTCAAGTTCGCCCGGCACATCGGCTACCGCAACGCCGGCACCGTCGAGTTCCTGCTCGACCCGAACGGCAACTACGTCTTCATCGAGATGAACCCCCGCATCCAGGTCGAGCACACGGTCACCGAAGAGGTCACCGACGTCGACCTGGTGCAGTCGCAGATGCGCATCGCGAGCGGCGAGACGCTGGACGACCTCGGCCTGAGCCAGGAGACCGTGCAGCTGCGCGGCGCGGCCCTGCAGTGCCGCATCACCACGGAGGACCCGGCCAACGGCTTCCGCCCGGACACCGGCATGATCAGCGCCTACCGCTCGCCGGGCGGCTCGGGCATCCGGCTGGACGGCGGCACGACCGGCGCGGGCACGGTCATCGGCGCGCACTTCGACTCGATGCTGGTCAAGCTGTCGTGCCGCGGCCGGACGTTCTCCGCCGCGGTGGCCCGCGCGCGGCGCGCGGTGGCCGAGTTCCGCATCCGCGGCGTGTCCACGAACATCCCGTTCATCCAGGCGGTGCTGGACGACCCGGACTTCTTCGAGGGCCGGGTCACGACGTCGTTCATCGAGAAGCGCCCCCACCTGCTGACGGCGCGGCACTCCGCCGACCGCGGCACGCGGATGCTGACCTACCTGGCCGACGTGACGGTGAACAAGCCGAACGGCCCGCGCCCGTCCGTCGTGGACCCGAGGGTGAAGCTGCCGGTGGTCGACCTGAACGCCGAGCCGCCGGCGGGGTCGAAGCAGAAGCTGGACGAGCTGGGTCCGGAGGGCTTCGCCCGCTGGCTGCGGGAGAGCAAGGCGCTGGCCGTCACCGACACCACGTTCCGCGACGCGCACCAGTCGTTGTTGGCGACGCGGGTGCGGACGAAGGACCTGCTGGCGATCGCGCCGCACGTGGCGCGGATGGCGCCGCAGCTGCTGTCGTTGGAGGCGTGGGGCGGCGCGACGTACGACGTGGCGCTGCGGTTCCTGGCCGAGGACCCGTGGGAGCGGCTGGCGGCGCTGCGCGAGGCGGTGCCGAACATCACGCTGCAGATGCTGCTGCGCGGCCGGAACACGGTGGGCTACACGCCGTACCCCGAGGCGGTGACCAGCGCGTTCGTCGAGGAAGCGACGAAGACGGGTATCGACATCTTCCGGATCTTCGACGCGCTCAACGACGTGGAGCAGATGCGGCCGGCGATCGAGGCGGTGCGCGAGACCGGCACGGCGCTGGCCGAGGTGTGCCTGTGCTACACCTCGGACCTCTCGAACCCGGACGAGCGGATCTACACGCTCGACTACTACCTCAAGCTGGCCGAGCAGATCGTGGGCGCCGGTGCGCACGTCCTCGCGGTGAAGGACATGGCGGGCCTGCTGCGCCCGCCGGCGGCGGCGCGGTTGGTGACGGCGCTGCGCAAGGAGTTCGACCTGCCGGTGCACCTGCACACGCACGACACGGCGGGTGGGCAGCTCGCCACCTACCTGGCGGCCATCCAGTCCGGGGTGGACGCGGTGGACGGCGCGGTGGCGTCGATGGCGGGCACGACGTCGCAGCCGCCGTTGTCGGCGATCGTGGCGGCGACGGACTACACGGACCGGGCGACCGGTCTGGACCTGCGCGCGGTGTGCGACCTGGAGCCGTACTGGGAGTCGGTGCGCAAGGTCTACGCGCCGTTCGAGTCGGGGATCCCCGGTCCGACAGGGCGGGTGTACTCGCACGAGATCCCCGGTGGGCAGCTGTCGAACCTGCGGACGCAGGCGGTCGCGCTCGGGCTCGGGCAGAAGTTCGAGGAGATCGAGTCCATGTACGCGGCGGCCGACCGGATGCTCGGTCGGCTGGTGAAGGTGACGCCGTCGTCCAAGGTGGTGGGCGACCTGGCGTTGCACCTGGTCGGAGCGGGTGTCTCGCCGAAGGAGTTCGAGGCGGACCCGGGTCGGTTCGACATCCCGGCGTCGGTGATCGGGTTCCTGCACGGTGAGCTGGGCGACCCGCCCGGCGGGTGGCCGGAGCCGTTCCGGAGCAAGGCGTTGCAGGGGCGTGCCGCGCCGAAGGGCGTGGCGGAGCTGACCGACGACGACCTGAAGGGCTTGGAGCACGACCGGCGGGCGACGCTCAACAGGTTGCTGTTCCCGGCGCCGACGAAGGAGTTCCAGGCGCACCGGGAGGCGTATGGCGACACGAGTGTGCTGGGCAGCAAGGACTTCTTCTACGGGCTCAAGCCGGGGGAGGAGTACCAGGTCGACCTGGAGCCCGGGGTGCGGCTGCTGATCGGGCTGGAGGCCATCGGTGAGGCGGACGAGCGCGGTATCCGCACGGTGATGGCGACGTTGAACGGGCAGTTGCGGCCGATCCAGGTGCGCGACCGGTCGATCGCGGCCGAGGTGCCCGTGGCGGAGAAGGCGGACCGGGGCAACCCGGGGCACGTCGCGGCGCCGTTCGCCGGGGTCGTCACGCCCAGCGTGGCGGAGGACGAGCAGGTCGAGGTCGGGCAGACGATCGCGACGATCGAGGCGATGAAGATGGAGGCCGCGATCACGGCGCCCAAGGCCGGGCGGGTCAAGCGGCTCGCGGTGCGTGGGGTGCAGCAGGTCGAGGGTGGGGATTTGTTGATCGTGCTGGAGTGAGGTGGGCCGGCTCGGGGTCGGCTCGGGTTTGGGCTGGACCGGGTTGAGGTCGGCTCGGGTTTGGGCGGCTCCGGGCAGGTCACTTCCGGCTCGATTTGACATGGGGCCCTTACGGGCACCCCAGGCAGGCCAAAGCCGGGCAGGCATGGCGGAAAAAGCACCCGCCAAGCCTGCCCGGCTTCGTCCAGCCTATGGCGCCCGAACCCATGTCAAATCGGGCCTAGGTGCTGGTGTTCCGGGTCCGTTGTGGTGGTGGATCAGCTGTTGCGGCGGGCGTGGTTCCGGAGGCCGTGGTTCCGGAGGCCGCGGTTCCGGCGCGATGTGCGGAAAGCGGAGCGGGCTTGAGTGTTCGCGGCCACATCGGGCGTTCGGGGGAACCGGGGGGTTCGGGGCGGCGTTGGTGGTGGCATGAAGAAGGTCGCTGTCGGGTTGTTCGCTCTCACGGCCGGTGTTGTTGCCTGGGCGGCGCGGGATGTGTCGTTGGCGTTGGGTGGGAAGCCCGGTGGGGAGCGGGTGCGGCGGTCGCCCCGGTATCGCGACGGGAAGTTCCACAACGCGGCGAGCACGCGGACGATGCCGGACGGCGCGGCGGGGACCGTGCGGGAGATGTTCTTCGGTGGGCAGCAGCGGCGGCCCGTCGGTGAGGTGCCGTTGGTGCCGCCGACCGTTGGTTCGGCGGACGGGTTGCACATCACCTGGTACGGGCACGCGTCGACGTTGGTGGAGATCGACGGGGCGCGGGTGTTGATCGACCCCGTGTGGAGTGACCGGGTCTCACCGTCGCAAGTGGTCGGTCCGCGTCGGTTGCACCCCGTGCCGCACTCGTTGCCCGAGGTGGGGCCGGTGGACGCGGTGGTGATCTCGCACGACCACTACGACCACCTCGACCTGGCGACGGTGCGGGCGTTGACCGCGGACACGGACGCGGTGTTCGTGGTGCCGCTCGGCATCGGGGCGCACCTGCGCCGGTGGGACGTGCCCGAGCACCGGATCGTGGAACTGGACTGGGACGAGTCGCACGAGGTGGCCGGCGTCACGTTGGTGGCCACGGCGGCGCAGCACTTCTCCGGCCGCGGCTTCCAGCGGGACAACACGCTGTGGGCGTCGTGGGTTCTGAAGGGGCCGGCGCACCGGGTCTACTACAGCGGCGACACCGGTTACTTCGACGGTTATCGGGCGATCGGCGAGGAGCACGGTCCGTTCGACGCCTCTTTGATCCAGATCGGTGCTTACGGGCCCGGTTGGCCGGACATCCACATGACGCCGGAAGAAGGCGTCACGGCGCATCGGGACGTGCGGGGTGGCCTCTTGATCCCGGTGCACTGGGCGACCTTCAACCTGGCGTTCCACGACTGGTCCGAGCCGGTCGACCGGGTGTGGCGCGAGGCGAAGGCGCACGGGGTGCCGTTGGCCGTGCCGCGGCCCGGCGAGCGGATCGACGTGGAGCAGCCGCCGGAGGTCGACGGGTGGTGGCAGGCGCTCGCGGTGGGACGATGACCCGGTGACCAGGATTGTCGCGGGCGCCGCCGGTGGCCGCCGGCTGCAAGTGCCGCCGAGGGGTACCCGTCCCACCTCCGACCGGGTTCGCGAGGCGTTGTTCAGCTCGTTGGAGACGCTGCTCGACCTCGACGGCGCGGTGGTGCTCGACCTGTACGCGGGGTCGGGGGCGCTCGGGTTCGAGGCGTTGTCGCGGGGTGCGGTGAGCGCCACGTTCGTGGAGTCGGACAAGCGGGCTGCCGAAGTCCTGAAGAGCAACGCCAAGGTGGTCGCGCTGCCCGGCGCGACGGTGGTGAACCGCACCGCGGAGGCCGTGGTGGGCGGTGTGGCGGAGGTGGCGTGCGACGTCGTCTTCGCCGATCCGCCCTACGCGGTGACGGACGGGCAGCTCAACCGGCTCCTCGCGGCGCTGGTCACGAACGGTTGGACGAAACCGGGGTCGCTGATCGTCGTGGAACGCGACGCGCGCAGTCCTGAACCGATTTGGCCGAGTCCGGTGGAATCGTTGCGCAGCAAGCGATACGGCGACACGGCGCTGCACTGGGCCGAACAGGTCGACGCCTCCGGGTGATGCCGACCACGCACCGGAGTGGACGCGTCCGATCGGGTGCTACCGTCCGAAACCATGACGCGTGCCGTGTGCCCCGGCTCCTACGACCCGGCCACCAACGGACACCTGGACATCATCGGCAGAGCGGCGAAGCTCTACGACGAGGTCGTCGTCGCCGTGCTCATCAACAAGACCAAGAAGACGTTGTTCTCGGTGGAAGAGCGCACGGAGATGCTGCGCGAGGTCACCTCGCAGTGGCCGAACGTCCGCGTCGACTCCTGGCACGGCCTGCTGGTCGACTACTGCCGGGAGAACGACGTCCAGGCCATCATCAAGGGCCTGCGCGCGGTCAGCGACTACGACTACGAGCTGCAGATGGCGCAGATGAACTACCAGCTCAGCGGGGTCGAGACGCTGTTCATGCCGACGAACCCGATCTACAGCTTCCTGGCCAGCTCCCTGGTCAAGGACGTGGCGACCTACGGCGGCGACGTGACGAGCCTGGTGCCGCCGTCGATCAAGGACCGGCTCACGGCCAGGCGCGCAGAGGGTCGTTGACCGGTCACGGTCCGTTAACTTGAGGACCGCCTCTTCGTCGCTGGGTGCGGTTAGCGTTCACTGGCATGAGCGAGATCACATCGCGCACCGCGAAGGTGCTGCTCTCCCTGCTGCTGGTCCTCGCGGGCACGTTCACCACCTCGACCCAGGCGGTCGCGGCCGAGTCGGTCGCGGTCGCGCAGGCCGCGTGCGGTGACACGTCCGGCTTCCGCAAGGTCGCCCTCTCCGCCCTGCCCGTCCAGGCGACCGACACCGTGAGGTTGGTCCAGCGGGGCGGGCCGTACCCGTATCCGCAGGACAACCAGACCTTCTACAACCGCGAGGGCATCCTCCCGGCGTGCTCGACCGGCTACTACCGGGAGTACACGGTCAAGACGCCCGGGGTCTCCACCCGCGGCGCGCGGCGGATCGTGACCGGCAACGCCACCCCGAAGCTGTACTTCTACACGTCGGACCACTACGCGAGCTTCGTCCTGGTGGACATCACCCGTTAGCCGGACACGCCCTGCCGATCTCCCGGCGGCGAAGAGATCGGCAGGGCACACTAGGACGGGTACTGCTGTGGGCGCGAGGAGTGTGACGTGTACCGGGTGTTCGAGGCCCTCGACGAGCTGGTCACGATCGTCGAGGAAGCGCGTGGCGTGCCGATGACCTCCGGGTGCGTCGTGCCGCGCGGCGACGTGCTCGAACTCCTCGACGACGTGCGCGACGCCATCCCGGCGGAGCTGGACGACGCCCAGGACGTGCTCGACCACCGCGACGAGCTGGTCGGCAAGGCGCAGCACGACGCGGACCAGGCGCTGAGCAAGGCGCGGTCGGACTCCGAGCGGATGGTCGCCGAGGCGCAGCACGAGGCCGAGCGGATGCTGTCCGAGGCCCGGGCCCGGGCCGAGCGGATGGTCGCCGAGGCCGAGGACCAGGCGCAGCGCACCGTCTCCGCGGGCCGCCAGGAGTACGAGGACCTGGTGGGCCGGGCGCACGCCGAGGCCGACCGCATGGTCCAGGCGGGCCGGGCCAACTACGAGCGCGCGATCGAGGAGGGCCGGGCGGAGCAGGCGCGCCTGGTCGACGGGACCGAGGTCGTGCAGGCCGCGCACGCCGAGGCCGCCCGCGTGCTGGACGCCGCCCAGACGGAGGCGATCCGGCTGCGCAGCGAGTGCGACGCGTACGTGGACGGCAAGCTGGCCGACTTCGAGGACCTGCTCGCGCACACCCTGCGCAGCGTCGGGAAGGGTCGCTCGCACCTGCGCGGCCCGGCCGTCGCGAGCGCCGCGGCGCCGTTCGACTACCACGAATGACCCGACCGGACGACGCCCCGACCAGCCGATTTCACGTGGACGCCCGTTGTCCCGTACCCTTGACCGGCTGGTCGTGGTAAGTCCCCGACGGCAACACCAAACATCATGTCTGAGCATCGTCACGCCTCCGCGCGTCCCACAGCGACCGGGCCCTGGGTCATCGACACCAGGGACCTCGGGCGTCGTGCGGGCTCCAGCCGCGGGGTGCGCCGGACGGTGCCCGCTGAGGGCGTCGGCCTGCTCGGCGTGATCGCGGTGCCGGCGGGGGGCAACGTCGAACTCGACCTCCTGCTGGAGTCGGTGGTCGAAGGCGTGCTCGTGACGGGCACGGCCGCGACGGTGGTCGAAGGCGAGTGCTCGCGCTGCCTCGACCCACTGTCCGCGGAGGTCGAGGTGGAGCTGACCGAGCTGTACGCGTACCCGGACAGCACCACCGACGAGACGACCGAAGAGGACGAGGTCAGCCGTCTGCACGACGACCTGATCGACCTCGAACCCGTGGTGCGCGACGCCATCGTGCTCGCGCTGCCACAGGTGCCGCTGTGCTCGCCGGACTGCCTCGGGCTGTGCGTCGACTGCGGCGGCAGGCTGGCTGATCTCGGCCCCGACCACGGGCATGAGACGATTGACCCCCGTTGGGCCGCCCTCCAAGAGCGGTTCGACGGGAATCGTGACAATCCAGAGGAGAACTAGTCGTGGCCGTCCCGAAGCGGAAGATGTCGCGCTCGAACACGCGCTCGCGCCGCGCTCAGTGGAAGACCAGTGCTGTGCACCTGGTGGCTTGCCAGAACAGGGCCTGCCGCCAGCCGAAGCCGCAGCACATCGCCTGCCCGGCCTGTGGCCAGTACGACGGCCGCCAGGTCGTCCAGCCGGCCTGATCACCCCTCTGGCGAAGGTAGCGGCGAATCGTGGGGGGTAGGTCGTCGCGCGGTCGGTCCGCCGACCGCGCCCCGTTGCTCGAAGCGCTCGGCGTCCCGTTGGACGCCGAGCTGCTGACGCTCGCGCTCACACACCGGTCGTACGCGTACGAGAACGGCGGACTGCCGCCGAACGAGCGACTGGAATTCCTCGGCGACGCGGTGCTCGGCCTCGTCGTCACCGATCACCTGTACCGCACGCACCCCGAGCTGCCCGAGGGCCAGCTCGCCAAGCTCCGCGCGAGCGTGGTGAACATGCACGCCCTGGCGGGCGTGGCCAGGGGTCTCGGCGACGACGGGTTGGGCGGGCACCTCCTGCTCGGTCGCGGCGAGGAGCTGACCGGCGGCAGGGACAAGGCGAGCATCCTCGCGGACGGCCTGGAAGCCGTCATCGGCGCGGTGTACCTGCAGTTCGGCATCGAAACCGCGCGTCAACTCGTTCACCACCTGTTCGACCCGCTGTTGGCCGAAGCGCCGCTGCGTGGTGCTGGACTGGACTGGAAGACGAGTCTCCAGGAGCTGACCGCGTCCGCCGGCCTGGGCGTCCCCGAGTACCGGGTGGACGACCAGGGCCCCGACCACCGCAAGGAGTTCACCGCGACGGTGCTCGTCGGTGGACAGGCCTACGGGACCGGTGACGGGCGCACGAAGAAGGAAGCCGAGCAGAAGGCGGCCGCGGCCGCCTACCGCGTGCTGCAGGAACGGGTCCGCGCCGAGGAGACCGGCGCGTCCGGGAACGGCCACGCACCCGGCTCGGCCACGCAGGCTTCACCCCAGGCTTCACCTCAGGCTTCACCTACTCAGGAAGACTGACGCCGAAATGTATGCCACGAACGTCCGGACGAACCGGCGCGCGCGCCACGCGCGTCCGTCCCGCCCGCTGAACGCCAGCCGCAACGGCGGCATCCAGGGCCTGGTCCTCGTGCGCGACACCGCCCAGGCGGGCGGCTGGGTGCTCAAGCCGACCAAGCCGCAGGCCGCCGCCTACCAGATGCTCGAAGAGCTGGAGCAGGCCGAGGCCGCCGCCGCCGAGCGCGAGTCCGAGGACTGATCACCCGCCGGTGCCCGAGCTGCCCGAGGTAGAGGTCGTCCGCCGAGGTCTGCACGAGCACGTCGCGGGGAGGACCGTCGAAGCGGTAGAAGTCCTCCACCCACGCGCGATCCGCCGACACCTGCCCGGTGCGGCGGATTTCGCCATGCGCCTGACCGGTCAGCGACTGGAGGCCGCGCGCCGTCGCGGCAAGTACCTGTGGGTCGACCTGTCGGGCGGCGACGCCATGCTCGCGCACCTCGGCATGAGCGGCCAGATGCTGGTCCAGCCCGTCGGCGCGCCCGACGAGAAGCACCTGCGGGTGCGGGTCCGGTTCGCCGACGGCGGCCCGGAGCTGCGGTTCGTCGACCAGCGCACGTTCGGCGGGTTGGCGTTGGCGGAGATCGTCGAGGTCGACGGCGCCCGGCTGCCGAAGCCGGTGGCGCACATCGCGCGCGACCCGATGGACCCGGCCTTCGACCCGGACGCGGCGGTCGCGGCGTTGCGGAAGCGGCGGACCGAGGTCAAGCGCGCCCTGCTCGACCAGACGCTCGTCTCCGGCGTGGGGAACATCTACGCCGACGAGGCGCTGTGGCGGGCCGGGCTGCACGGGTTGCGGCCCGTGGACAAGCTGACCAGGCCCAAGGCCGCCGAGCTGCTCGCGCACGCCACGCAGGTGATGTACGAGGCGCTCGGCGAGGGCGGGACGTCGTTCGACGCGCTCTACGTCAACGTGAACGGCCAGTCGGGCTACTTCGACCGGTCACTGGCCGTGTACGGGCGGGAGAACGAGCCGTGCCGGCGGTGCGGGACGGCGATCCGGCGCGAGCCGTTCATGAACCGCTCGTCCTACTCGTGCCCGCGCTGCCAGCCCCGACCGAGGGGCTGACGGCCGGGCTCACCGCGCCGGGTCGGCGAGCCTGCGCAGCACGGGCGTGACCGCTCGGAGCGCGTCGCGCTCGGCCGGCTCCAACCGGGCGATCCGTTCGGACAACAGCTCCGCCTCGCCGTGCGCGAGGGACAGGATGGTCTCCCGGCCGAGGCCGGTCAGCTCGACGATCGTGGCCCGCCCGTCGGCCGGATCGGATTCGCGGCGCACCAGGCCGCTCGATTCCAGGCCCGTCACCACCGTGGTCGCCGTCGGCTGCGAGCACAGCGCCCGCACCGCGATCTCGCCGATCCTCATCGGCCCCTGCGACGCGAGTTCCGCGAGCACCAGCAGCTGGGTGGGCTGCAGGCGCCGGACGGACGCGGACTGGCGCAGGCTGCGGATCAGCCGGTGCACGGCGACCACGAGTTGTAACGCGTCCTGATTAGTCACACTGGTGGTCATCAGACCTCCTCGTGGCTCACCGTGAGTGAGCAAGTGTCCGAATTCGGACAGGACATTCGCACTTTCGCAGTACGGCTGTCCAGGGAATGGATTCATTCGCACCCGGATGTACTCACGCTTTCCGCACCGATGCGGAGAAGGACGCGTCAAAACGGCATAAAGGGAGAACAGAACCGCATCAAGGGCCCGTCAGGAAGTTCGCCGAACGTAGTCGGGCACGGTGGGCGCGCGAGGTCCGGGCGTAGTGTCTCAGCGTGACAAAGGTGCTGGTCGTCGATGACGAGCCGCAGATCGTGCGGGCGTTGCGGATCAACCTGTCGGCCCGCGGCTACTCGGTCCTGACCGCGCACGACGGCACGACGGCGCTCAAGGCGGCGGCCGAGGGCAAGCCGGACGTGGTGGTGCTCGACCTCGGGCTGCCGGACGTGGACGGCAGCGAGGTGATCGCGGGTCTGCGCGGCTGGACGACCGTGCCGATCATCGTGCTGTCCGCGCGGGTCGACTCCGCCGACAAGGTGCAGGCGCTGGACGCGGGCGCCGACGACTACGTGACCAAGCCGTTCGGGATGGACGAGCTGCTGGCCAGGCTGCGGGCGGCGGTGCGGCGCTCGGCGGTGGCGGAGGGCGAGGACGCGGTCGTGGAGACGGCGTCGTTCACGGTCGACCTGGCGGCGAAGAAGGTGCGCCGAGCCGGCGCCGAGGTGCACCTGACGCCGACGGAGTGGGGCCTGCTGGAGATCCTGGCCCGCAACCGCGGCCGGCTGGTGGCGCAGAAGCAGCTGCTGCAGGAGGTGTGGGGCCCGGCGTACGCGAAGGAGACCCACTACCTGCGCGTGTACCTGGCCCAGTTGCGGCGCAAGCTGGAGCCCGAGCCGGCGCGTCCGCGGCACCTGGTGACCGAGCCCGGCATGGGCTACCGGTTCGAGGTCTAGCGCACGTCCGGAGAGGGCTGCCCCGCCGCCACGGGGACCTGCAGGCCCGGTCGTCCGTCGTAGCCGAGGGCTGATTCTGCGCCGCGTCGGCCGACGATCTGCGCGCGTCGGCCGACGCGGTATGTGCCGCGGCCCCGTGCCCGCTCAACCCGCCGGCATCGTGGGGTGGCGCTGGAACGCCAGGGCGGTGCGCACCACCAGCTCCTTGGTGATGGCCGCCGCACGGCCGGTGAGCACGCGTTCCCTGGGGCGGTCGTCGGCGTCCACGAACTGGATCAGGGCGTCCCTCCGACCGAGGCTGATGCACCGGATGCGGTACCGGAAGTCGAGCCGATCGGCCGGCTGCCCGCCGTCGAGCCGCTTCGCCAGCGCCCGCACGGCCTGCTGCGACGTCGGCAGGCCGGTCGCGCACGCCATGCGCAGTTCGAGGCCGTCGTGCCGCTTCATCGCGGCGGCGTCGCCGATGCCCTGGACGTCCGGGTGCGAGATCGACGTCAACGTCTGGTCGACCAGCATCCGGCCGCGGTCGTCCACCGCGAACCCGGCCCGTGCGGCCAGGTCCGGCACGGCGAAACCGGCCGTCCAGACGACGGTGTCGGCGGCGACGAGCTCGCCGGCGTCGAGCACCAGGCCGTCGGCGCGGACCTCGGTGACGTGCGCGTGGTCGCGGACCCGGACGCCGAGCCGGTCGAACACCTCGCGCACGTGCCGCCTGCCCTTGTCCGACAGGGCATCGCCGAAGCCGCCGGCGGTGACCAGCACCACGTCCAGGTCGGGGCGCGACTCGGCCAGCTCGGAGGCGGCCTCGATGCCGGTCAGCCCGCCGCCCGTGACGGCGACCGTGCGCGCGGTCTTCAGCGCCACGGCCAGCTCCTGCGCGTCCTCCCGGGTGGAGAGGGCGTGCGCGTGCTCGGCTGCGCCCGGGACGCCGGCCAGGTCGGCGTGGCTGCCCAGCGCGTAGATCAGCCGGTCGTAGGCCAGCGCGCCGTCGGTGAGCCGGACCTTGCGCGCGTCGGGGTCGATGTCGGTGACCCGGTCGACCACCAGCTCGACCCCGGTGCCCTTGAGGACGTCGGCGAGCGGGACGTCGCGCATCCGCTGCCCGGTCGCGAACTGGTGCAGCCGGACCCGTTCGACGAACCGGTCCCGCGCGTTGACGAGCGTGACCCGCGAGTCGGTCCACTTCGCCGCCAGCTTGGCCGCGGCCAGACCCGCGTAACCCGCACCGACCACCACGATGTGCTCTGCCATGTTCGGCTCCTTTCGCCTGTCAGAGGAGCGAAACGGGAGCGTCGGGTGTGACGGCTTAGGGTGTGAAGCGTGTCACCGGTTTCCCTGATCCACACCTGGCAAGTGCCCGCGCCGGCGCTCGTCGCGGCCCGCGAGCTGCTCGACGAGGCGTTCGACGGCGATTTCGGCGACGAGGACTGGGAGCACAGCCTGGGCGGCGTGCACGCCTTCGTCTGGGACGGCGACGAGCTGATCGGCCACGGCGCCGTCGTGCAGCGTCGGTTGCTGCACGTACGCCGGGTCGCGGGTGTCCCGCACCCGACCCGCGCGCTGCGGGCCGGGTACGTGGAAGGCGTCGCGGTGCGTGCGGACCGACGTCGTCAGGGCGTGGGCGGGGTCGTGATGGCCGCGCTGGAGGACGTCGTGCGCGGCGCGTACCCCCTCGGCGCCCTCAGCGCGTCGGAGGAGGGCCAGGAGTTCTACGCGGCGCGGGGGTGGCAGCGCTGGCGGGGCAGGACGTTCGCGATGACGCCGACCGGGGTCGAGCGCACCGAGGAAGAGGACGACGGGGTCTTCGTCCTGCCGGTCGTGCCGCTCGACCTGACGGGCGACCTCGCGTGCGACTGGCGTGACGGCGACGTCTGGTAGCTACGGCTCGTCGGTTTCGTCCTCGTCGTCCTTGGTCGTCGGCGTGGTGGCGCTGGTCGACGCGGAGGACGACGGCGAGGGCGGGCGGTAGGACGCCGGCGGGTTGCTCGGCGGCTGGGCGGTGAGCCGGGGTTCGGACGACGTCGCCGCGCTGGTCCCCGGCGCCGGGTCCGCCGCCGGTGGTGTCCCGTTCTCCGGTGTGGAGCCCGGCTCCTTGCGCGGCGGCTGCTCGCCCGCGCGCTTGGACACGGTGACCACCAGCGTGGCCGTCCTCGCGTCCGGCGCGGCGGCGTCCGGCGCGTCCTCGGTCGTCAGCACCTCGACCTCGGGCACCGGCGGTGGCGAGGCCGTCGACCCGCCGCCGGTCAGCACCGACGCGAGGGTGGCGATCACGGTGGCGACGACGGCGCCGCCCGCGGCGAGCAGCACGACCGCGGTGATCTTCTTCTTCGGCGGCGCGGTCTGGTCTTCCTCGAACACACCATCTCCCTGTGGGGGATCCGGACGGATGGTCAGTGTTCGGGTTATCGGCCGCTCAGGCCGCCTACCTCAACGTTCGGGCGGTCCACCACACGATGGTGTGGCGGACCGTCACCGACCGCGGATGATCTCGTTACTAGCCGGCGCTGTTGGTCGTCGTGGTGGTCGTCGGTGCAGTCGTGGTGGTGGTCGTCGTCGTGATCACGGGCGGCGTCGTGGTGGTGGTCGTCGTGACCACCGGCGGCGTCGTGGTGGTCGTCGGCTGGGGCTGGGGGTCGTCCACCACCGTGGTCGTGGTGGTGCCGTCCGGCCGGGTCACCGTGGTCACGCGGGTGCGGCGCGACGTGGTCGTCGTGGTCGCGTCGGTCGTCGTGGTGGTCGACTCCGCGGTGGTGGTCATGCTGACCGAGGAGGACGACGACGTGCGCGGTGCCGTGCTGAGGGTGCTGCGGGACACGACGTCCTCGCGCGGCAGCTGGTTGGCGGGCGACGCGTCCGGGGTCGCGCCCGCCAGGGACGCGATGGTGGCGAAGATCGTCGACACGGCGACACCGGACGCGGCCAGCAGCACGTGGGGCGACACGCGCGGGCGGGTGCGCTCGGGCTCCGGGGTCTCGTACAACGGTTCTCCCATGGTCTGTCGGACGTCGTCTCTACCAGCCGAAGTTCTGGGTCCAGTACCAGCCGCGGGTGTCCAGGCCCACGCCGATGGTGGTGAACCCGCAGTTCAGGATGTTGCGGCGGTGCCCGTCGGAGTTCATCCAGGCCTTCATGACCTGCTCGGCGGACCGCTGGCCCATGGCGATGTTCTCCCCGCCGGGGCTCGGGTAGCCCGCCGCGCGCATGCGCTGGGCGAAGTCGACGCCCTCGGGGGTCGTGTGCGAGAAGTAGTCGCGCTGGGCCATGTCGGCGCTGTGGCCCTGCGCGGCCTTGACCACCCGGTCGTCCACCGCCAGCGGCTTGCAGCCGGCGAGGTCGCGCGCCTCGTTCACCAGGGCGACGACCTGCTGCGCCTGCGTCGTGTCGGCGGGCGGGGTCGTCGTCGTGGGCGCGGGCGACGGCTCGGACGTCGTGGTCGTCGGCTCCGTCGTCGTGGTGGTGGTCGTGGTCGTGGTGGTCGTCTCGGTGGTGGTCACCGTGGACGGCGGCGCCTCGGTCGTGGTCGGCCGGACCTCCGGCTCACGGCTCTGCGCGGGCCCGCCCACACCCCCGACCCCGCCGACGCCGATGTTGTCGGAACCGCCGCGCTGTGCTGCGCTTTCCCCGACGAACGGGGCGAGCTGTTCCGGGTTGGCGACGGCGACGCCGGTCGCACCGGCCGCGCCGAGGAGCAGGCCGACGAGTCCGCCGATCACGGACCGGTTACCGCGCCGTGCTGTCACGGTCGCGCACCGTACCACTAACGGGTGAAATGACAGGATGGCTCTTGTGGCTGGAGTAGAGCAGACCGTGCGCCTGACCGCCTGGGTGCGGGGTCACGTGCAGGGTGTCGGTTTCCGGTGGTGGACCCGCGCCCGGGCGCTTGAGCTGGGACTTGTCGGTTCGGCGTCCAACCTGCGTGACGGCCGGGTCGAGGTGAACGCCGAAGGTTCGGAGGCCGCGTGCCGGGAGCTGCTGACTGCGTTGCGTTCGGGTGATACCCCCGGTCGGGTGGACTCGATCGTGGAGCGCTGGTCGGAGGCCCGCGGCGGCTTCACGGGTTTCGTGGAGCGTTGAACGCCGAGGGGCCCGATGGCGTAGTACATCGATGTGGACCGTGGCGAAGATGTCGTCAGGCAGCTGTACGGCCGTTGGCGCGGCCCGCTGCACGGCTACGTCCTGCGTCTGGTCGGCGGTGACCACCAGCAGGCGGAGGACGTCGTCCAGGAGACGTTGCTGCGGGCGTGGCGGCACGTCGACGAGCTGACACCCGCCGACGCGGGCCCGTGGCTGTACACCGTGGCCAGGAACCTGGTCATCTCCGGCTTCCGCAAGCGCGGCGGCCGCAACAGCGAGGTGCAGATCGAACCGGGCGACCTGCCGCCGGTCGCGGACGAGGTGGAGCACGTCCTGCAGAGCTGGCAGGTCGCGGAGGTGCTGCGCGCGCTCAGCGCCGACCACCGCAACGTGGTGATCGAGCTGTACTACCGGCGGCGTTCGGTGGCGGAGGCGGCCGCGGTGCTGGGCATCCCGCCCGGCACGGTCAAGTCGCGCTGCTTCTACGCCCTGCGGGCGCTGCGGGACGCGTTGGAGGAGCGGGGGGTGACGGAGTCGTGAGCTGCGCGGAGACCGTGGCGCTCGGCGCCTACCTGCTCGGCTCGCTCGACCCGGCGGAGCGGTCGTCGTTCGAGCGGCACGTGCGCGGTTGCGCCGCCTGCCGGCGGGAGATGGTCCGGTTGGCCCCGCTGCCCGGGTTGCTCGGCCAGGTGCAGCTGTCGGACCTGGAGCTGCCGTTCGACGACCCCGCGCCCGATCCCGACCTGCGACCGCTGCCGCCCGCGCCCGAACCGGCGCACGTGCCCGCGGCGGGACGGCGGAGACGGTGGCCGGTGCTGGTCGGCGCCGCCGCGCTCGTCGTGCTCGTGGCGCTGGGCGTGCTCCTGGTGCCGCGGCTGACCGGGGACGACGCCGTGACGTGGCACGCCGCCGACGCCGCGTCCGGCGTGGTGGCCACCGCGGACCTCGTCGGCAGGTCGTGGGGCACCGAGCTGTGGATGAGCATCGAGAACATGCCCAAGGGCACGAGGTGCAAGCTGATCGTCCACGACCGGGCCGGGCGGACCGAGATCGGCGGCTGGTGGGGCACCGACCACGCCCCGGACGAGCGGATCCCCGGCGCCACGTCGTTCCCGGTCGGGGAGATCGAACGGCTCGACCTCGTGGTCGACATGTTGGTCCTGGTCTCGGTCCGGCCGTGATCGCGCAGGTCAGCGTGCCGCCGACTGGTTCGCGGCCCGCACGGGTACTCTGCCCCGCGTGCACCTCAAGAGCCTGACGCTGAAGGGGTTCAAGTCCTTCGCCTCGGCTACCACGCTGCGCTTCGAGCCGGGGATCACCTGCGTCGTCGGACCGAACGGCTCGGGCAAGTCGAACGTGCTCGACGCGCTGCGCTGGGTGATGGGCACGCAGGGCGCGAAGGACCTGCGCGGCGGCAAGATGGAGGACGTCATCTTCGCCGGCACGTCCGGCCGCGCGCCGCTGGGCCGCGCCGAGGTGACGCTGACCATCGACAACTCCGACGGCGCGCTGCCGATCGACTACGTCGAGGTGTCGATCACCCGCCGGATGTTCCGCGAGGGCGCCACCGAGTACGAGATCAACGGCAACTCCTGCCGGCTGATGGACATCCAGGAACTGCTCAGCGACTCCGGCATCGGCCGCGAGATGCACGTGATCGTCGGCCAGGGCCAGCTCGCCGCGATCCTGGAGTCCAAGCCCGAGGAGCGGCGCGCGTTCGTCGAGGAGGCCGCGGGCGTCCTGAAGCACCGCAAGCGCAAGGAGAAGGCGCTGCGGAAGCTGGAGGCGATGCAGGCGAACCTGACCCGCCTGACCGACCTCACCGCCGAGCTGCGCCGCCAGCTCAAGCCGTTGGGCAAGCAGGCCGAGATCGCGCGGCGCGCGCAGGTCGTGCAGTCGGAGCTGCGGGACGCGCGGATGCGCCTGCTGGCCGACGACCTGGTGACGCAGCGCGAGGCGTTGGCGCGCGAGGAGCAGGACGAGGCCGCCGCCCGCGCCCGCCGGGCCGAGGTGGAGAAGTCGCTGCAGCAGGCCCAGGTGCAGCAGAACGAGCTGGAGGACCAGGTCGCGGCCGACGCGCCGAAGCTCCAGCAGGCCCAGGACACCTGGTACCGGCTGTCGGCGTTGGAGGAACGGCTGCGCGGCACGGTGCGGCTGGCCGTGGAGCGGGAGCGGCACCTGTCGGCGGCGGTGGACGCGCCGCGCGGCGGGCGTGACCCGGACGAGCTGGACGCCGAGGCCGAGCAGACCGCGGAGCTGGAGCAGGAGCTCCAGGACGGCGTGACCGAGGCCCGGGTGGGGCTGGCGGAGGCCGTGGAGACGCGGGCCGAGCTGGAGCGCATGGTGTCCGCGGCGGAGAAGGCGCACCTGGCCGCGGTGCGGGCGATCGCCGACCGGCGCGAGGGCCTGGCCCGGCTGTCCGGTCAGGTGGAGGCGCTGCGGTCGAAGACGAGCGCGACCGCCGAGGAGATCGAGCGGATGTCGGTCGCGCTGGCCGAGGCGGTCGAGCGGTCCGAGGTCGTGCAGCAGGAGCTGGCCGAGGCCCGTGAGGTGACCGGGACCGAGGACGAGGACGACGTCGGGCTCGACGAGCGGCACCGGCTGGCGGTGGAGTCCGACGACGCCGCGCGCCGCCGGGTCGAGGAGCTGGTCAAGGCCGAGCGGACGGCCGAGCGGGACATCGCGTCGTGGAAGGCACGGGTGGACGCGCTGTCGCTGGGCCTGACCCGCAAGGACGGCGCGGGCGCGTTGCTGGCGTCGCGGCTGCCCGGGTTGCTGGGCTCGGTCGCGGCGCTGCTGACCGTGGAGCCGGGCGCGGAGGTCGCGCTGGCGGCGGCGCTGGGCCCGATCGCGGACGCGGTCGCGGTGGCGTCCGGCGCGGACGCGGTGGCGGCGCTGGAGCTGTTGAAGGAGCAGGACACCGGTCGGGCCGGGGTGCTGGTGGGCGGCGCGCCGGTGAGCGTCGACCGGTCCGGGTGGCCGTCGTTGCCGTCGGACGCGCGGTGGGCCGTGGACGTGGTGCAGGCGCCGGAGCCGCTGCGGCCCGCGTTGCACCGCGCGTTGGACCGGGTCGTGGTGGTGGACTCGCTGGCCACCGCGCGCGGGTTGGTGGAAGCGCACCCGTCGGTGCGCGCGGTGACCCGTGACGGCGACGTGCTCGGCGCGGACTGGGCGGTCGGCGGGTCCGGGCGCAGTCAGAGCGTCATCGAGGTCCAGGCCGCGGTGGACGAGGCTTCGGAGAAGCTGGCGCTGGCCGAGCGCGCGCTGGAGCAGTCCACGGCCGCTCTTGAGGGCGCACGGGCCGAGCAGCAGGCACGGCGTGCCGAGGTCGCCGCAGTGAAGGAGCAGCTCAACGAGGCCAAGGTGCGGCGCGCCCGGTCGTCGGAGCGGCTGAACCGGCTGGCCGCGGCGGTGCGCTCGGCCGAGGCCGAGGTGGAGCGCGTGCGGGCGCAGCGGGCGAAGGTCGAGGCGGCCCGCGAGGAGAACCTGCTCAAGCTCGGCGAGCTGGAAGAACGCCTGCTGGTGGCGGAGGAGCAGCCGCTGGACGACGAGCCGGACACGTCCCACCGCGACGAGATGGCGGCCGAGCTGGCCGCCGCGCGCCAGGGCGAGGTGGACGCCCGGCTGGCGTTGCGGACCGCCGAGGAGCGCGCCCGAGCGTTGCAGGGCAAGGCGGAGGGGCTGCGCCGGGCGGCGCGTGCCGAGCGCGAGGCGCGGGAACGCGCCCAGCGCGCCCACGCCGCCCGGGCCAGGGGCGCGGTCGTGGCGAAGGCCGTGGTGCGGGGCGGCGAGGTCGCGCTGGAGCGGATCGCCGCGTCGTTGGGCCGGGCGGCGCGGGAACGTGACGCGGCGCAGGAGCGCAAGGCGCGGCGCGAGACGTACCTGGCGCAGGTGCGCAACCTCGTCCGCGAGATGTCGGTGGAGCTGGAGAAGCTGACCGACGCCGTGCACCGCGACGAGGTGCTGCGGGCCGAGCAGCGGATGCGCATCGAGCAGCTGGAGACCAAGGTCGCCGAGGAGTTCGGCATCGGCCTGGAGGACCTGGTCGCCGAGTACGGCCCGGACGTGTTCATCCCGCCGTCGCAGCAGGAGGTGGCCGAGTACGAGGCGGCCAAGGAGCGCGGCGAAATGGTCACCGCGCCGCAGCCGATGCCGTACGACCGGGACACGCAGGCGCGGCGGGCCAAGCGCGCCGAGCGGGACCTGTCGCTGCTGGGCAAGGTCAACCCGCTGGCGCTGGAGGAGTTCGCGGCGCTGGAGGAGCGCTACAAGTTCCTGTCCAACCAGCTGGAGGACATCAAGGCGACGCGGCGCGACCTGCTGACCGTGGTGAAGGAGGTCGACGACAAGATCCTGGAGGTCTTCACGTCGGCCTACGAGGACGTCGCGCGCGAGTTCGAGGTCGTGTTCAAGGTGCTGTTCCCCGGTGGCGAGGGACGGCTGGTGCTGACCGAGCCGGACGACATGCTGACCACCGGCATCGAGCTGGAGGCCAGGCCGCCGGGCAAGAAGGTCAAGCGGCTGTCGCTGTTGTCGGGTGGCGAGAAGTCGCTGGCGGCGGTGGCCATGCTGGTCGCCATCTTCCGGGCGCGGCCGTCGCCGTTCTACGTGATGGACGAGGTCGAGGCGGCGTTGGACGACACCAACCTGCACCGGCTGATCAGCCTGTTCGAGCAGCTGCGCGAGCACTCGCAGCTGCTGATCATCACGCACCAGAAGCCGACGATGGAGATCGCCGACGCGCTGTACGGCGTCTCGATGCGCGGTGACGGCATCAGCCAGGTGATCTCCCAGCGCCTGCGGGGCGAGGACAAGCCGAAGCGCGCCAAGGCCGCACCGAAGGCCGCCGCGGCCATCGCCGCCGACGCCGCTGCGGACGTCGAGGTCGTGCCCGGTGACGCCGTCGACGCCGCTGGGGAAGCCGCCGCCGAGGACGCGCCGGTCGCCGAGGACGCGCCCGTCATCGAGCCCGGATCGACCTCGCCCGCCTAGGACCGGACCCGTAACGGGCGTTCCCCGGCGGTCGACTTCGTGATCAAGGGGAGTGCCCGGCCGCCGTGCGGCGGCCCGTGGGCGCGCGGTCACGAGGGGGTTCGATGCGTTGGTGGTCATGGGTGGGAGCGGTCCTGTCCGCGGTTCTGGTGACCGGGGTGCTGCTCCCCGCGGCGGCACGAGCGGGAGCCACGACGCCTTACGCGTTCGAGGACCGGGCCTACACGCCGGTCACGCCGACGCGGGTCCTCGACACCCGTAGCGGCCTCGGCGCGCCGGCGGGCCCGGTCGGCCGGCAGGGTCGGGTCGACGTGCGGACGGCGGGGCGCGGCGGGGTGCCCGCCACGGGCGTGGCCGCGGTCGCGATCAACCTGACCGGCACCGAGCCGACCGCCACCACCCACGTGATCGCCTACCCGGCCGGTGACACCAGGCCGACGGCCAGCAACCTGAACCTGGTCGCCGGCCAGACCGCGCCCAACGCGGTGGTCGTCAAGCTCGGCGCGGACGGCTCGATCAGCCTCTACAACAACGACGGGTCGGTGCACCTGATCGTCGACGTGGTCGGCTGGTTCGCCCACGTCCCCGACTTCACCGCCACCCGGCCCGCGCGCCTGCTCGACACCCGCTCGGGCCTCGGCGCCCCGGCGGGCAAGGTGGGTCCGCGCGGCAGCGTCGACCTGGACGTGACCGGCGTGGGCGGTGTGCCCGCCGCGGGCGTCGGCGCGGTGGTGGTCAACCTGACCGGGACGGAAGCCACCGAGGGCACGCACGTCATCACCCACGCGAAGGGCACCCCGAGGCCGTCGACCAGCACCCTCAACGTGGTCGCCGGGCAGACCGTGCCGAACCTGGCGGTCGTCGAGGTCGGTGCGGACGGCAGCATCAGCCTCTACAACAACGCGGGTTCGATCCACCTCTTGGTCGACGTCGTCGGCTGGTTCGCGATCGGCGCGGACTACGGCGGTGTCGCGCCGACCCGCCTCTTCGACAGCCGCACCGATCACCCCGTCCGGGAGGTCGGGGGCGTGGACGTCGAGGTCGCCGGTCAGGGCGGTGTGCCCGCGGTGGGCGTGGGCGCGGTCGTGCTCAACGTGACCGCGACCGAGGCGAACCGCAGCACCTACGTGACCGCGGCTCCGGTGGAGAACCCCTTCCCGCGGATCAGCAACGTGAACGTCGAGCCGGGGCAGACCGCGTCGAACCTGGTGGTCGTCGAGCTCGGCCCTTCGGGCCGGGTGCACCTGCACTCCTGGAAGAGTGACGTCCACCTCGTCGTCGACGTCGTCGGGTGGTTGTCGGTCGGCGTCACCGCCGCGGTCGACAAGCCGGACGGGACCGAGATCATCGCGCCCTCGCGCGTGACCGCCGTGTCCGGCGCGGACGTCACGCTGACCGGCGCGCCGCCCGCCGCGGGCACCGTCGTGTTCGTCGCGCCCGGCTCGGCGACCACGGGCCGCGGCCTGCTCGGCCGGGTCACCGGGACGACCGCCGGCGACGGCGTCACCACGGTCCACACCCAGCCGGTGATGATCACCGAAGCCTTCCCGTCCGGGCGGGTGGCGGGCAGCGTCGACACCCGGTCCCTGATGCCCGACGCCCTGCCGTCACCGGCGAAGGTGCTCGCCGGCCCGGCGATCGTCGCCGGTCCCGGAGGCCGGGTCCGGGTCACCGCGCGCGACCTCGTCGCGCAGTGCCAGGAAGGTACGGGGGAGGCCGACGCCGACCTGTCGGTCCACGCCCGGGCCCTCGTCCACGCCGAATGGGGCGCCGACGGCGTCCGGAGCGTGCGGACGGCCTTCGAGTTCGACCTCGACGGCTCGCTCACCGCGGTCGTGGCCGGGCACGCCGCGCCCACGACGGCGTGCCGGTTCGAGGTGGGCCCCGACATCCCGCTCGGCACGATCTGGGGCTTCACCCCCAGCGCGCGCAACGTGCTGGACGTGCGGTTGTCGGGCGGCGTCCCGGAGACGGTCGACGTCAGCGGGCACGTCCGGGTCGGTGCGCACCACGTGCGCGGCAGTGACGTCCAGTGGCTCCACGACGGCGACGTGCGGGGTACGCGGACCACGGCCACCATCGCCGTGGACGGCAGCGTGGAGGTGCTCTTCGCGCCGCGCGGATCCATGGCGTTCGGCTCCGTCGCCGGTCCGTCGTTCGTCGGCGGCATGTACGCCGACTCGACCACGTCGGTCATCGGCGACCCGTGGTGGTACAGCGTGTTCGGGGTGCGGGCAGCGGCGGACTTCGACGTCGACGGCTGGTTCCCCGTCGCGCCCGCCACGCTCCCGGTGTCGCGGGGCCCGTGGACCGACTCCTACAACAACTACGGGTTCTGGCCCGGACCGCGCATGGTGTCCGGTCCGCTGAAACCGGCCGTGGTCGGCGCCGCCTACGTCTCGTCCCTGAACCTCAGGACCGGCCAAAGCGCGACCGTGGGCCCGAGCGTCGTCGAGGGCGCCCTCCCACCGGGCCTGCTCATGATGCCGGAGACGGGCGTGCTGCGCGGCACCCCCACCGCCGCCGGCGAGTACAGGTTCACCGTGGAAGCCGGTGACGTCAGGGGGCACCGGGTGCGGGCCACGTTCACCCTGCCGGTGAACCCGGCGTAGGCGGGCGACTTCGAGGACCGGCTCCGGGCGCGCGTCGAGGACGGGCGCCCGGAGCCGGTCGCGTGATGGCCTGGTTGCCCGAGCACCGCGAGGTGTGGCGGGAGCGGGCTCTGGCGCGGCGGCGAGGGCCGGGCGTCGCCGACCTCCGAAGGGCGGCTGACGGCGTCGGTGGAAGGCCCGGCCTCAGCGGTCGTCGAGGCGCTTGGCCTCTTCCGGGGTCGGCGCGGCGCCGCCGAGGTGGGCCGGTTGCCACCACTGGCCCTCGCCCGACTCCGGGTAACGGGCCTGGGCGTCGTCCAGCAGGTCCTGCATCCGCTCGCGCAGCGCGGCGTCCGTGGTCGGCTCCACCGGCTCGCCGACGATGATCGTGATCGGCACGTGCCGCTGGGTCAGCGACTTCGGCCTGCCCTTCGTCCACAGGCGTTGCGTGCCCCACACCGCCGTCGGCAGCAACGGCACACCGGCCTCGGCCGCCAGCCGCACCGCGCCGCTCTTCACGTCCTTGACCGTGAACGACCGGCTGATCGTGGCCTCGGGGAAGATCCCCACGACCTCACCGGACCGCAGCGCGTCCAGCGCCTGCTGGTAGGACGCCTGGCCGGCGGCCCGGTCCACCGGGATGTGGTGCATCCCGCGCATGAGCGGGCCGGACACGCGGTGCTTGAACACCTCGTGCTTGGCCATGAACCGGACCAACCTGCGCGCGGGCAGCGCGCCGTAGCCGGCGAAGATGAAATCGAGGTAGGAGACGTGGTTCGAGGCCAGCACGGCCCCGCCGGTGGTCGGCACGTGCTCCGCGCCCTCCACGGTGATCCGCATGTCGAGCACGCGGAACATCAGTTTGGCCGCGGCGATCACCGGCGGGTACACGCGATCTGGCATGAACCCCAGCGTACGTTACTCGTCAGTAGTGCGATCGTGTTCGCGCACCACCCGTGGAACGCCGGCCAGGTCCTCCTCATTGCACAGCAGCTTGAGGGCGTAGTACGGCGAACCCTTGGTGTCGTCGTAGTCCAGGTGGACCGCGATCACGTCGACCGCTTCACCGAGCCAGTCCTGTGTCTGCCGCAGCCAGGAGGCCGCGCGCTCCAACGCGCTCGGCAGGTCGTCGTCGCGGAACTCGACCGGCCGATAGGGGACCTCCTGCACGGTGTCCCGCTGGTTGGCAGGCATCGGTAGGTCTACCGCCACCCCGCTGTCGTTGAGTTCGAGTTGGATCGTTTCCTCGCTCACGCTCCCAGGGTTCCCCAACGCGAAACGCGCGGCAATAGATGTCGGTCATCCGAGGCTGACCGGCAACTCGGCCAGGCCGCTGACCAGGACCCTCCGCCAGGCCAGCTCCTCGACCGGTCGGGCCGCCCGCAGCCCCGGGAACCGCCGCAGCAGCACCAGCAGCGCCTCCTGGAGCTCGATCCGCGCCAACTGCGCGCCGAGGCAGAAGTGCGGGCCGATCCCGAGCGCCAGGTGCTGGTTGGGCGTGCGCGCGAGGTCCAGCGCGTCCGGCTCGGCGAACGCGCGCGGGTCGCGGTTGGCCGAGCCGATGGACGCCATCACGCCCTCGCCCGCCCGCACGAGCACGCCCGCGACCTCCACGTCCTCCAGCGCCACCCGCAGCTGCCCGACCTCGCTGAGCCGGGTGAACCTCATCAGCTCCTCGACCGCGCTCGGCACCAGCGCCGGATCGCCGAGCAGCCGTTCCCACTGCGACCGGTCGCGCAGCAGGGTGGCGACGAAGCTGGTGATCTGGTTGGCCGACGTCTCGTGCCCCGCGACCAGCAGGTTCAACGCGAACGCGACCAGCTCGTCGTGCGTCAGCGACGTCGCGCACAGCTCGTCGAGCAGGTCGTCCGACCTCGGCTCCCGCCGTTTCGCCGCGACCAGGTCGCCCATGTACGCCAACAGGCTCTCCATCGCCGCCTCTACCCGCGGCCGCTCGGCCATCTCCAGGCTGTACGCCAGCTCGATCCACTCCCGGAACCGCTCGCGGTCCTCGTAGGGCACGCCGAGCAGCGTGCAGATGACCTGGATCGGCAACGGCAGCGCGTACACCTGCCGCAGGTCGGCGCCGTCCACCACGTCGTCGGCGAGCCGTTCGCACAGCTCGCGCACCCACGGCCGGGTCCGCGAGATCGTCCGGTGCGAGAACGCGCCGGACACGAGCTTGCGCAGCCGGGTGTGCTCGGGCGGGTCGGTGGTCGGCAGGGTGCCGGGCAGCGGCCGGGACACGCCGACCCTGGGCGCGCCCGCCGCCACCACGCCCGCCCGGGAGAACCTCGGGTCGGCCAGCACCAGCTTCACGTCGTCGTAGCGGGTGACCAGCCACACCTCGGCGCCCGCGAGCGTGCGGACCCGGACCACCGGCGACTCGTCCCGCAGCCGCGCCCACGTCGGCGAGGGGTCGAAGGCGAAGGCGTCGGCGAAGGGGATGTCGAGGACGTCGTCCGTCATGACCTCGACGCTAGGAGCCGAGGGGAGCGCAGTGCCAGCGCCATCCGGTGCGCTTCGGCAGGTCGTCGAGCGGCACGCGGCCGTTCGCCCACAGCAGCGTCCGCGCCGGGTCGCCGCCGGTCGGCGCCTCGGGGAACATCCGGACCAGCACCTTGCGCGCGAGGTCGGGCGGGATCGCGAACTCGCACCCGAGGCCGCGGGCCGCGTCGTGGGTGTGCACCAGCATCTCGTCGCACCCCATGCCGGCGAACCCCGCCGCGTCCGCCAGGCCCCACGGGTGCCAGCCCAGGGCGTCCGCCGGTGTCGCGTCGACCACCGCCGCCAGCACCGCCGCGAACGACCGCAGCGTGCGCACCAGGTCGGCGGGCGAGGAGTCGGGTCGCACTCCCACCTCGGCCGTGCTCAGCTCGACGGGTCCGGCGGCGAGGTCCGCGGCGTACCAGAGCAGGCAGTCGCAGGCGTGGGCGACGGTCTGCGCGACCGTCCAGTCCATGCCCGGCACGGCCACCGCCCAGTCCCGATCCGCCACGCCGTCGAGGAACGCCGCGCACCGCTCGGCGACCTCCATCACGTCCCGCCCGTCCACCACCGAAAACTCCCTCGCGTCGAGCCGCCTCGCGGGTGACCATTCCAGACATGTACGACATCCGTCCCGCCGCCCAGGACGACCTGGACGCCGTCCTCGCGCTGGTCCTGCGGTTGCAGGCCGACGACGCGCACCACATCGGCTACCTCGGCGAGACGCTCGGCGACATCTCCGCGGAGCTGGCCGAGTTCGAGCCGGACTGGGCCGCGTGCACCGTGGTCGCCACCGACGACTCGGGCTGGGTCGTCGGCGCGCTCAGCGTCGAGGTCGACGCCGAGTCCGGCCGCGCCTACCTGCACGGACCGTTCGTCGACGTGCCGGTCAACCACCCGGCGGGCAGCCGGATCTGGGACCAGACCGCCGACGCGCTCTATTCGGCGGCCCTACCGCTGCTCGACGGCGTCACCGACCGCGAGCTGCTCGGCCACACCGGGCACCGGCGGCTGGCCGCGTTCGCCGAGCGGCACCGCTTCGCCGCCGCGCGGGCGTGCGGCATCCACGTCCTCGACGGCGACGGCCTGCGCGGCCTGCTGCTGCGGGAGGCGAGCTGCCCGCGCACCGGCCCGGCCCGCGAGATGCGGGTCCTGCCGACCGACCGCGCCGTGCACGAGGCGGTGGCCGTGCTGCACGAGCGGTGCTTCCCCAAGACCTACCTGTCCGGGCGCAAACTCGTGGACGCCGCCCGACGGCACACCGTGGTGGTGGCCATGGACGGCGACCGCGTGCTCGGCTACGCCTCGGGCAAGGCCGAGCCGAGCGAGTTCTACCTGGACTTCGTGGCCGTGGAACCGGACGTGCGCGGGCAGGGCGTCGGCGCGGCGCTGGTCACCGAGCTGGTCTGGAAGCTGGCGGAGAAGTCCGGGGCACGACCGCAGGCCGCCGCCGCGATACTGGCCGGCAACCGCTCCTCCCAACGGCTCTTCGACCGGCTCGGCTTCCGCCTCCACCTCGAACTCGTCGCCTACCGCGCCAACGCCGCCTGAGCGCCGACCAGGGCGGACTAGGACGCCTTGGCCGACACCACGTCGCCCTGCACGTCCGGCGGCTGGTAACCCTTGTGCCGCAACGACATCAAGCCGCCCACGACCAACGTCACCAGCACCCCGAGCACCGTGTACCAGGGGTAGGCCAGCGACACGATCTTCTGCGCGGGCGCCGCCGGCGAGAAGTCGATCGCCAGGGTCGCCTCCGGCCCGACGAACTTCACGCCCAGGATCACGAAGGCCATCACGACCACCGTGACGACGAACGCGACGATCGCGTCGAGCTCCTTGGCCTTGCGGAACACCAGCCCGAGCAGGAACGCGCCGAGCAGCGCGCCGTAGGTGAACCCGGCGATCGACAGGCCCTGCTCCACGATCGGGTTGCCGCGGCGGGTGAGCGTGGCGAACAGCCCGGCGCACACGATCAGCAGCCCGGCCCAGACCACCGTCCAGATCCGACCCTGCTTGAACACCTCCGCCTCGCTCATCGGCCGCCGCACCACGCGCTGCACGATGTCCGTCACGGTCGAGGAGGCCAGCGCGCCCAACGACGACGACAGCGCCGCCGCCAGGATGCCCGCGATCACGAACCCGGACAGGCCCGACGGCATGTCGTTGACGATGAAGTTGGCGAACAGCTCGTCGTTGTTGTTGAGCCCGAGGTCCTTGACCGGGTTGGCCGCCTTGTAGAACGCCCACAGCATCACGCCGATGAACAGGAACAGCGCGAACTGGAGGAACACCACGACACCGCTGGCGATCAACGCCTTCTGCGCCGAGCGCACGTCCTTCGTGGCCATCAGCCGCTGCACGATGAGCTGGTCCGCGCCGTGCGAGGCCATGGACAGCACCGCGCCGCCGATGAACGCGACGACGATCGCGTAGGGCGAGGTGAACGCGCTGGCGTTGAAGTCGAGGACCTGGAACTTGCCCGCGTCGGCGGCACTGGCGAACCACCCGTCGGGCAGCTTGCCGTTCAGCACCAGGATCACCGCGAACGCGCCGACGACGTACCAGAGCATCTGGATCGCGTCGACCCACACCACGGCCCGCACGCCGCCGAGGAAGCTGTAGACGACCATCGCGACGCCGAGCGCCGCCACGATCACCCAGTACGACACGTCCACGCCGTACGCGACGAGCACGACCTTGATCGGGATGGCGGTGGCGAACAGCCGCAGGCCGTCCGCCAGCAGCCGGGTGACGAGGAACGTCAGCGAGGCCGTGCTCTGGATGTTGCGCCCGAACCGCTTGCCGAGGAAGCCGTACGCGGTGATCAGCTCGCCCGCGATGTACTTCGGCAGCAGCACGAACGACACCACGATCCGGCCGATCAGGTAGCCGATGGCCAGCGACAGGAACGTCATCGTCCCCAGGTAGGCGACCGTCGGCACGCTCAGCACGGTCAGCGTGGACGTCTCCGCCGACACCACCGACACGCACACGACCCACCACGAGATGCGGCGCTCGCTGACGAAGTAGTCGGTGGCGGAGCGCTGGCGCCCGGCGATCCACACGCCCAGCAGCGGCATGCCCACCAGGAACAGCACGATGATGCCGACATCAAGTGCGCGCATGGCCTCTCCCATCCGACTGCCTCTCACGGCGGCCGATCGTCAATCCCGTCACGGCGGTGATCACGGGCTCGGGCAGGCGCAGCGGGTAGCGGCCGGGGGTGATCGACCCCAGCGGGCGCGGGCCGGCGGCGCCGGTGGCGGACGGCACGTTCGCGGGCAGGCCGTGCCAGGTCAGGAAGCCGAGCAGGGCGGCGAGGTAGGCCTCCTTGCCCGCGGCGGGCAGCCCCAGCTCGTCGCTCGTGCGCAGGTCCACGAGCCGTCCCAACGACTCGACCAGCACGGGGTTGCGCATCCCGCCGCCGGAGCCGATGACGGTGCCCTCGCACTCGGCGGCGATCGTGCGCGCGGTGAGCTCGGTCAGCGTGGCCAGCAGGTCCTCGGCGGGCATGGTCAGGCCCTCGGTGACGCGGTCCAGGTAGGCGCGGTTGAAGTGCTCCTTGCCGGTCGACTTGGGCGCGGGGAGGCCGTAGTACGGGTCGGCCAGCAGGCGGTCGAGCAGCTCGGCGCGCACCCGGCCGCGACCGGCGAACTCGCCGTCGGTGTCCTGGTTCCGCAGGCCGCCGGACAGGACGGTCATCGCGGCGTCCATCAGCGCGTTGCCCGGTCCGGTGTCGTAGGCGATCACACCTTCGGGCGAAACCTTGGTGACGTTGGCGATGCCGCCGATGTTCAACGCGGTCGCCGGCCCGTCGAAGTCGGCCAGCCACAGCGCGTCCAGGGTGCTCGCCAGCGGCGCGCCGTGACCGCCCGCGGCGACGTCGCGGACCCGCAGGTCGGAGACGACCGGCAGGCCGGTGGCTTCGGCTATCCACGCGGGCTGGCCGAGCTGGAGCGTGCCGAGGCAGCGGCCGTCCTCGACCCAGTGGTGCACGGTCTGGCCCAGCGACGACACCAGGTCGCCCTCGTACCGGGCGGCGACCTCGGCGAACGCCTGGCCGAGCCGGGTGTCGAGCGCGCACAGCTCGGCGGCGCTGGTCGGCGGCCTGCGCAGGTCCTCCGGGAACGGGTGCTCGGCGTGCTCGACCGGGGTCAGCACGACCGTGCGGCCGGCCAGGGACAGGTCGGCGACGGCCACGTCGATGGCGTCCATCGACGTGCCCGAGATGAGCCCGATCACCTTCACGCCCTGTGGTCTATTCCACACTGCACGCTCGCGCAAGAGTGTTCGTTGGAAAGTTGCCTGAAATCAACCTGGTTCGTCGATCGCCAACATATGGTGGCGTGCGAGGATTGCGCCGTGTCCACCACGTCCCTGATCTGGATCATCGTCGTCGTCGCGGCCCTGCTCGCGGTCGCCCTCGTGACGGGCGTCGTGCTGGCGCGGCGCCGGCGGATCAGCCTCACCGAGCCCGAGCAGGACAAGCCGGCCAAGGGCGGTTACCAGGCCGGCGGCGCCATCACGTTCAACGCGACCGCGCCGCCGGTGGTGGAACCGACCAGGCCGGCCGAGCCCGTGGAGCGCGCCGGCGCGTCGCCCGCGCCCGCTCCCGTCGAGCCCGTCGAGCACCCGGTCGCCGAGCGGACCGAGGTCGACGGCCAGCCCGGCGTCGGTGACGACGCGGCGGTGCCGCGCGACTCGGTCAAGCGCGGGTTCGTCGAGGTCGAGCTGCCCGAAGAGGCTTCCGAGATCGAGGAGATCGAGCCGACCTCCGGTCGGTTGGAGCGCCTGCGCGGACGGCTGTCGCGGTCGCGGTCGACGTTCGGGCAGAGCCTGCTGGGGCTGCTCGGCGCGGGTGACCTGGACGAGGACTCGTGGACGGACATCGAGGACACGCTGCTGATGGCGGACCTCGGCGCGGCGATCACGGACCAGATCGTGACGGCGCTGCGCGAGCAGATCGTGGCGCGTGGCGTGCGCACGTCCGAGGACGCGCGGGCGTTGCTGCGGGACGTGCTGGTCGACGCGCTGCACCCGGAGATGGTTCGCGCGGTGAACGCGCTGCCGCACGCCGACGGCGCGTCCGGGCCGAAGCCCGCCGTGGTGCTGGTGGTGGGCGTGAACGGCGTGGGCAAGACCACGACGACGGGCAAGCTGGCCCGGGTGCTGGTGGCCGACGGCCGCACGGTGCTGCTGGGCGCGGCGGACACCTTCCGCGCGGCGGCGGCCGATCAGCTGGAGACGTGGGGTTCGCGCGTGGGCGCGTCGACCGTGCGGGGGGCCGAGGGCGCGGACCCGGCTTCGGTGGCGTTCGAGGCGGTCAAGCGCGGCGTCGTCGACGGCGTGGACACCGTGCTGATCGACACGGCGGGCCGGCTGCACACCAAGACCGGCCTGATGGACGAGCTGGGCAAGGTCAAGCGCGTGGTGGAGAAGCAGGCGGAGGTGGACGAGGTGCTCCTCGTGCTCGACGCCACCACCGGGCAGAACGGCCTGACCCAGGCGCGGGTGTTCGCCGAGGTGGTCGACGTGACCGGCATCGTGCTGACCAAGCTGGACGGCACCGCCAAGGGCGGCATCGTGTTCCAGGTCCAACGCGAGCTGGGCGTGCCCGTGAAGCTCGTGGGCCTCGGCGAGGGCGCCGACCACCTGGCCCCCTTCGAACCGACCGCCTTCGTCGACGCCCTCCTCAACTGATCCCGCGCGTCCTACCTCCGGACCGCGCGCGGTCTGGGGTGGGTCAGGTGGGGGAGCTGGTGGAGAGGCGGGTGGCGGTGGCCAGGACTTCCGGGATGATCCGGGGCAGCGAGTCCTTGGTCAGGCGGCTGTCGGGGCCCGAGACGGAGACGGCGGCCAGGGTCGGTGCGCCGTGCAGCGGAACGGCGACGCAGCGCACGCCCAGCTCCTGCTCGCTCTCGTCCAGCGCGTAGCCCTGTTCGGCGATCTGGTCCAACGACGCCAGCAGCACGTCCGGGTCGGTGATGGTGTTCGGCGTGTACGCGGGCAGGCCGGTGCGGGCCAGCAGGGCGCGCACCTCGTCGCGCGGCAGCTGCGACAGCATCGCCTTGCCCACGCCCGTGCCGTGCGGCAGCAGCCGCCGACCCACCTCGGTGAACATCCGCATCGAGTGCCGTGACGGCACCTGCGCCACGTACACCACCTCGTCACCGTCCAGCACGGCCAGGTTCGCGGTCTCCTCCACCTGGTCCACCAACTGCGCCAGCAACGGCCGCGCCCACGTGCCGAACTGCCGCGACGCGCTCTCGCCGAGCCGGATCAGTCGGGACCCGAGCGTGTACCGGCGGTTGCTGTTCTGCCGCACGTACCCCAGCGTGACAAGGGTGCGGATCAGCCGGTGGATGGTCGGCAGCGGCAGGCCGGAGGTGGCGGCGAGCTCGGACAGGCTCGCCTCGCCACCCGCGTCGGCCAGGCGTTCCAGCAGGTCGAAGGCGCGTTGGAGCGACTGGACGCCGCCCGTGGACTCTCGTGCCACCGACACCACTCCTTCGTTGCCGTTCCGCGTGGTGAAAACTATAGTCCGCGAAGTAGAAACCGACTCGGAACGAGGTGGGCTTCCATGTCCGGTGTTCGCGTCCTCGGTGGCGAAGTCGAGCGCGGGGACGAGATCCTCACGCCGGACGCGCTGGAGTTCGTGGCCGAGCTGCACCGCGCGTTCGCGCTCGAGCACGCCGCCCTGATGCGCCGCCGCGCGGACCGCCGCCCGCTGGGCTTCCTGCCGGAGACGAAGGCGATCCGCGACGGTGACTGGCGGGTCGCCGAGGCGCCCGAGCCGCTGCGCGACCGGCGGGTGGAGATCACCGGCCCGACCGAGCGCAAGATGACCGTCAACGCGCTGAACTCCGGCGCGAAGGTCTGGCTGGCCGACCTGGAGGACGCCAACACCCCGCACTGGCACAACGTCGTCTCCGGCCAGGTCAACCTCTACGACGCGGCCCGCGGCACGGTCGAGCACACCTCGCCGGAGGGCAAGCACTACACCCTGCGCGACGACGTGGCCCGGCCGACGATCGTGGTCCGCCCCCGCGGCTGGCACCTGCCCGAGCGGCACGTCGAGGTCGACGGCAGGCCCGCCATCGGCGCGCTGGTCGACTTCGGCCTGCACTTCTTCCACAACGCCGAACTCGGCCGGCCGTACTACTACCTGCCGAAGATGGAGAGCCACCTCGAAGCCCGGCTCTGGAACGACGTCTTCACCGCCGCCCAGCGCCGGCTCGGCGTCCCGCACGGCACGATCCGCGCGACGGTGCTGATCGAGACGATCCCCGCCGCGTTCGAGATGGACGAGATCCTCTACGAGCTGCGCGAGCACGCGTCCGGCCTGAACGCGGGCCGCTGGGACTACCTGTTCAGCGTCATCAAGTACTTCCGCGACGCCGGCCGGGACTTCGTGCTGCCCGACCGCAACAGCATCACGATGACCGTGCCGTTCATGCGCGCCTACACCGAACTGCTGGTGCGCACCTGCCACAAGCGCGGCGCGTTCGCGATGGGCGGCATGGCGGCGTTCATCCCGAACCGGCGCGACCCGGAGGTCACCCGCGCGGCGCTGGCGAAGGTGCGCGACGACAAGCGCCGCGAGGCGGGCGACGGGTTCGACGGCTCGTGGGTGGCGCACCCCGACCTGGTGCCGGTGTGCGCGGAGATCTTCGACCAGAAATTCTCCGACAAGCCCAACCAGCTCGACGAGCTGCGGCCCGAGGTGTCCGTCACCGCCGAGCAGCTGCTGGACTTCAAGTCGGCCGGCGGCGGCGCGACGCGCGCGGGCGTGGAGTCCGCCGTGGACGTCGGCGTGCGGTACCTGCTGTCCTGGCTGGGCGGCAACGGCGCGGCGGCCATCCACAACCTGATGGAGGACGCCGCCACCGCCGAGATCTCCCGCTCGCAGCTGTGGCAGTGGGTGCACAACGACGTCGTGCTGGACGACGGCACGCCCGTCACCGCCGAGCTGGTCCGCACCGTGCTCGCGCAGGTGCGGGACAAGCTCGAGGGCGAGCACCTCGACCTGGCCGTGGAGCTGTTCGAGCAGGTCGCGCTGTCCGACGAGTTCGTGGACTTCCTGACCCTGCCCGCCTACGAGCGGATCGGCTGACGGTGCCGCGCACGTCGTTGTCGGCCGACGCGGTGCGCGCGGTCACCGCGCGGCTGTCCGATGTGGAGCTTCGTGCGCCGGTGGGCCGCCAACCCGTGCACACCTGCTACGTGCCCGCCGACCGGGTGAGCCCGGCCACGCTCGGCGACTGGGGTGCGCAAGCGCTTGCGGCGCTGGACGAGCACGCGCCGCACGGCTTGGCGGACGTGCTCGACCTCGCGCGGGACGTGGCCGAGGTCGTACACGGGCGCGTGCGGGCGAAGCTGGGCGGCGAACCGGTGGAGGACCTGCGGATCGACTTCGAGGACGGCTACGGCGTCCGCTCCGACGCGGAGGAGGACTCCGACGCCGAGCGCACCGCGCTCGTCGTGCGGGACTGGCTGCGCGACGGCACGGCGCCGCTGCGGTTCGGGCTGCGGATGAAGTCGTTCGACACGAGGGCCTTGCGCGAGCGCGGCATCCGGACGCTGGACGTCTTCCTCACCGCGCTGGGCGAGGCGCCCGAGGGCTTCGTGATCACGTTCCCGAAGGTCACCTCGGTGGCGCAGGTGGAGGTGCTCGGCGACGTCCTGGACCTGTTCGGGCTGCCGCTCCGGTTCGAGGTCCAGGTCGAGACGACGCAGTCGATCGTCGACCGCGAAGGCCGGTTGGCCCTGCCCCGGTTCATCGAGGCGGGCCGCGGCCGGGTCACCGGGCTGCACTTCGGCACGTACGACTACACGGCGGCCTGCGGCCTGGGCGCGGCGCACCAGCACCTGGCGCACGGGGCGTGCGACTTCGCGCGCAACGTGATGCAGGTGTCCGCGGCCGGCACGGGCGTCGCGCTGTCGGACGGCTCCACCAACGTGCTGCCGGTCGGCGAGGACGTGCACGAGGGCTGGCGCACGCACTACCGGCTGGTGCGGCGTTCGTTGGCGCACGGCTTCTACCAGGGCTGGGACCTGCACCCGGCGCAACTGGTGACCAGGTACGCGGCCGTGCACGCGTTCTACCTGGAAGGGGTGGACGCGGACGCGCGCCGGCTCAAGGCGTACGTGGCGCGGGCCGGCGGCTCGGTGCTGGACGAGCCCGCGACCGCGCAGGCGCTGTCCACGTCGTTCCTCCGCGCCTTGGACTGCGGTGCCCTGGACGAGGACGAAGTCCACCGCGCGACGGGACTCACCGTGACCGAATTGCAGGCTCTAGCCAGAAGAGAGTGATCGTGGCATCGCTGGATGGGGTGATCCTCAAACCAGCGAAAAGCCGAATCACGCGACACCGGTCAGTGTGTGTCCATGACCATGCGAGCCGGGTTGTGGACCGGGCTGCCGGACCTGGAGCGGGCGGAGTTCCGCTACCAGGTGGTGGCGTGCGCGGCGGACGTGGACGTGCTGATCGCCGCCCTGGCGCGGCCCGAGTGCAACGACGGGATGCTGGAGCACTTCGGCCGCGCGCCCGACGCCGAGGGGGAGAGCGACCACAACCTGGTGCTCGCCGTCCGCGGCGCGTGGGGCTACCTGAACTACGTGGACGACGAGTTCACCGGCTGGCCCAAGGGCGAGCCGGACGCGCCGTACGTGGACGAGACCTACACCGACTTCCCGCCGGGCGTGGCCGTGCCGCTGACGACGTACCGCGAGATCCTGCTGGAGTTCATGTTCACCGCCCGCCGGCCGACCGTCGTGGACTGGTACGAGGAGGCCGACCTGTTCCACGCCTGGCGGTTGCAGCGCATGGCCCTGCACAAGAAGGTGACGGGCCACTAGACCGTGCTCCCCGGTCCGGGAGCACGGTCCGCGACCCGCTTTCAGAACGTCGGCAGGGTGTGCCAGGCCGAGCCGGCGTCCTCCGCGTCGTCACGCAGCACGGCGCCCTCGATCAGCCCGTACGGCCGGTCGGCGGCGTAGAACACCTCGTTGTCGTTCTCCAGCCCGAACGGCGACAGGTCCACCGCGAAGTGGTGCTTGTTCGGCATCGACAGCCGCACCTCCGCCACCTCCGGCCGGGCCCGCAGCACCGCCTCGCCCATCGCGTACAGGGTCTGCTGCAACGACAGGCTGTGCTTGGCCGCGAACGTGGCCAGCAGCAGCCGGCGGATCTCGGCGAAGCTCTTCGCCCAGTCGATCCCGTCGCCCTGGTAGCGCCACCGCGCGGTGACCGAGGTGGCCAGGATCCGGTCGTAGGTCTCCTTCAACGTCGTGTACTCGTCACGCGGGAAGCCGTGGAACTCCGACCCGGTCGACTTGAGCACCACCATGTCCCGCACGCCCGACACCACCCACGCGCGCTCGCCCTCGACCGTCACCGCGGTCGTGCGCTTCTCGTTGCTGCCTTGCACGAACGAGTGGTCGTTGCCCTCGATGCGCTCCCACGCGTGCTCGTCGACGAGCACGCGGGCGCCGGTGATCGCCTCCTGCGACGAGACGAAGTGCCGGCCCAGGCGCAGCGCGAAGTCCTCGATCTCGCCGACCGGCGCCTGCTTGGCGAAGGCGTAGACGGTGTTCTTCTGCGTGTCGGTCGCCAGCACCTTCGAGTTGTCGCCGGTCAGGTGGGTGTCCGCCAGGTCGCCGCGCAGGGAGGTGCTGACCGTGAGGTCCTTGATGGTGTGCACGGGGCCGTTGCGGGTCACCGTGACGAGGCGGTTCTCCGCCTTCCCGTACTGGTTGGGCCCCAGGACGATGGCCATCGGTCAGCTCCCTCGGTAGGTCGTGAACGCGTACGGGCTCAACAGGATCGGCACGTGCAGGTGCGGCGGGTCGCCGGTGACCCGGAACGCGACGGTGACCTCCGGGTAGAACGGCGTGTCGACCTCGAACGTCAGCCGGTGCACGCCGGGCGACAGCTCGCGCGCGAACCGCAGCCGGCCGTCGTCGTCGGTGACGCCCTCGGCCAGCACCTCGCCGTCGCGCGCCAACCGGACCGGCACGCCGACGCGCGGCCGGCCGGCCTCGGCGTCGAGCACGTGGGTGGACAGCGTCGTCATGCCAGCACCTTCCTCAGCCGCAGCGCCGCGATCTTCGCGAGCTCCCGGTTCACCACGCGCAGCTCCACGTCCGGCGGGTTGGCCATCCTCTCGGCCAGGTCGGCCAGCATCCGCTCACCGCTCAGCCCGGTCGCGCACACCAGGTAGATGTGCCCGAACCGGTCCTCGTAGGCGGCGTTGGCGGCGAAGAGCCGGTCGCCGAGGGACGCGCCGACGCCGGACTGCTCGTCGGCCGACCACTTCGCGGCCACCCCGCCCCCCGAGGCCTGCTCCCCGATGCGCGGGTGACCGCCGATGGCGGTCAGGACCTCGTCGTCGGTCAGGTCCGCGTGCCGGTCCGAGGCGGCGAGCAGCGCGTCCACGTCGGCGTAGGGGCGGCCGGCGAGCAGCGCGTCGACCCAGCGCGGCACGGCGAGGCAGTCGGTGAGCAGGGGGCGGAGCTCGGCCGCGGGCGCGGAGTTGAACCCTTCCAGATCGGGCACCAAGGCTCCCTTTTCTGTATCGCGGAATCACCTTTCCGCAAGGAGGGACGGTACGAGCGCGCCTCCGAGCGTGTCAACAGTCTTGCGCCGCCGTCGAGGACCTGCCTAGTCTCTCGATGTACGGAAGTTAGCTTCCGCATTGTGGAAGGAAGCTCCTCATGCGCTACGACGTCAACCTGTCGATCCTGTTCACCGACCTACCGGTGCTGGAACGACCCGCCGCGGCTCGGGCGGCCGGGTTCGACGCGGTCGAGTTCTGGTGGCCGTTCGCCGAAGCCGTGCCCCCGTCCCGCGAGATCGAGGCGTTCGAGGCGGCCGTGGCCGACGCGGGCGTGCGGCTCGTCGGGCTCAACTTCTTCGCGGGCGACCTGCCCGCCGGCGACCGGGGCCTGGTGGCGTGGCCCGGGAGGCAGTCGGAGTTCCGCGCCAACGTCGAGATCGCGGCCGGCATCGCGGGCCGGCTCGGCTGCCGCGCGTTCAACGCCCTGCACGGCAACTTCCCCACCACGGACACCGCGCTGGACAACCTCGCGTACACCGCCGACGTGGCCGCGGAGATCGGCGCGGTGGTCCTGCTGGAGCCGCTCTCCGGCGCGCCGGAGTACCCGCTGCTCACCGCCGCGGACGCGCTGGAGGTCGTCGACCAGGTCGGCCGCGACAACGTGGCGCTGCTGGCCGACCTCTACCACCTCGCCGTCAACGGGGACGACCTCGACGCCGTCGTCTCCGACCACGTGGACCGCATCGGCCACGTGCAGATCGCCGACGCGCCGGGCCGCAGCGAGCCGGGCACGGGACAGCTCGACGTCTTCGGCTACCTGGCCAAGCTCGAGGCCAACGGCTACCAGGGCTACGTCGGCCTGGAGTACCACGCGCGGACCGGCGGCTTCGACTGGCTCACCGAGGAGGGACGGCGATGAGCAGGATCGGGTTCATCGGCCTGGGCATCATGGGCACGCCCATGTCCGCGCACCTGGTCGCCGCGGGCCACCGGGTCACCGGCTTCGACCTGAGCCGGGACGCGCTCGACAAGCTCACCGCGGCGGGCGGCACGGCGGCGGCGAGCGCGCGTGACGCGGTGGCGGACGCCGAAGTCGTCATCACCATGCTGCCCGACCACCCGCAGGTGGAAGACGTCGTCCTGGGCACGGTCCTCGACGCGGTCGACCGGGGCACGCTCCTGGTCGACATGAGCACCATCCGCCCGGAGACGTCCCTCGCCGTGGCCGAGGAGGGCGCGAAGCGCGGCGTCCGCGTGCTCGACGCGCCGGTGTCCGGCGGTGAGACCGGCGCGCGGCAGGCCACCTTGTCGATCATGGTCGGGGGTGGCGAGGCCGACTTCGCCGCCGCGAAACCGGTCCTCGACGTGCTGGGCAAGACCGTCGTCCACGTCGGCCCGCACGGCGCGGGCCAGGTGGTGAAGGCCGCGAACCAGCTCGTGGTCGGCGGCATCTACGCCCTGGTGGCCGAGGCGATCGTGCTGCTGGAGGCCTCCGGGGTGGACGCCAAGGCGGGTCTGGACGTCCTCGCCGGCGGGCTGGCCGCCAACCGGGTCCTGGACCTCAAGCGCGACGCGATGATCGCGCGCGAGTTCCAGCCGGGTTTCCGCATCGACCTGCACCACAAGGACATGGGGATCGCGCTGGCCGCGGCCCGCCAGGTCGACCTCGCACTACCGGTGACGGGGCTGATCGCCCAGCTCTTCGCGTCCGGCCGGGCACAGGGGTACGGATCCCTCGACCACTCGGCGTTGTTGAAGGTCATCGAGAACCTGTCCGGGAGGGCCTGATGGCTCGGGTACCCGTCATGCAAGCGGTCGTGGAGGTCCTCAAGAGCGAGGGGGTCGACACGGTCTTCGGCTGCCCCGGAGCGGCGATCCTGCCGCTCTACAAGGCGATGGAGGAAGACGGCGCGATCGAGCACCTGATCGTGCGGCACGAGGAAGGCGCCACGCACATGGCCGACGGCTGGTCGCGCACGACCGGCAACGTCGGCGTGGCCATCGGCACGTCCGGCCCGGCCGGCACCAACATGATCACCGGCCTCTACACCGCGCAGGCCGACTCCGTGCCGATCCTGTGCGTCACCGGGCAGGCGGCCACGTCCAAGCTGCACCAGGAGGCGTTCCAGGCGGTCGACATCGTGGCGGTCGCCGCGCCCGTGACCAAGTGGGCGGTGCAGGTCAAGGAGGCCGCGCAGGCGCCGTGGATCTTCCGGGAGGCGTTCCGGATCGCGCGGTCCGGCCGGCCGGGGCCGGTGCTGATCGACCTGCCGATCGACGTGCAGAAGCAGGAGATCGAGTGGGACCACACCATCGACGCGCCGCTGCCCGTCACCCGGCCGCAACCGCACCCGGCCCGCGTGGCCCGGGCGCTGGACCTGCTCCTGGCCGCCGAACGGCCGTTGCTCCTCGCGGGCGGCGGCGTGATCCTCGCCGAGGCGCACGAGGAGCTGCTGGCGGTGGCCGAGCACCTGAACGTGCCGATCCAGGCCACGTTGATGGGCAAGGGCGCGGTCGACGAGGACCACCCGCTGTACGCGGGCATGACGGGCATCCAGACGTCCCAGCGGTACGGCAACGCGTCGTTCCTGGAGAGCGACCTGGTGGTGGCGCTGGGCGCGCGGTTCGGCGACCGGCACACGGGTGACCTGGCGACGTACCGGGGCGACCGGAAGTTCGTCCACGTCGACGTCGAGCCGACGCAGCTCGGCAAGGTCTTCGGGCCCGACCTGGGCGTGGTCTCGGACGTGAAGGCGTTCCTGCGGGCGTTGCTCGCCCTGGCGAAGGCCAGGACCGGTCCCCGGCCGGACAACGCCTGGACGGCGCGGACCCGCGAGCTGAAGGCGACCCTGTTGCGCCGCGAGGACTTCGACACCGTGCCGGTGAAAGCGCCGCGGGTGTTCAAGGAGATCAACGAGTTCTACGGCCCGGACACCTACTTCGTCACCGCGATCGGGCTGTACCAGATCTGGTCCGGCCAGCACCAGAAGGCGCACAAACCCCGGCACTACCAGGTGTGCGGGCAGGCCGGGCCGCTCGGCTGGGAGATACCGGCCGCGATCGGCGTGAAGAAGGCGCTCAAGGACACCGACCCGGCCGCCGAGGTGGTGGGGATCGTCGGGGACTACTCGTTCCAGTTCCTGGTGGAGGAGCTGGCCGTCGGCGCCCAGTACGACGTGCCGTTCGTGCTGATCATGCTGAACAACGAGTACCTGGGCCTGATCCGGATGGCCGAGGACCACGGCGGCTACGACATGGAGTACCAGGTCGACATCCACTACGACACCGTCGGGTCGGACAACGTCAAGATCATGGAGGCCTACGGGTGCTCCGGCACCAGGGTCACCGAGCCGGGGCAGATCCGGGAGGGCCTGGCGTGGGCGCGCAAGGAGGCCGAGCGCACCAGCCGTCCCGTCCTGGTCGAGATCATGATCGAACGCGAGGGCAACACCGCCAACGGCACGTCGATCGCCGCCGTTCGCGAGTACGAAGAGGTGCCGTGACGGGGCACGTCGTCGTCGCGCCCGACAAGTTCAAGGGCACGCTCACCGCACCGCGCGTGGCCGCCGCCGTCGCGCGCGGCCTGCGGGACGTGGTCCCCGACCTGGACGTGCGCTGCCTGCCGGTGGCCGACGGCGGCGACGGCACGGTGGACGCCGCCGTCGCCGCCGGGTTCGTCCGGGTCGGCCGGTGGGTCACCGGGCCCGTCGGCAGGCCGGTCCCGGCGAGCTTCGCGGTGCGCGGCGACACGGCGGTGGTCGAGGTGGCCGCGGCCGCCGGCTCCGCCCTGCTGGACCGTCCCGCTCCGATGACGGCGACCAGCAGGGGCGTCGGCGAGCTGCTGCGCTCCGCCCACGACCTGGGCTGCCGACGGCTGGTCCTGGGCGTGGGCGGCAGCGCGTGCACCGACGGCGGCAGGGGGATGCTCGACGGGCTCGGCGGCCGGGACCTGCGCGACGTCGAGCTGATCCTGGCCACCGACGTCGACAACCCCCTCCTGGGACCGCACGGCGCGGCGGCGGTCTACGGCCCGCAGAAGGGCGCGACCCCGCGCCAGGTCGAGGAGCTGGAGGCCAGGCTCCGGGACTGGGCCGACGAGGTCGACCCGTCCTACGCCGACCACCCCGGCGCGGGCGCGGCCGGCGGCATCGGGTTCGCCGCGCTGGCCGTGCTCGGCGCGACCAGGCGAGCGGGCATCGACGTGGTGCTCGACCTGGTCGGGTTCGCCGACCACCTGCCCGGCGCCCGGTTGGTGATCACCGGCGAGGGCTCGCTCGACCACCAGACCGCGCGCGGCAAGGCGCCGGCGGGCGTGGCGAGGGCGGCGGGCGGCGTGCCCGTCGTGGCGGTGGCCGGCCGGTGCGCCGTCGACCCGGCGGAGCTCGGCCTCGACGCCGCCTACGCCCTGCTGGACGTCGAGCCCGACCTGCGGCGCTGCCTGGCCGAACCGGAACCGGTCCTGCGACGTCTGGCCGGTCGCATCGCCGCCGACCGGCTGGGAGAGTGACGTGCATGGACCTGGTGCTGCGCGCTGCCCGAGTGATCACGCCGGACGGCGAACGCCGCGCCGACGTCGGCGTCGCGGACGGTCGGATCGTCGAGGTGGCCGACCGCCTGGACGCCGGGACCGTCGTGACGCTCGCCGACGACGAAGTGCTGCTGCCCGGCCTGGTCGACACGCACGTCCACGTGAACGACCCGGGCCGCAGCGACTGGGAGGGCTTCGAGAGCGCGACCAGGGCGGCGGCGGCCGGCGGCGTCACCACGATCATCGACATGCCGCTCAACAGCCTGCCGCCGACGACCACCGTCGCCGCCCTGAAGGCCAAGCGGGAGGCGGCGCGGGACAAGGCGCACGTGGACGTCGGGTTCTGGGGCGGCATCGTGCCGACGAACCTGGACGACCTGGAGGAGTTGCACGACGCCGGCGTGTTCGGCTTCAAGTGCTTCCTGATCCACTCGGGCGTGGACGAGTTCCCGCACGTCAGCGAGGACGAGCTGCGCGCGGCTCTGCTGCGGCTGCGCGGACGTGACGCCCTCACGATCGTGCACGCCGAGGACCCGCTCGAGGTCACCGACCCCGGTCCCGGCTACCGCGCCTTCCTCGACTCCCGACCGCACCGGGCCGAGCAGCACGCCATCACCACCGTGGTCGACCTGGCCAACGAGACCAAGGCCAGGCTGCACGTGCTGCACCTGTCCAGCGGCGAGGCCGTGCGGCAGGTGCGGATCGCCAAGGACCTCGGGCTGCGGCTGACCGCCGAGACGTGCCCGCACTACCTGACGTTCGTCGCGGAGGAGATCGGCGACACCGCCACGGAGTTCAAGTGCTGCCCGCCGATCCGCGACGCGGCCAACCGCGAGCAGCTCTGGCGCGCGTTGGGCGAGAACCTGATCGACCTCGTCGTCACCGACCACTCGCCGTGCACCCCGGAGCTGAAGGAGGGCGACTTCGCCACCGCGTGGGGCGGTATCGCGAGCCTGCAGCTGGGCCTGCCCGCGGTGTGGACCCAGGCCAGGCAGCGCGGGCACGCGCTGACCGACGTGGTCCGGTGGATGGCCACCAACCCGGCCGACCTGGTCGGGCTGGGCGCCAAGGGCCGCATCGCGCCCGGCGCGGACGCCGACTTCTGCGTGTTCGCGCCGGACGACGCGTTCGTCGTGGACCGCGCCGCGCTGCGCCACCGCAACCCCGTCACGCCCTACCACGGCCGTCCGCTGGCGGGCGTGGTGCGGCAGACGTGGCTGCGCGGTCGGCGGATCGACGACCGGCCGCGCGGCCGGCTGCTGAGCAACCTCGGCCGAGCCGAGGACCGGATGGACCGGACACGAGGAGACGCATGACGGAAGTCCCCGGCTGGACCCGACTGCCCGACCTGGCCTGCCGCGCGGTCGGCGGCAGCGTGCTGTGGGCCAACGACGAGTTCTTCGCCGAGCGCGAGAACCTGATCCGCGCCACCGAGCCGGAGTACCGGACCTACACGTTCGGGCACAAGGGCCAGGTCTACGACGGGTGGGAGACGCGCCGCCGCCGGGAGGCGGGCGAGGACCACGCGATCGTCCGGCTCGGCCTGCCGGGCGTGATCAAGGGCGTCGTGGTCGACACCGCGTTCTTCAAGGGCAACTACCCGCCGTTCGCCTCCGTCGAGGCCACCTCCGCCAAGGGCTACCCGGCGCCCGACGAGCTGGCCGGCTGGGAGACCGTGGTGCCCAGGTCGCCGCTCGAAGGCGACCGCAAGCACTACTTCGAGGTGTCCGCGCACCGCCGCTACACGCACGTCCGGCTCACCATCCACCCGGACGGCGGGGTGGCCAGGCTGCGCGTGTTCGGCACGCCCGTGGCGGACCCGGACCTGATCGTGCCGGACGCGCTGGACCTGGCCGCGCTGGAGAACGGCGCGTCGATCACGGGGTGCAGCAACATGTTCTACAGCGCCCCGGGCAACCTCATCGCGCCCGGTCAGGCCACCGTCATGGGCGAGGGCTGGGAAACCGCGCGCCGGCGTGACGACGGCAACGACTGGGTCGAGGTGGAGCTGGCCGCGCCGGGCGTCATCCGGCTCGCGGAGCTGGACACCAGCCACTTCAAGGGCAACGCGCCGGGCTGGGCGTCGGTCCGGGGCCGCGACGCGCGCACCGGCGCGGAGTTCGACGTGCTGCCGCGCACCCGGCTCCAGCCCGACACCCGGCACCGCTTCCGCGTGGAGAACGCCGCCGAGGCCACCCACGCGCGGCTCGACATCTACCCGGACGGCGGGATGGCACGGCTGCGGCTGTTCGGCCGGTTGACCCCTGACGGTCTCAGGGTGATCACCCAGCGCTACCAGGACTTGCGCTGAAAGGCGTCGAAGTTGTCAGCCCTTGGGCTGATTGTCGGTGAGACTTCAGTCGGTTGTGGGGGGTTCGGCTGCCCTGGAAGCCTGCGAAAACCCGATTGGGTGAACAGGAACTAGGGAGGAACCTGTGCGACCGATCATCAGGGCGCTCGGCGGTGTCGCCACCGCGTTGGCGCTCGCAGTCGGCACGACGTCGGTGGCGTCGGCCGAAACGCAGCCGGCGGCGCCCGGCGCGGGCGGGATCGACTGGCGGCCGTGCCCGGAGCTGGCCGAGGTGGAGTGCGGCACGCTGAGCCTGCCGATCGACTGGGCGAAGCCGGGCGGTGAGAAGTTCGACCTCGCGGTGGCCCGCCGCAAGGCCACCGACCCCGCGAAGCGGATCGGGGTCCTGGTCGTCAACCCGGGCGGTCCGGGCGGCTCGGGCGTGAACTTCGCGCTGGGGGCGGACGGCTACTTCAGCCCCGAGGTGCAGCAGCGCTTCGACATCATCGGGTTCGACCCGCGCGGCGTCGCGCGCAGCCAAGCCGTCCGGTGCTCCGTGGACGTGTTGCGCGCGCAGCCGTCGATCTACCCGACCGACCAGCGGGGGTTCGACGCGCTCGCCGCGTACAACCGCGAGCTGGCCGCCGACTGCCGCGAGCACAGCGGCCCGATCTACGACCACGCCGACACCGGCGCCGTCGTCAAGGACATCGACGCGCTGCGCGCGGCGCTCGGCGAACGGAAGATCAACTACTACGGCCTGTCCTACGGCACGCTCATCGGCCAGCAGTACGCCGAGGAGTTCGGCCGCCACATCCGCGCCATGGTGATCGACTCGAACATGGACCACAGCCTCGGCACGTGGCGGTTCAACGAGACCGAGGCCGCGACCGCCGAGGACTCGTTCCGCGAGTTCGTGGCGTGGTGCGACCGCACCGAGTCCTGCGCCCTGCACGGCCAGGACGTGGCGAAGGTGTGGGACGACCTGCTGGCCCGCGCCGACCGGGGCGAGATCGCCGACCCGTTCGACCCCGACCGCAAGGTGTCCGCCGACGACATCATCGGCGCCGCGTTCGGCGCGTTCTACGGCCCGGACTGGCAGCCGCTGTCGGAGTTCCTGGTCGAGCTCGGCGCGGGCACGCCCGCGTCGGCCTTCGCGGCGGAGGAGACGGCGAACAACCCGTTCCCGGCCGTGTTCTGCCAGGACTGGGCCATCCGCATCAAGGACCACCGCCAGTTCTCCGCCCTGGTCGACCGCGCCCGGCAGCTCGCGCCGCACATGCGCGGCTCGTCGCTCGGGCACACCGCCATGGCGGGCTGCGTCGGCCTGCCGGAGCGGGTCAACAACCCGCAGCACCGGCTGAAGATCAAGGACGCGCCGCAGATCCTCATGCTGAACGCGCTGCACGACCCCGCCACCGGTTACGAGTGGGCCGCCAACGCGCACCGGCAGAGCCGCCACACCACGGTCCTGCTGACCTACGAGGGCTGGGGCCACGGCGTCTACGACCGCAGCGACTGCACCCGCGGCGCGACGGACGACTACCTGGTCGACCTGAAGACGCCCCGACCCGGTGCGCGGTGCGCGGCGGTCGAGCCCGCGCCGCAGTCGGTCGCGTCGCTGGACGCGAAGCCGGTCCCGGCGGGCCCGACCTCGGTCATCCCGGGCTGGCTGAAGTAGTCGGCACGGCGCCGCCCCCCCCCCCCGGTGGGGGGGGGGCCGGGCGGTCTGGGCGGGCTTGGTGCGAACCCCCGGGCCGGCGTCCCACCACCTGTGAACCAGAAGCGTCAAAGCCTGGC